>NZ_JAJEJT010000001.1:317934-635868 GCF_021390645.1 Paraburkholderia flagellata
TGGCGCGCGTCGTGAGCGTGGTGAGGTCCTGCTTGCCATCGTAATCGATGCGCTCAGCCGTGCCGTCGACATATTCGTCGAGGCCTTCGCGCTTCTGGCGGAAGTAGGCGAGCTTCTCGGCAGGCGTGCCCGGCGCGACGGTGCCGGTCGCGAACTGGTAGCCCTGCGGGTCCTGCGTGACGACGAGCTTGTCGGCCTTGATGAGGATCGTGCCCTTGGTGGCGACCACGTGGCCGGTGAAGACGGTCTGCTGCTTCAGATCGTCATACGTCATGTTGTCCGCTTCGATATTGAGCGGCTTGTCCTTGTCGGCGCGCTCGGCGTGAGCCGCGGGCGCGAGGCCGGCGAACAGCAGCGCGCTGGCGAGCGCCATCAGCGCCGCGAAGCGTGCGCGGCGTGCGTGAGGCGAACGGCCGTTCAGTGGACGGGGAAGCGAATCGTTCATGCAATCGTGCCTTGCGTGGACGGCCCGGCGTTCAGGACGAGCCGCCGGAGTCAGCCGGGGCGATGGCTCCACGGACGTTGCCGAAGAGCTGGATGACCCGGGAGACATTGTTGTAGTTCATGCCGCTGGTGGCCGTCATGACCGACTGGCCGCGTCGAAGTTTAACCGGCTTTTCGGTCAGGATCACATCGTCGTTCACGAGCACTCTGAAATGCTCGGAATCAGCCTGCATGTCCGGGTCGCCGGCGCCAGCCGCGCGCAGAATGCGCGCGTTGTCGTACAGATTGACGATCGAGGCGTCGGCGTTGACCGTGCCGCGCTTGCCGGTGGCCGTGACGATCGGCTTGCCGGGCTGGAATGCGCGCACGGCCGGGTTCGTGAGGTCGCTGTTTTCGTCGTCCTCGTAGTGAACCATGTGCGTGGCCGTGAGCCGGTACTGCGTGGCGCCCGACTGGTCAAGTTCGGACACCGAGAAGTCGTCGGCGAAATAGTCGGGCGTATGCGTGAGCGGACGCGGCGCCGCCTCCTTCTCGCGCGGCTGGACGGCCTGCAACAGCCACCACGTGAAACCGGCGAGCGCGGCGACGCACACGAGCGGCACGAGCGAAGTGAGGCGGAACTTCTGGTTCATCGCGGCATCCCGGCCAGCGGCGCGCAGGCCTGCGCGAGCATGGCGTCGTAACGGTTCTGCGCGCGCAGGATCAGGTCGGTGACTTCGCGTACGGCGCCGTGGCCGCCCACCTTGTCGGACACCCAGTGGGCGCGCGAAAGCACATCCGGATGGGCGTTGGCGGGTGCGGCGGCGAAGCCGCACTGGAGCATCACGCCGAGGTCGGGCCAGTCATCGCCCATGTAGCCGCACGCTTCGGGCGCAATGCCAGTTTGCGAGAGCAGTTCGGCGAACGCCACGCGCTTGTCTTCCACGCCTTGCCACAGGTGCGTGATCCTGAGTTCCTTCGCGCGCACGGCGACGATTTCCGAGCGGCGCCCGGTGATGATGGCCGTGTCGATGCCGGCTTCGCGCAGGAGCTTCGCGCCGTGGCCGTCGAGCGAGTTGAACGCCTTCATCGTGTCGCCCGCGCCGGTGAAGAGCAGGCCGCCGTCGGTGAGCACGCCGTCGATATCAAAAATCATGAGGCGCACACGCGCGGCGCGCGCGGTTGCGTCGAGTGGGGTAGCCATCAGATCACCTTCTTGGAGAACAGGTCGTGCATGTTGAGCGCGCCGATCAGCGTGCCCTCGGCATCGACGACCAGCATCTGATTGATGCGGTGGCGCTCCATCAGTTCCACGGCTTCGACGGCAAGCTGGTCCGGGCCGATGGTGCGCGGGCCTTTCGTCATGACCTGCGCGATCGGCAGGTCGCGGAAATCGCCCACGCGCTCGAGCACGCGGCGCAGGTCGCCGTCGGTGAAAATGCCTTGCACGTGGCCGTCGGCATTGACGACCGCCGTCATGCCCATGCGCTTGGCCGTGAGCTGGAAGAGGGCGTCGCGCACG
Source organism: Paraburkholderia flagellata (assembly GCF_021390645.1). Taxonomy (GTDB): domain Bacteria; phylum Pseudomonadota; class Gammaproteobacteria; order Burkholderiales; family Burkholderiaceae; genus Paraburkholderia; species Paraburkholderia flagellata. Next base: position 319,880 of record NZ_JAJEJT010000001.1, read on the forward strand.
GTTACGTCGTCGCGCACCTTCGGGATTTCGTCGCCCGTGCGCATCACGTCGCGCACGTAGGTCAGCAGGCGCCGGCCGAGCGCGCCGCCCGGGTGCGAGCGCGCGAAGTCGTCGGCGCCGAAGCCGCGTGCGTCGAGCACCGCGACCGCGAGCGCGTCCGAGAGCGCGAGCGCCGCCGTCGTGCTGGCGGTGGGCGCGAGGTTCAGCGGGCAGGCTTCCTTTTCCACGCCGGCGTCCAGATGGACATCGGAGAGCTGGCCAAGCGTCGACTGCGGGCGGTTGCCCGTCATGCCGATGAGCTTCGCGCCAATGCGCTTGACGAGCGGCAGGATCGCCACGAGTTCTTCGGATTCACCGGAGTTCGACAGGCCGATGAAGACATCGTCCGCGGTGACCATGCCGAGGTCGCCGTGGCTCGCTTCCGCCGGATGCACGAAGAACGCCGGGGTGCCCGTGGAGGCCAGCGTGGCCGCGAGCTTGCGGGCAATGTGGCCCGATTTTCCGATACCGGAAACGACGACGCGCCCGCGGCAACTGAGGATGAGATCGACCGCGCTGACGAAGTTGTCGTCGAGCCGGTCGCGAAGCCCGCGCACGGCGTCCGCTTCGATGTCGAGCACGTTGCGAGCGAGCTTCAGCGCCCGGTCGCCATTGATTTTCGCTATCATCCGCGGAGTATAGCAAAGGCGTCTGCGCGCCGCGCCAGCGCTTCCAGCGCCAAAACCCCGTGCGCGAGCCGCCTGGCTTGCCTAGCGGTATTTCCGTAGCCCTTCCCATGTAGCCGCCTTTGCGTCGATCATTGACCCGGCGCGGGGCGGAATTTGCATCGCCGCTTACGCAGACCACGGCCGACGAACGAGGACGCTTCACACGATGATCTCCCCGCTGGAAATGACGCTGTTCCTGCTGCTCGCCTCGGTGGTTGGCGTCGTGCTGTTCCGTTATCTGAATCTGCCGCCGATGCTCGGCTACCTCACGGTCGGCATTCTCGTGGGTCCGCGCTCGCTCGGCATCGTGCCGGACACGCATGGCGCGCAGAACCTGGCCGAGTTCGGCGTGGTGTTCCTGATGTTCTCCATTGGCCTCGAGTTCTCGCTCTCGAAGCTGCGCGCCATGCGTCACGCCGTGTTCGGCCTCGGGCTTTCGCAAGTGCTGGGTACGATCGTGGTGGCGCTCCTGCTAGGGCTCGTGCTGGAGCCGTGGGTGCACATCACTTGGCAGGCGTGCGTCGCGCTGGGCGGCGCGCTCGCCATGTCGTCCACGGCTATTGTCAGCAAGATGCTTTCCGAGCGGCTCGAGATCGAATCGGAGCACGGCCGCAACATTCTGGGCGTGCTGCTGTTCCAGGATCTCGCCGTGGTGCCGCTGCTCATCGTGATCGCGGCGTTCGGCGGTTCCTCAGCCTCGCTTGTCGAGTCGCTCGGCACGGCGGCCGTGAAGATCGTCCTCGCGCTCGGCATTCTGCTCATCGTCGGGCAGAAGTTCATGACGCGCTGGTTCACCATCGTCGCGCGGCGCCGCTCGCAGGAGCTGTTCGTGCTCAACGTGCTGCTCGTCACGCTGGGCGCCGCGTTCATCACCGACAAGTTCGGCCTCTCGCTCGCGCTCGGCGCGTTCATCGCGGGCATGCTGATCGCCGAAACGCCGTACAAGCACCAGGTGGAAGAGGACATCAAGCCGTTTCGCGACGTGCTGCTCGGCCTCTTCTTCGTGACCACGGGCATGCTGCTCAACCCGCACGTGATCTGGCAGCACCCCTTCATGGTGGCGGCGTTCTTCTTCGGGCCGGTCGTGCTCAAGGCCGTGCTCATCACGGCGCTCACACGTATTTTCGGCGCTTCACCGGGCGTGGCCATGCGCACGGGCCTCGGCCTCGCGCAGGCCGGCGAATTCGGTTTCGTGCTGCTGAACCTCATTCTCGACAAGCATCTTGTCGATGCCACGCTGCTCCAGGCGATCCTCGCGGCCATGCTGCTTTCGATGCTCGCCGCGCCGTTCCTGATCCAGAACGCCGACCGCATCGTGCTGCGCCTCTCTTCGACGGAATGGATGCAGCAGTCACTGATGATGACGCGCATCGCCACGCAAAGCATCAAGCAAAGCGGCCACGTGATCGTGTGCGGCTATGGCCGCGCGGGGCAGAACCTCGCGCGTATGCTCGAATACGAAGGCCTCTCGTACGTGGCGCTCGACCTCGACCCCGACCGCGTGGCGGCCGCGGCGGCGGCGGGCGAGTCGGTGGTGTTCGGCGACGCGGCGCGGCGCGAGTCGCTCGTCGCGGCGGGCATCCATCGTGCGGCTGCCGTGGCGATCACGTATGCCAATACGCAATCGGCGTTTCGCGTGCTCCATCACATACACGAGCTGGAGCCCACCTTGCCGGTGATCGTGCGCACGGTCGACGACGCCGATCTCGAACGCCTGCTCGCCGCGGGCGCGACCGAGGTGATCCCGGAGATCGTGGAGGGCAGCCTCATGCTCGCCTCGCACATGCTGGTGCTGATGGGCGTGCCGATGCGGCGCGTGGTGCGCCGCGTGGAGGAACTGCGCGACGAGCGCTACAGCCTCCTGCGCGGCTACTTCCACGGCACCGACGATGTGGGCGAGGACGGTCACGAGCAGGTGCGGCTACAATCCGTACCGGTCGACGAGCGGGCCGATGCCGTGGGCCGCACGCTCGCGGAGCTGGGCCTGTACGAGCTTGGCGTCGAGGTGACGGCGATTCGCCGCCACGGCATTCGCGGCGTGGAACCGGACCCATCGACCAAGCTGCGCGAGGCCGACATCGTCGTGCTGCGCGGTTTGCCCGAGCAGCTCGCGCAGGCCGAGGAGCGGCTTTCGCGGCATCGCAAGCCGGGCGCGGCCGGCGCGGGTGCGGCGGCGGCCTGATAAGCCGCCGTTGCCACGATCGCCTCCCCGTCTAGACGTCGCGCTTTTGGGGTTCTGCCCCGGTTAAACCGTCCTACCGTTGTTCCTTACTAGTTACTACCCGGAGAAATCATGTCCAACGCACCTGCGAACCCGAGCGCTGAAGCCGCCCAGTTCGTGAAGAGCCTGATCCGCACGGTGCCCGACTGGCCTCAGCCGGGAGTGCAGTTCCGCGACATCTCGCCGCTCATCGGCCATCCGAAGGGCTTGCGCGTGCTGATCGACCTGTTCGTCGAACGCTATGTCGATGCGAAGCTCGACTACGTGGCCGGGCTCGATGCGCGCGGCTTCATCATCGGGCCGATCGTCGCTTACGAGCTGAACGTGGGCTTCATTCCGATCCGCAAGATCGGCAAGCTGCCGTACAAGACCGTTTCCGAGACCTACAAGCTCGAATACGGCGAAGCGACCGTCGAGATTCACGAGGACGCCTGCGGCAAGGGCGACCGCGTCGTGATCGTCGATGACCTGATCGCCACCGGCGGCACCATGATGGCCGGCAAGCTGCTGCTCGAACGCCTCGGCGCGAGCGTGGTGGAGGGCGCTGCGATCATCGACTTGCCGGATCTGGGCGGCTCGAAGTTGCTCACCGATGCCGGCCTGCCGCTCTTCACCGTGACCGCCTTCGGCGGCCACTGAAGCCCGAACGCATCACGCCACGAGTCGATCTCATGCCGAATTTCGCGCTCTTTCTCGCCACGTCCATCGCCATCACCTTCGCGCCGGGCCCCGACAACCTCCAGGTGCTCGCGCGCGGCATTTCGCAGGGCCGCGCCGCCGGCCTCGTGGCCGCGCTCGGCTTTGCCACGGGCGTGACGTTCCACATTACGCTCGCCGCACTCGGCGTGGCCGCCGTGCTGCGCTCCTCGCCGCTCGCGTTCCAGATCCTCAAGCTCGCGGGCGCCGCTTATCTCGTGTGGATTGGCGTGAAGGCGCTGCGCAGCCAGGGCCTCGCTGCCGCTGGCGACCGGCCGCGCCAGCCGCTTGGCGCGATCTTTCGCCAGAGCGTGCTCGGCAACATGATGAATCCGAAGGTGACGCTGTTCTTCGTCGTGTTCCTGCCGCAGTTCGTCGATGCGCATGGCGCGCAAAGCGTCACGCTGCAGATGCTCGAACTCGGCCTCGTGTTCATGGCGCAGACGGTCGTGGTGTTCTCCCTCTTCGGGCTGTGCGCGGGCACGATCGGCGGCTGGCTCAAGCGCCGCCCGCGTGCGGGCTTGTGGCTCGATCGTCTCGCTGGCCTGACGTTCATCGCCATCGGCATTCGTATCGCCCTGCGTGACTGATCTACGGAGTCCTGATCGATGACCTTGCCTTGCATTATCGACGCGCGGCGTTTCGATGTCGGCGCGCATCTGCCGTTTCATATCGGTGACGAGCGCGTGGGCTGGATACGCGAGAACGACGTGGCGCTGCTCGCACGCTGGCCCGACGTGTTCGAGATCGACGGCGACGCGCATAGCGCGCGCATCACGCTCGCACCACAGTTCGATAGCGTCGATGCTCGTAGCGCCGCGCTTGGCTCGGTGATCGGCGCACTCGCGTCGCAAGGGCACATTCCGGGCTGGCGCAACGAAACCTACGCAATCCGCAACGCATTCGACGCGCCGCCGCTAGCCTTTATCGAACGCGCGGCCTCGCGCTTTTTCGGCACGATGACGTACGCGGTGCATCTGAACGGCGTCGTAGAATACGCAGATTCCGTGCCGCCCGGCGCGCCGCAATTGTGGATTGCGCGACGCAGCGACACCAAGGCCACCGACCCCGGCATGCTGGATAACGTCGTGGCGGGCGGCATCAGCTGGGGCTTCGGCATCGAGGCCACGCTCGTGAAGGAATGCTGGGAAGAGGCGGGCATTGCCGAGGACCTGGCGCGCGAGGCGCGCGCGGGCCGCACCGTGCACGTGCTGCAGTCGCTGCCCGAAGGCACGCAAGCCGAGCAGATCTTCATCTACGATCTCATGCTCCCGGCCGACTTCGTGCCGCACAACCAGGACGGTGAAGTGGGTGAGCATCGCCTCGCGCGTATCGACGAAGCCGCGCGCTGGATCGAGGAAGGTGCGATGACGGTGGATGCGAGCCTCGCGACGCTCGACTGCCTGCTGCGCCGCCAATGGATCGACGAAGACGCGTGCGAGGGCATTGCCGCGATCTTCGAACCGCCGACGCTGTGAAAGGGCGCCGGTTCTTTTTGCAAAGCCCAAAGCCCTTTTAGAAACGCCAAAGTATTGACGGGAGTAACCAAGGTCATGTCGACCGAACACAGCTTCATCCTCAAACTGTCGTGCGCCGACCGGCCGGGCATCGTGCATGCCGTGTCGGGCTTTCTGTTCGATCGCGGCAGCAATATTCTCGACTCGGCCCAGTTCGGCGACAGCCACACGGGCGAGTTCTTCATGCGCGTGCATTTCCAGCAGGTGGGCGGCGACCCGGGCCTCGACGGCCTGCGCAGCGCGTTCGAGCCGCTCGCGCAAGAGTTCGGCATGCGTTGGGAACTCCATGACGCGAACGTGAAGCCGCGCGTCGTCATCATGGTCTCGAAGATCGGCCATTGCCTGAACGATCTGCTGTTCCGCTATCGCACGGGCCAGCTGCCTATCGAGATTCCGGCGATCATCTCGAATCACAAGGACTTCTATCAGCTCGCCGCGAGCTACAACATTCCGTTCCATCACTTCCCGCTCCTCGGCGGCACGGATGCCGACAAAGCCGCGCAGGAAGCGCGCGTGCTCGAAGTGGTGAACAGCGAAGGCGTCGATCTCGTGGTGCTCGCGCGCTACATGCAGATCCTCTCGCCGCAGCTTTGCCGGGCGCTCGAAGGCCGCGCGATCAACATTCACCATTCGTTCCTGCCGAGCTTCAAGGGCGCGAAGCCGTACTACCAGGCGTTCGACCGCGGCGTGAAGCTCATTGGCGCGACGGCGCACTATGTGACGTCCGATCTCGACGAAGGCCCGATCATCGAGCAGGAAGTGGAGCGTGTGGACCACAACATGACGCCGGACCAGCTCACAGCCATTGGCCGCGACGTGGAATGCGTGACGCTCGCGCGCGCGGTGAAGTGGCACGTGGAGCATCGCATCGTGCTCAACGGGCACAAGACGGTCGTGTTCCGCTGAGCACTGGCTTTTACGGCGCGAACAAAAATGGCCCCGGAGGGGCCATTTTTTTCAGCGATGCACGCTCAGACGAGCCGCAGATAGATGAGTTCGCGCTTGATATACGCGTAAAAAATTGGCGCGGCAATCACGCCCTGAATACCGAACGCGGCTTCCATCACGAGCATTGCGACGAGCAGCTCCCACGTGCGCGCCTCGATCTGGCCGCCCACGATGCGCGCGTTCAGGAAGTATTCGAGCTTGTGGATCAGGATGAGGAACACGAGCGCCGTGACCGCCGCCGGCAGGCTCACGGTGAGTGCGATGGCGACGATCAGCGTGTTCGAGATCAGGTTGCCAATCACGGGCAGCAGGCCCACCACGAAGGTCACGACGACCAGCATCTTCGCGAGCGGCAGCGGCGCGTGAAACACCGGCAGTGCGAGCAGGAGGAAGAGGCCGGTGAACACCGTGTTGATGGCCGAAATCTTCACCTGCGCGAACACGATGCGGCGAAACGCGTCGGCGAAACGCGCCACGCGCGTGACGAACGCCGTGGAAAGCGGCAGCCGCGTGGCGTTCTTCTGCGCGCCGATAGCGATGATCGCCCCGATGATCATGCCGATCACGATATGCCCAAAGATGCGCGCGGCGTTCTTGCCGCCCTGGCCTAGCTGCGTGGCGTGCTCGTGCATGAGCGCGAGCGCCTTGAGCTTCATCTGGGCGACGTCCACGGGCAGATAGGCGGCAATGGACTCGGGAATGCGCCCGCGCGCCTGGTCGACGAACGTCATCATCTGCGCCATGACCTTCTGCACACTCGGCACGTCGCTTTCGAACTGCTCGATCACGCCCACGGTGAGCCCCGTGAGTATGCCCACGATCACGATGGAGACCAGCACCACGGAGAGCCAGCGTGCGCGGCTGCTCGACATGCGCCGCTCGATGAGCGGCGAAATGGTATGCACGAGCTGGAAGACGAGCATCCCCGCGAGCAGCGCGCCGAGCAGGTTCAGGTGCAGCACCGCCAGCATGCCGGCGAGCGCGGTCACATAGCTGCCGATCTCCACTGCCGAAAGTTTCGGCAGGCTCATGTCACTCGTGAGCCTGACCGGCCTTGGCCGCAGGTCGCGCACCTGTTTATCTTCGGTCGCTTCGTTGCGCTTGACCATATTGGGTGTATTCCGTCTCCAAACTTCTGGGGCACACGCGCCCCCGACCCGTTGTTGTGGCAGCTATTTCTACTGCTAAATTTCCGGCCTCGTTGCCTGTGCGCTTAGCGCGTCATTTTCCCGAGGCCGTGTCCAGCGCGGCAATCTGGCGCTTGAGCAGCGGCGCGAGATAGCGGCCCGTGAAGCTTGCCTTCGATTTCGCCACCTGTTCGGGCGTCCCCTGGGCCACGATCTGCCCACCGCCCGCGCCGCCTTCCGGTCCCATGTCCACGACCCAGTCGGCAGTTTTGATGACATCGAGATTATGCTCGATGATGACCACCGTGTTGCCCTGATCGCGAAGCCGGTGAATCACTTCCAGCAAAAGTGCGATGTCGTGGAAGTGCAGGCCAGTGGTCGGCTCGTCGAGTATATACAGCGTGCGCCCCGTGTCCCGCTTGGAAAGTTCGAGCGAAAGCTTCACGCGCTGCGCCTCGCCGCCCGAGAGCGTGGTGGCCGACTGGCCGAGGCGGATATACCCAAGACCGACGTCCAGCAGCGTCTTGAGCTTGCGCGCCACCACCGGCACCGCCTTGAAGAACTCGTAGGCGGCTTCAACGGTCATGTCGAGCACTTCGCTGATGTTCCGGCCCTTGTATTGAATCTCCAGCGTTTCACGGTTGTAGCGCTTGCCGTGGCAGACGTCGCAGGGCACGTACACGTCGGGCAGGAAGTGCATTTCCACCTTCAGCACGCCATCGCCCTGGCAGCTTTCGCAGCGCCCGCCCTTCACGTTGAACGAGAAGCGGCCCGACTCGTAGCCGCGCTCCTTGGCGGCCGGCACGCCCGCGAACAGCTCGCGGATGGGCGTGAAGAGGCCCGTATAGGTGGCCGGGTTCGAGCGCGGCGTGCGGCCGATCGGCGACTGGTCGACGTTGATGACCTTGTCGAAGTGCTCCAGGCCTTCGATCGCTTCGAACGGCGCCGGCTCCGCCGACGATCCATACAGATGCTGCGACACGGCGTGATAAAGCGTGTCGTTGATGAGCGTGGATTTGCCAGAGCCCGAAACGCCCGTCACGCAGGTGAGCAGGCCCACCGGCAGGTCGAGCGTGACGTGCTTGAGGTTGTTGCCATAGGCCTCGACGATGCGCAGATGGCGCTCGCCGGGCTCGATGCGCTCATCGGGATAGTCGATGCGGCGCGCGCCCGACAGGTACTGGCCCGTCATCGAGGCCGGGTCGTGCTCGACTTCCCCGGGCGTGCCCTGCGAAATCACCATGCCGCCGTGCACGCCCGCGCCCGGGCCCATGTCGACCACGTAGTCGGCCATGCGGATCATGTCTTCGTCGTGCTCGACGACGATCACCGAATTGCCGAGGTCGCGCAGATGCTTGAGCGTGGAGATCAGGCGGTCGTTGTCGCGCTGATGCAGGCCGATGGAGGGCTCGTCGAGCACGTACATCACACCCGTCAAGCCCGACCCGATTTGCGAGGCGAGGCGGATGCGCTGCGCTTCGCCGCCGGAAAGCGTCTCGGCACTGCGTTCGAGCGAAAGATAGTCGAGCCCGACATTGTTGAGGAACATGAGGCGCGCGACGATTTCCTTGACCACCTTGTCGGCGATCTCGCGCTTGGCGCCTTCGAGGCGCAGCGTCTGGAAGTAGCCGAGCGTGTCGCGCAGCGGCCAGCCGCTCACTTCGTAAATGGCGCGCGCGTCTTCACCGCCGCCGATGCGCACGAAGCGCGCTTCGCGGCGCAGGCGCGTGCCTTCGCAGTGCGGGCACGCCTGGTTGTTCTGGTACTTCGAAAGCTCCTCGCGCACGGCAGCCGAGTCGGTCTCGCGGTAGCGGCGCTCCAGGTTCGGGATGATCCCTTCGAAGACGTGCTCGCGCACCGAAGTGCGGCCGCGCTCGTTGATGTACGAGAACGGAATCTCCTGCTTGCCCGAGCCGTAGAGCAGGATCTTGCGCACTTTCTCCGGCAACTCCTCGAACGCGGTGTCGATGTCGAAGTCGTAGAACGCCGCGAGACTCTGCAGCATCTGGAAGTAGAACTGGTTGCGCCGGTCCCAGCCCTTCACCGCGCCTGCCGCGAGCGAAAGGGACGGGTGCGCCACCACGCGCTTCGGATCGAAGAACGTGATCTGGCCGAGACCATCGCACTCGGGGCACGCGCCCATCGGGTTGTTGAACGAGAAAAGGCGCGGCTCCAGCTCCGGCAGCGAATACGAGCAGATCGGGCACGCGAACTTCGAGCTGAACAGGTGCTCGCGGTTCGTGTCCATTTCGAGCGCGATAGCGCGGCCGTCGGCCAGGCGCAGCGCGGTTTCGAACGATTCCGCGAGACGCTGCTTCATGTCGGGGCGCACCTTCAGGCGGTCCACCACCACGTCGATGGTGTGGCGCTCGCTCTTCTTGAGCTTGGGCAGCGACTCCACCTCGTAGATCTTCGCTTCCCCTTCGTTGGCCGTGCCGCCGCCCGAGCGCACCCGAAAGCGCACGAAACCCTGCGCCTGCATGTCGTCGAAGAGTTCGGCGTGCTCACCCTTGCGGTCCACGATCACGGGCGCGAGGATCATCAGCTTCGTTTCTTCGGGCAGGGCGAGCGCGGCGTCCACCATCTGTGAGACGCTTTGCGACTCCAGCGGAATCTCGTGGTCCGGGCAGTAGGGCGTGCCGATGCGTGCGTACAGCAGCCGCAAATAGTCGTGGATCTCGGTGACGGTGCCGACCGTGGAGCGCGGGTTGTGCGACGTCGCCTTCTGCTCGATGGAAATAGCCGGCGACAGACCCTCGATCAGGTCGACGTCCGGCTTCTCCATGAGCTGCAGGAACTGGCGCGCGTAGGCCGAAAGGCTCTCCACGTAGCGCCGCTGGCCTTCCGCGTAGAGCGTGTCGAAGGCCAGTGAGGACTTGCCCGAGCCCGACAGCCCGGTGATCACCACGAGCTTGTGGCGCGGCAGGTCCAGATTGACGTTCTTCAGGTTGTGGGTTCGGGCCCCACGGATACGGATCTGTTCCATGAACCTGCGGGAGAGAGGGAAACCAAACCTGCTACTATAACGACTTTTCCAGACCGCCGTTACGGCTTGCTGACGGTCTTTGAAAGGGCCCGGAGCGGCAAGTGCAAGGGCCTCGAAAGAGGCGCGTCAGGGAGCGTCCCGGTCAACAAACGTGCGGGCACTTGCGGTCCAAACACATAACGCTCCGATGTCCTCCAATTCACCCGCTACATCCTCACGCATGAGCGCGCCCGAGTTGCGCGCGACCGTATCGCTCGCGGCGATCTTCGCGCTGCGCATGCTCGGTCTCTTCATGATCATGCCGGTGTTCTCCGTCTACGCCAAAACCGTTCCCGGCGGCGACAACCTTCTGCTGGTCGGCATCGCGCTCGGCGCGTACGGCGTCACGCAGTCGCTTCTCTATATTTTCTACGGCTGGGTGTCGGACATGGTGGGCAGAAAGCCTGTCATCGCCACCGGCCTCGTCATCTTCGCGATCGGCAGTTTCGTCGCGGCGGGCGCGCACGACATGGTGTGGATCATCGTCGGCCGGGTGATTCAGGGCATGGGCGCGGTTTCTTCGGCGGTGCTGGCGTTCATCGCCGACCTGACCGCCGAGGAGCACCGCACCAAGGCCATGGCGATGGTGGGCGGCTCGATCGGCATGTCGTTCGCCGTGGCGATCGTGGGCGCGCCGATCGTGTTCCACTGGGTCGGCATGAGCGGCCTGTTCGCGCTGGTTGGCGTGTTCTCGATTCTCGCGGTGGGCGTGGTGATCTGGGTCGTGCCCGACGCGCCGCACAAGCCCGTGCACGTGCGCGCCCCGTTTGCCGAGGTGCTGCACAACGTGGAACTGCTGCGCCTGAACTTCGGCGTGCTGGTGCTGCACGCCACGCAAACGGCGCTTTTTCTCGTCGTGCCGCGCCTGCTTGTCGATGCGGGCCTGCCGGTCGCGTCGCACTGGAAGATCTATCTGCCGGTCATGGGCCTCGCGTTCGTCATGATGGTGCCGGCCATCATCGTCGCGGAGAAGCGGGGCAAGATGAAGCCCGTGCTCGTTTCTGCGATCGGTCTTATCCTGATCGGCCAGCTTTTGCTCGGCTCGCTCGCGCATACACTTGTCATCGTGTCGGCCGTGCTGTTCGTGTATTTCCTGGGCTTCAACATTCTGGAGGCTTCGCAGCCTTCGCTCGTCTCGAAGCTCGCGCCGGGCAACCGCAAGGGCGCGGCCACGGGCGTGTACAACACGACGCAGTCGATCGGGCTCGCGCTCGGCGGCGTGGTGGGTGGATGGCTCCTCAAGCACGACGGCGCGAGCGCCGTGTTCTACGCGTGTTCGGGGCTCGTCTTGTGCTGGCTTATAATCGCGGCCAATATGAAGGCGCCGCCCAAGCGGGCTGAAGCCAAACGCGCTTAAAGCCAGGCGGCCCTGAGTTAGAACCAACGGTTCACAGCAACGCAATTCGCGGAGGCGGTCCGCGACCGGCGAAGGCGCTCGAGACACATCGGGCGCTCGCCGGCGCGCACCGCGCGGCCGCTCCTCGCAACGGAATCAAACAGGAGAAATTCATGGCATCCGTGAACAAGGTGATCCTCGTCGGCAACCTCGGCGCCGAGCCGGAAGTGCGCTATTTGCCGAGCGGCGACGCCGTGGCGAACATCCGCCTCGCCACGACCGACCGCTACAAGGACAAGGCGTCCGGCGAGTTCAAGGAAATGACCGAATGGCACCGCGTGTCGTTCTTCGGGCGTCTGGCCGAGATCGTCTCGGAGTACCTGAAGAAGGGCTCGTCGGTGTATATCGAAGGCCGTATCCGCACGCGCAAGTGGCAGGCGCAGGACGGCACCGACCGTTACTCGACGGAAATCGTCGCCGACCAGATGCAGATGCTGGGCGGCCGCAGCGGCGGCGCGGCGGCGGGCAGCGACATGGGCGACGACGGCGGCTACAGCCAGCAGTCCGCTCCGCGCGGCGGTGGCCGTGCTTCGGGCGGCGGCGGCGCGCCGCGTTCGAGCGGTGGCGGCGCGGGTGGCGGCGCAGGCGGTGGCCGTTCGAGCGCGCCGGCAGGCGGCGGCTTCGACGAGATGGACGACGATATTCCGTTTTAAAGCGTCAGAGCGTATCTGCTCGGCCTGAAGCCCCGGTTCGACCGCAAGGTCGGGCCGGGGCTTTTCATTTGTCTCTCCGAACCGAGCGCCGACCCGCTGCGGCGTTTTCGCACACACAGTCGCTTCTTTGCCTGAAGCGACATGTTTTCTGATTTTTGTCACGGCAAAACTCCCGCCTGCACGTCACCATTAAAAAGATGCATTAATTTTGCATCTTACAAGACTGCTCGCGCCGTCACCCACAAGGAAAAGGAGAAAGCCGTGTTTTGCTATCAATGTGAACAGACCGACCGCACCCAGGCCACCCCGGGGTGCGCCTCGGCCAAGGGCAACTGCGGCAAGGACGCGACGACTGCGGATCTGCAAGACCTGCTGATCTACGCAGCCAAGGGCATCGCACAGTACGGCGCGCTCGCGCGCGGCCTCGGCAGCCCCGATCGCGAAGCGGACCGCTTCATGCTCTACGCGCTGTTCACGACGCTCACCAACGTCAACTTCAACGCCAGCCGTTTCGTGGCGATGCTGCGCGAGGCCGCGCAACATCGCGATCGCGTGAAGTCGACCTGTGAGGCGCTCGCGCAAGGCGTGGCCGCTGCGCAGCCGGGTGGCGCAGCGCTTTGGCAACCGGGCAACGATCTCGCCGAATTGCAGGCGCAGGCCGCGCTCGTCGGCATCAATGCCGGGCTCCCGCAGGTGGGCGAGGATGTCGTGGGCTTGCGCGCACTCGTGCTCTACGGTCTCAAGGGCGTGTGTGCATACGCCCATCACGCGCGCGTGCTCGGTTACGAGAGCGAGGAAGTCTACGCGGGCGTCGAAGCCGCGCTCGTGTTTCTCGCGAGCGAACCGACGCAGGCGGGCGACCTGCTCGAGCACGCGCTCGCCCTCGGTAACCTGAACCTGAAGGTAATGGAGTTGCTCGACGCGGCCAACACGGGCCGCTTCGGCATGCCCGAACCCACTGCCGTACGCGTGACGCCGGCCGCGGGCAAGGCAATTCTGGTTTCCGGCCACGACCTCGGCGATCTGGAGGCGCTGCTCGAAGCGACCCAGGGCACCGGTGTACAGATCTATACGCACGGCGAAATGCTGCCCGCGCACGCTTACCCGAAGCTCAAGGCGTATGCGCATCTCGCTGGCAATTACGGCGGCGCCTGGCAGGATCAGCAATCGGACTTCGCGAACTTCCCCGGCCCGATCCTGATGACGTCCAACTGCCTGATCGAGCCGCTGCCGCAGTATCGTCAGCGCATCTTCACGACGGGCCCGGTGGGTTGGGCCGGCGTGCGCCATCTCGAACATCACGCGTTCGCGCCGGTCGTGCAAGCCGCGCTCGCGCTGCCGGGCTTCCGCGAAACGGCGCCGCAGGAGACCATCACCATCGGCTTTGCGCGCAACGCGGTGCTCGGCGTGGCCGACAAGGTGATCGACGCCGTGAAGGCCGGTCAGATCCGCCACTTCTTCCTGATCGGCGGCTGCGACGGCGCCGCGCCCGGCCGCAACTACTACACAGAATTCGCGCAGGGCGCACCGGACGACACCGTCGTCATGACGCTCGGCTGCAACAAGTACCGCTTCAACCGTCACGAGTTCGGCGACATCGGCGGCATTCCGCGCCTGCTCGATCTGGGCCAGTGCAACGACAGCTACTCGGCGATCCAGATCGCCATCGCGCTCTCGAAGGCCTTCGACTGCGGCGTGAACGACCTGCCGCTCACGCTCGTGGTGTCGTGGTTCGAGCAGAAGGCCGCCGCGGTGCTGCTCACGCTGCTCGCGCTCGGCCTGCGCAACATCCATCTCGGACCGACGCTGCCAGCCTTCCTCACGCCGAACGTACTTGACATTCTCGTCAAGCAGTTCGGCATCTCGCCAATCGGCGATGCGCAAGCGGACCTGAACGCGGCCCTTGCACGCAAGGCCGCTTGAGCGCGGGTGAAAACGTCATGAGTTATCAAATCGAGCTCACCACGCGCGACGGCCAGGCGTTCGGCTTCGCGTGCGAGCCGGGGCAGGACGTGCTGAGCGCGGCGGCGGCGGCGGACATCACGCTGCCGTCGCAGTGCCGGCGCGGCAGCTGCGGCGCGTGCCACGCCACCGTGACCGAAGGCACGTACACGCTCGGCGATCACAGCGCGGACGCGCTTCCCTCGGCCGACCCGCAGGCGGTTCTGCTGTGCCGCACGAGGCCTTCGGCCGACTTGCGCGTCGCCGCGCCGTACGATCACACGAAGGTGTTGCTGCGACCGGTCGCCACGCGCACGGCGCGCATCGCCGCGCTGGAAACGATCGCCGACGACACGCGCCGTCTCGAACTGCTTCTCGACGCCGACGACACCAGCGGCAGCGCCGCCGAGTTCGAAGCGGGCCAGTTCGCGGAGCTGGAGTTGCCCGAGGCTCGCGTGAAGCGCCCGTTCTCGCTTGCCAACACGAGCAACTGGGAAGGGCGCCTCGAATTCCTGATCCGGCTGCGGCCGCAAGGCGAGTTTTCGGCGTATCTGCGCGATCGGGCGCAGCCCGGCGACGTGCTCACCGTTCACGGCCCGCAAGGCGGTTTCGGTTTGATCGCCGATAGTTTGCGCCCGCGCTGGTTCGTGGCGGGTGGCACGGGCCTCGCTCCCGTGCTCTCGATGCTGCGCCGCATGGCCGAATACGGCGAAATGAACGACGCACGCCTGTTCTTCGGCGTGAATCGCGAGAGCGAGCTTTTCATGCTCGACGAACTGGACGCGCTTCGGGCGGCGCTGCCGCAACTGCGCGTCGAGCTTTGCGTGCGCGAAGCGCCCGATGGCTGGCAAGGCTCGCACAGCACTCCTGTCGAAGCGCTGGCCGCCGCGCTCGCTGGCGAAGGAGCGGCGCCCGATCTCTACGTTTGCGGTCCGCCCGCGATGGTGAGCGCCGCACAGGCGGTCGCGGCGAGTTCGCGCGTGCCGTCTGCGCAGTTCGTCAGCGAGCGCTTCACGGTCTGAGTGGCAATGCAGTGTGTGGTTTATCTCCGTGTCTGATTGACCTCGCCTTCGGGCGGGGTTTTTTTTCGCGCGTCGGGCGGCCATGCACGACAACGCTGAGCGATCCATTCAAACAATTGACATTCAGTCATTAACTGTCAAAATGTCCAACATCATGATGCCAATCCGCAAACCCCGTTCTGGCCATTCCACTGACGAAAACGCGCTGCTCCTGCGCGAAGGCGAGAAGATCGTCGCTGCGCTCGGCCAGACGCTCGCGCCGCTCGTCGAGGTGGTGCTGCACGACCTCACGCGGCCCGAGCATTCCGTCGTGGCGATCGCGAACAATCTGTCAGGACGACAAGTCGGCGACGCCGCCACTGAAATGGGTCTCGCGCGCATCACCGACTCCGGCTTTCCCGAAGTCGTCGCCAACTATCCGAACCGCTTTCCCGATGGGCGTCCGGCCAAAAGCACGTCCATCGGCCTCAAGAACAGCGCGGGCGAGTACGTCGCGGCGCTCTGCCTGAACATGGATGTCTCGCTGATCGGCGCGGTAACGGCGGGCCTCGGCCAACTGATCCAGACCAGCACGGCCGCGCCCGTGACCGAAACGCTCGCGCCGCGCGCCGCAGGCTGCGTGCGCGAGGCGCTCGAACGCTTCGCCGCCACGCGCAACACCACGCCTATCGGCATGACGCTCGCGCAGCGCCGTGAGGCCGTGCGCGAACTCGCGGCGAACGGACTTCTGAACCTGCGTCATGCGCTCGCCGACGTGGCCACCACGCTCGGCGTTGCGCGCTCGACCGTCTACACCTACCTGCCAGCCGAAGAACGACCATGAGCACTCTGCCGATTACCTTCGAAGACGTCGCCGCCGCCCACGAACGCCTGCGTGGCGTCGCGCATCGCACGCCGGTTCTGACTTCGCGAACCGCGAACGAACGCACGGGCGCGCAGCTTTTCTTCAAATGCGAGAACTTGCAGCGCATGGGCGCGTTCAAGTTCCGCGGCGCTTATAACGCGATTGCGCAGTTCACGCCGGAGCAGAAGGCGGGCGGCGTGATCACGTTTTCTTCGGGCAACCATGCGCAGGCGATCGCGCTGTCGGCGCGCCTGCTCGGCGTGAAGGCCGTGATCGTGATGCCGCACGACGCGCCCGCCGTGAAGGTGGAGGCAACGCGCGGCTATGGCGGCGAGGTTGTCTTCTACGACCGCTACACCGAGGACCGCGAGGCGCTCGGCAAGCGGCTCGCCGCTGAGCGCGGCCTCACCCTGATTCCGCCCTACGACCATGCGCACGTGATGGCCGGGCAGGGCACGGCCGCGAAGGAACTCTTCGAGGAAGCGGGCGAACTCGATCTGCTGATCACGCCGCTTGGCGGCGGCGGGCTGCTGTCGGGCTGTGCGACCGCCGCGCATGGGCTCTCGCCCGCGTGCACGGTGATCGGCGTCGAGCCGGAGGCCGGCAACGACGGTCAGCGCAGCCTGAAGACGGGTGAGATCGTCCACATCGACACGCCGAAGACGCTCGCCGACGGCGCGCAAACCCAGCACCTCGGCAACCTGACTTTCGCGGTGATTCGCGAGCGCGTGAGCGAGATCGTCACGGTGAGCGACGCGGAACTCGTCGACACGATGAAGTTCTTCGCGAGCCGCATGAAGCTCGTGGTCGAGCCCACGGGTTGCCTCGCGGCGGCGGCGGTGCTGCACGGGAAGGTGGACGTGCGCGGCAAGCGCGTGGGTGTGCTCATCTCCGGCGGCAACGTCGATCTGCTGCGTTTTGCGGAGCTGGTACAGGCCGCCGGTTAATGCGACCGGTTTACCTAGCAGGGGCGCCTCAGCCGAGCAGTTCCGCGAGCGCCGCGCGCGCGTTCGTCACGTGCGCGGACTCGCCGGGCCGCCCCGGCAACAGATGAAATTCGGCCGCTGGCAGTGCGGGCAAGCCGAATGAAGCCGGGCACGCCATCAGTCCTTCGCCGATCGCCGACTCGTTCAGACACGAGATCCCCAAGCCCGCCTTGAGCGCGAGCTGCAGCCCGGCCACGCCCGAAGCCGAATGCGAAATCAGGTAGGGCATGCGCGCTTCGTCGAGTAATCTCACGACACGGCGCTGCAACTGGCAGGTCGCCGGCAGCAGCACGAGCGGCCAGGGCGGCGTGAGCATAGGCCGCTCGCGCAGCGTTTGCGCCGCGCCTACCCACACCAGTTTTTCGCGCCGTATCGCTGTGCTCTTGTGCGTGCCGCGGCCTTCCTCCATCAGCCGCAGAGATAGCCCGATGTCGTAGGCATTGTCGTCGGCGCTGCTGTCGATCACGGCGCTCGGCAGCACGGTCACGTGCAGGCGCAGGCGCGGATGCTGGTTTGCGAAGCGCCGGATGATCTCGGCGACGTCGTGCGGCCGGTAATAGTCCGTGATCGCGATGCGCACCTCGCCGTCGAGCGTGCGGCCGAGCATGTCGTCGAAGGCGGCGTCGCAAAGCGCGACGATGCGGCGCGCGTGGTCGAGCAGCTTCGCGCCCGCAGGCGTGGCGGACATGCCCTGCTTGCTGCGCACGAAAAGCGGCTGGCCCACGCGCTCTTCGAGCTTCTTCAACTGCTCGCTCACCGACGACTGCGAAAGGAACACCCGCTCCGCCCCCGCGGAAACACTGCCCGCTTCGGTAACGGCGATGAATGTGCGCAACTGCGCGAGATCGAAACCGCGTGCGTTCATGGTTCAGCTTGATCCGGGGTCTTTCCTGCCATCTCATGATTCGGAAATTCCGAATTTATAAATTGGAATTTCCCGCTTTTCCGATGGATGTTGCGCCTCTACGATGCCCTCAGTCAACCGTTTTCTGGAGGTCATCATGGGACGAAGTACAACGCGGGGCGCGGCACATCGCTGGAAAGTGCTTGCGGTGGGCGTGGCGGCCAACGCCAGTTTTGCGGCAGCGCTCGGCGGCATTCCCGCAACGGGCGTGTTGATCCGCTCTGGTTACCACATCGGTACGGGTGAACTGGGCGTCGTGCTCGGCATGCTGGGACTTGGCATCGTGCTAAGCGAGCTTCCTTGGGGACTCCTGACGGATCGCTGGGGCGACCGGCGCGTGCTGCTCACGGGGCTGACCACCACCGCGCTCGCACTCGTCGCGATGGCGCGCTGGGGCGCACCGGCGGGCGCGCATGCGCCCAGTGCGACGATGCTCGCGGTGGGCCTGCTCGCGCTCGGTCTGCTTGGCGGCAGCGTGAACGGCTCGAGCGGGCGCGCGGTGATGGCGTGGTTCGCCACCCACGAGCGCGGCCTTGCGATGAGCATCCGGCAGACCGCCGTGCCAGCCGGTGGCGGGCTTGGCGCGCTCATGCTGCCAGCGCTCGCCGAGCATGCGGGATTCGCGGCCGTATATGGCGCGCTCGCCTTCATGTGTGCGGTGTCCACCGTGCTCACGATCGTCTGGTTGCACGAACCTGTGCACGCGCAGGACGCAGCGAATACGTCGGCCGCCTCGCACGAGCCGGCTGCGGCAGTGCAGCGCTCAGTCTCGCCGCTGGGCAGCGTGAGCGTGTGGCGCATGGTGACGGGCATTGGGGTGTTGTGCATTCCGCAAGTGGCCGTGCTCTCGTTCGCAAGCATTTTTCTGCACGACGTCGGCCATGCAGGCACTGCGGCAGTCAGCGCGACGCTTGCGGCGGTGCAGGGCGGCGCGGCGTTCATGCGTGTGTACGGCGGGCGCTGGACCGATCGGCACGGCGACCGGCGCACCTGGCTGCGCGGCAGCGCCGCACTCACCGTTGCGCTTTTCGTTGTCCTTGCCGCGCTGACGGCTTTTGCGTCGCATACGCATCGTGCAAACGGAGCGTTCGTCGTGCTGCTTGCCGCAGTGATCGTGCTGGGCGGCATTGCCGCTTCCGCCTGGCATGGCGTTGCCTTCACCGAACTCGCGACGCTCGCAGGCAACGGCCGTGTGGGAACCGCGCTTGCCATGGGCAACACGGGCGCATTCCTGGCGTTCTTCGTCGCGCCTTCAGCCATCCCGCTGCTGTTGTCATCGTTTGGGTGGCCCCTGGTCTGGGCGGCGGCTGCGCTTTGCGCCGCGCTGGCATGGCCCGCATTCGCAGCGCCTCGCGAGCGCAGCGGCGCCGGGCGCGCTGGAGAGTGTGGACAACGCGCTCATGAGCGCGCCGCTGCTTGACGATGCCGCGTGTAGGATTTGTCTCGAGATATCAGACCGATGCACGAAATAATTCTACAAAGTCACCGCGATCGGGCATAACTCACGCGCAAGCCGAAATTAAGGATCATTTAACGTTTCGGAAATCTCCGATTTCGACGGCTGGATTTCAATGGTCAGATGAACGACCTTGCTGATGTTGTCGGTTGCCGGTGCGCTCATGCGGCGCACCGCACCCGCGCCAGTCCACCTCGAAGGAGATTCAGTGTGAAGCTACGTGTCGTCCTCGCCGACGATCATCCATTCGTTCTGCTTGGCGTTCGCTCCGCGCTCCTCGTGGGAGACGATATCGAGGTCGTGGGTGAAGCGTGCGGCGCGCCAGAGTTATTGCAGACGCTCGAAACCGTCCCGTGCGACGTCGTGGTCACCGACCTCAACATGCCGCCTGCTTCCGGCGAAGCCGAAGACGGCCTGCGCCTCGTGCGGCGTTTGCGCCGCGACTGGCCTCATATCCCCGTGGTCGTGCTGACCAGCGTTGCGAACGCCGCCATCCTGCGCGCGGTGGCGCACGCGGGCGTGATCGCCATGTTGCGTAAGACCGAGCCCCTGGACGAACTCGCCGCCATCGTGCGTGGGGCCGCACAGGGGCTTGCCCATCTCAGCCCGGCCGTCGAGCGCGATCTCGCGGCCGCCGCCTGCCCGCCCGACATGTGTGTGCCGCGTTTGACGCCGCGCGAATCGGAGGTGATCCGCAAATTCGCAAGCGGCAGTTCGATCACGGAAATTGCGCGCGCGCTCGGCCGCGACGTGCGCACGGTAAGCAGCCAGAAGCGTGATGCCATGGCGAAGCTCGGCGTGAGCAACGACGCAGGACTCTTCGCCTTTGTCAGGGCGCACGGACTCTTATGAACCCGCTTTCCTTGCCGCCGGTGGATGATGCCGCCGTGGCTACCGCTTCCCGCGGCACCATGCGTGAGCACGACGAATGGCGCGCGGCCCTGGCGGCGCGCAATATGACCGATACCGCCGACCTCGCGGCGCCTGTGCGCGTGATCATCGCCGACGATCATCCGCTCGTGGTGTATGCGCTGGAAAGCATGCTCGTCAACTATCCCAACGTGCAGATCGTTGCGCGTGCGCGCGGCGTGCCCGAACTGTTCGAAGTGGCGCAGCAGCACGTATTCGATCTCGTCCTGATGGACCTTTACATGGCGTTGCCCGGCGAGCTGGACGGACCCGACGCCATCCGCGCCTTTCGCGCCGGTTTCCCGCAAAAGGCAGTGGTGATACTCACCATGGAAAGCGACGCCTCGGTGCTGCGCAAGGCCATCGATCTCGATGTGAATGCCGTGCTCAGCAAGCGCGACCGCATCGATCTGATCCCGGTCGCGATCATGTCGGCGATGGCGCGCGAAAAGTACGTTGGCCCGGTCGTGCGTGACCTGCTCACGGAAGCGGCCCGCGCCGAGCGGCGCGAAGAGGTGTATCGCCTTCTCACGCGGCGCGAATTCGAGGTGATCATGCATTATGCGACGGGACTCGGCGTGACGGAAATCGCAGGTCTGCTCGGGCGCAGCGTCAAGACGATCAGCGCGCAAAAGTGTGCGGCGATGAAGAAGCTCGCGCTCAGCAACGATATCGAGCTTTATCGCTTTGCGCTCGAATGCGGCGTGACGCAGAACGAGCAAACCTGAGCGATCCTTTGCACGCGAGGTCTCCGATGCATGCTACCCGGGTCGTTCGAGAAGACGCGCTTTGCGCGGGCGAGCCGCTGCGCGCAATCGTGGCCGATGACCACGCGTGCATCCGGCTCGGCGTGACGAACCTGCTGCACGCAACGGAGCAAGCCCTCGTCGTTGGCGAAGCCAGCGACACGCATGCGCTCGCCGTGCAGCTCGATATGACCGCCTGCGACGTCGTCATTTCCGATCTCTGCATGCCGGGGCTCGACGGCGAATATGGCTCCCTTACTCTTCTGCGGCGCCTCGCGCAAACGCGAGGCGCGCCTGCGGTCGTCGTCCTGAGCATGGTGTCGACGCCGCACGTTCTGACGGGCCTTGTGCATCACGGCCTGAACGTTATCGTCGACAAGTGCGACGTCGCGCACGAACTCCTGCTCGCCGTTGCCGCCGCTCGCGTGCGCGCGCCGTTTCTCTCGCGGCGCGTCCGCGAAACGCTCGCACGGGCCGACGCCACGTGCCCCCCCTGCGCGGGTACGCCAAGCGCGCGCGAATGGGAAGTCTTCCAGCTCTACGCGCAGGGTATGTCGATCTGTCAGATTGCCCAACGGTTTCAGCGCAGCGGCAAAACGATCAGCGCGCAAAAGCGCAGCACCATGCGCAAGCTCGGGCTCGTCACGGAGCGCGATCTGAGCGACTTCGCTACGCAGGTGGGGCTGACCTGATTCATCCCTGGGCAGCGTACGTCCCCAATTCATTCCGGCATCCGTAGGAATTGCTCCCGCCTTGTCTTGCGCAACGCGCACAGCGTTTTAAGAGTTCTCCTATCTGAATGCGGGGATCGTCTCCCCATAATCCCAAGCTCAACGCATGGCTCGTCAGATATTGCCGTCCTTGCAATGCGATCAAAGGACGGGACCGTCGGAATTGCGCCGGGATCTAGTTGGGACACGGAGACGAAACAATGAAGCTCGGTAGGCGTTTGGCGGTCGAGGGTGCGGGCACCGCATGGCTCGTGTTCGCCGGTTGCGCAGCCACGGCGCTCAACGCGAATCCGCCCTCGCAGGGTTTCAACGTTCTGGTAGTCGCCGCGGCCTTCGGGCTCGCGCTCACAGTCGCGAACTATGCCGCCGCACGCGCGGCGAGCGCCCACTTCAATCCCGCTGTCACGATTGGTTACACGGTTTCCGGGCGCTTTCCGGTGCGCGATACCGGGCCCTACCTCGCGGCGCAGACCATCGGCGCCATTCTCGGCGCGGCCTTGCTCGTACGCGTGGCGAGCGGGCGCCCGGGCTTTTCCGTCGCGGTGTCCGACCTCGGCAGCAACGGCTACGACGAACATTCGCCGAGCGAATACGCGCTCTCCGCCGTGTTCCTGCTGGAGCTGGCGGTCTCGTTCGTGTTCGTCCTCTTCCATCTTCTGATGTCGAGCACGGTTGCACGCCGCAAGACTGCGGCGCTCGCCATTGGCGCTTGCCTTGCCGCCATCTATCTCATCGCCATCCCCGTGAGTAACGGCGGCGCGAATCCGGCGCGGTCGACCGGTCCCGCGTTGTTCGTCGGCGAGTGGGCGCTCGATCAGCTCTGGCTCTTCTGGGCCGCGCCGCTGTTGGGGGGCGCCGCGGCCGGCGCGGCGTACCGCCTCGTGGGCCGCCGCCCGCGTGTTGCCCCCACGCCATCGCGCGACGGCGTCTGAAATCCAGTCTGGCGCTTGCCGATGAGGCCGATTCTCCGCATCTTCTGTCTTCGCGCGCGCCCGACAACATTGTGGCGAGGGCGTGGAATTGCGTGCGGGTTTGCCTACCTTGGCGCGCTCGCCGCGGCATGGGTGCTCGCGTTTTCCGCGGCGGCGGCGAGCGCTGCGACGCAGTGTGAGCCAACCAGCGAGGGCATCGCGCTCTCGCGGCCGATCGCCACGTCGCTGCCGCCGCAGCTCGTCGTCGGCGTGCTAGCGGGGGGCTGGGCGCCGCTCGAAGTGCTTGACGGCGCCACGCTCACCGGTTTCAGCGCTGACTATCTGCGCCTTCTCGCCGGTGCCGGCGTCAAGCTTCAGCCACGCGTCTTTGCGGACATGCCGGCGTTGCTCGCGGCGGCCTGCGCGGGCGATGTCGACATCGTGATGAGCCTCGCGCGCACGCCGTCGCGCGAGCGCTGTCTTGCTTTTACGGTGCCATACCTGACTGGCGCCACGGCATTCGTCACGCGTGCAGGGCATACCGCGCTCGCGACCCAGCCGGCGCGCCTCGCGCGCGCGACGTTTGCAGTCGAGCGCGGCTACGCCCTCGAATCCGCATTGCGCGAGCGCTTCGCGCAGGCGCGCATCGAAACGTTCGCGACCACGCAGGCTGCGCTGCACGCCGTCGCACAGGGTAAGGCCGACGTCTACGCGGGCTATTCGCCAGTGGCGCGCTATCAGCTTACGCTCGCAGGATTCGGCGATCTGCGCGTCGCTTTCGAGGAGCGCGACCGCATGCGCGAGCTGCGCTATGGCGTACCGGTCTCCAAGGCGGTACTGCGCGATCGCCTCGACCTTCTTCTGGCTGGCGTGCGACCTGCCGCGGCAGCGGCCGAGCGGGCACGCTGGTTCGACGGCGGCGCGCCGGGACGGGCGTCGCCTTCCGCGTTCAGCCTGAGCGCCAACGAGCGCGCGTGGCTGCGCGCCTTGCCGCCGCTGAAAGTGGGCTACGACGGCGGCTGGCTGCCGTTCAGCCTCACGAACAAAGCCGGCAAGCCGTCGGGCATGGCCAACGACTATCTCGACTATCTGGCGCGCACCCTTGGCATTACCTTCGAGCGCGTGCCTATTTCTCCCTGGACGAGCGCCGGGGCCGCGTTGCAACGTGGCGAGATCGCGCTCGCCGCAACTGCGGTGAGCGATGGGGTGTTCGGCTCCGGCGTGGTCTACACGGACGCGTTCGAGCACTATCCGCTCGTCATGGTGGGGCGCCGCGACGAGCCGATGGCGCGCTCGCTTGCCGACTTCACGGGCCGCCGCATCGTGCTGGCGCCGCACGCGCCTGAAATGCAGGAATTGCCGGGTACGCAGGTCGTGCGCGCTGCGAGCCTCGCAGCAGGGCTCACGATGGTCGATCGCCACGAGGCCGATGTGCTGGTGGGCAACGCGGCCGCGCTCGACGAGCCGCTCAGCGGCACCTATCTCGAGACGCTGAAGGTGCTGGGCGCGATAGGTGTCGATGATTCGACGGCGTTTGCCGTGCGCTGCGAGCTCGCCCCGCTCGCGGGACTCATCAATCGCGCACTCGGCGCGATGCCGCCCGCCGAACAGCAGCAGATCCGCAATCGCTGGACCGCCGCCGTCTCCGCCCGGGACGGTGGCTGGAGCGTGAACGCATTGCGGCTCCTGCCGCTCTTGATCGTGTTCGGCGTGCTGCTTCTCGTCACGCTGCGCGCCTACGTACTGCTCCAGCGCGAAATGCACAGGCGCCGGCGCGCGGAGCAGGTGCTCGCGCGGCAGGTGGAACTGCAGGACACGATGATGGAGATGATCCCGTATCCCCTCGGTGCGCGGGATCTCGAAAACCGCTATCTCGCGATCAATCGCGCCTACGAGGAATCGACGGGCCTGGCGCGCGCCCGCGTCGTCGGGCGCACCGGTTCGGCCGTGATGGCGTGGGGCCCCGAAAACAGCCGCCGCATGGACGATCTCTACCGGCTCACGATCGTCGAGGGGGAGAGCCAGCGTGTCGAGCTGATCTTCGAGAACGCGCTCGGGGAGGCACGTCATGGCATTTTCTGGACGCGCCTGTGCCGCGACCCGCAGGGCGCGCCGTTCTGCGTGCTCGGCACGATGATCGATGTCACGGACATTCGCCGCGCTGAGCTGCGCGAACGCGAATCGGAGCGGCTCCTCTCGGAGGTGACGGGTTCGCTGCCCGCGATCGTGTTCCAGTTGCGCCGCGAGCCCGATGGACGCTACTCGTTTCCGTACATTGGTGGCGACACACAGCGGCTGCTCGGCGACACCGTCGACGCGCTGCGCCGCGCGCATTCGGTCGATCTCTCGCGGGTGGGGCGTCATGATCGCGCGCGCCTCGCCTCGCAGCTCGAACGCTCCGCGCGCCGGTTCATTCCCGTGCACGCCGAGTTCCGCTTCCAGGGCGCGGCCGGATTCGTGTGGGTGCGTGCGGAGTTCGCGCCGCGCCGCGCCGAAGGCGGCGCGATCGTCTGGAGCGGCTATGCGCTGGATGCGAACGTCGAGCACGCACGCGCAGACGAACTCGAGCACGCGCGCGACACCGCAGAGGCGGCCTCTCGCGCGAAGGACGATTTTCTCGCCATGATGAGCCACGAGATCCGCACGCCGATGAACGGCGTACTGGGTCTCGTCGAGGTGCTCGAGCGCACGCCGCTCAACCCCGATCAGGCGCAAATGGTCGACATGGTGCACGAATCGGCGGGGGCACTGCTGCAGATACTCGACGATCTGCTCGACTACTCGAAGATCCAGGCCGGCCATCTCGTAATCGACTCGCAGCCGTTCGACATGCGCGAACTCGTCGACAACGCCGTCGGGCTGCTGGCCGCACGCGCGCACGAGAAGGGGCTGAAGGTGCGCGTGGATGTGAAGCCGGAGGTCGCGGCGCTCTTGCGCGGCGACAGCGTGCGCCTGCGGCAGATCCTCTTCAATCTGTTCGGTAATGCAATCAAGTTCACGCTGGCGGGCGAGGTGAGTGTGCATGTCCGCGCACGCGATATCGGCGCCAGCGGCGGCGCGCTGCCCGCTCACCAGCGGCTTTCGATCTCGGTGACCGACACGGGAATCGGTATTGCGCCCGCAGCGCAAGCGCAGCTCTTCGAGCCGTTCGTGCAGGCCGAGACCTCGACTACGCGACGCTTCGGCGGCACGGGACTCGGCCTCACGATCTGCCGCAAGCTCGCGGCGTTGATGGGCGGCACGCTGGAGCTCGAGAGCGAGGTGGATCGCGGTACCTGCCTCACGCTGCACATCGATTTACCAGTGGAGACCCGAAGCGGAACGGCCGGCGGGCTGCGCGGCAAGCGTGCGCTCGTGACGTGCGAGGACGCGAATGTCGCCGCCGCATTGATGCATTTTGGCTCGGCGCTTGGCATGAAAATGCGCCGCGTCGCGCCAGCGGACCTCGCCCGCGCCGCGCGCGCGGACAAGGCCGATCTACTGTTCGTGTCGGAAGCGCTGGTCGATCGGTTGGGCAAGCTCAGTGCGCCTGTGCTTTGCCTGACGGAGAACCCAAAGCCAAGCGGTTATCGCGTTGCCGAGAGCGGCGTGCGCGTGAGCGTCAACCCGTTGTCCTGGCGTGGCTTGAGCGTCGTTTGCGCAATGGCGCTGGCGGGGCTGCCGGTCAAGGCGGCCAGCCCGTCGCGTCCGGCCTCCGATGTCGAGACGACACTCCCCGCGCCCGATCGCGAGCAGGAACGCGCTGCCGGTCGCCTCATCCTCGTGGCGGAAGACCATCCCGTCAATCAGGAGCTGATCCGCCATCAACTGGCATTGATCGGGTTCGCATGCGACGTCGTCGACGATGGTGCGAAGGCGCTCGAAGCGCTGGCCGAATGCGAATACGGCTGCCTGATAACCGACTGTCATATGCCGAACGTGTCGGGCTACGATCTCGCGCGGCGCATACGTCAAATGGAGCAAGAGGCGCGCAGCGCGCGGCGCTTGCCGATACTCGGCATCACTGCCAATACGGCGCCCGAGAACATGAGCCGGTGCAGCGAAGCTGGCATGGACGAATGCCTCATCAAGCCCACGCGCGTGGCTACGCTGCGCGAGTACCTCGCGCGCTGGTTCGGCGTGGAGGGCATGCAGCGCACCATGCAGGGCGAAGCCACGCGCGCAGCGGGCGGAAACAGGCCAGCGGCGGGGCAGGCAGCGTCGCGGGCTTCAAGGGCTCCGAAGGTTTCGGGGGCATCGGAGTCGACTCCCCCGGAGCGCGGCGGTTCTGAGGAAACGCGCGCGGAAAAGCCTTCACACGCGCGCACGTTCGAGCCCCTGGATCTCGCGCATATGATCCAGGTCTGGGGCGGGGAGGCGACCGTGAAAACGTTGCTCGGCTCGTTCGTTTCGGCGATGCGCGACGACCTGGACGCGTTGCCGCCGCTCCTCGAACAAGTCGACGTCGCGCGCTTGCGCGAGTGGCATCATCGGCTCGCCGGTGCGGTGGGCGTGCTGCAATACCCAGCGCTGCTCGCCGAGCTCGAGACGTTCCGCCGTCACATGAACAGTCACACTGCCGAGCAACTGCGCGAGGAGGGCTATGCGCTCATCCGCACGTGCCAGGCGATGCTCGGCGGAATCGAGCAACAGGCCGCTCTGCTTGCTTGAATGATGTGCATCAGGAATTGGACGGGCGCCAGGAAATAGAGCGCAACAAGCGGGCGAAAACGGGGCATTAAGCCGGTGGAAAATCCGGGCGAAAAAAAACGCGGCCGAAGCCGCGTTCAAGCTTGGAGACCCTTCGATGAAGAGTCACTTCTCGCAGTTCCTAGCTTAGTTGGCGGGCAGAAAGAAATCGAGACAATTTCGATCAATTAACTATTACAGAGAATGCCGGTAATCGCGCTTGCCGTTGAGGTGTCGTGCCGGCGAAACCATTCGACTGTGAAGTCAACGAACGAACGTGTTTTTGCCGGAACGTGGCGGCGGCCGGGGTAGACGAGCGAGAGTTCCTTGTCTGCGTCACGGATGTCCCATCCGGCAAGCACGCGCACGAGTTGGCCGGCTGCAAGATCGGCGTCCACCTGGTTCGCTGGCAGGATCGTGATGCCCATACCCGCGATCGCGGCCTGACGCAGCATCACTGAATTGTTCACAGCGTACGCCGGCTCGATCAACACAGGTTCACGCGTGCCGCCTGGGCCTTCGAAGTGCCACTCGTTGCCGTGAATATCGGCGGAAGGCGCAAGCAGCGTGTGGCCGGGGAGATCGGCGGGGCATTGCGGCGTCGCATGGCGCGCAAGATAGGCTGGCGATGCGACGGCGACCGGCGCGACGCTCAGAAGCGGGCGGCGAATCAGCGTGCCGCCGCTCACCTGGCGAGGCGCCACGATGCCAGCGTCGAATCCTTCCTCGATCAGGTCGACCGGGCGGTGCAGCAGCGTGAGCGAGAGGCGGACTTTCGGGAACGCGTCGAGGTAGCACTTGAGCATCGGCGTGAGGTCGTGCAGGGAAAACGAAGCGTGCGCAACGAGGCGCAACGTGCCTGATGGCACCGATACGCCATGCGCGATATGCGTTTCGATGCGCGCCAGATCGTCGAGGATCTGCCGGCAGCCCTGAGCATAGGCGGCTCCTGCCTCAGTGAGGGACGCGCTGCGCGTGTTGCGGTTGATGAGCCGCGTTTCGAGATGGGCTTCGAGCAACGCCACGTAGCGGGTGACCACCGCGTTCGACATGTTCAGACTCATCGCCGCGCGGCCGAAAGAGCCGTGCTCGGCAACGCTGATGAACACGCGCATGGCCTGAAGCTGATTCATGTTTTTGGGGGGCGTGGACACTAGGCGGATGGGTGCTGCGATGGAGAAGAGTGGAGTCGCGAGACACGCGTTGGCGCTCGCCGAGAGGGATAGTACCGATGCGCGTTGGGCGAGCGGAATGGGACTTGTCTGATTCGATGCTTTATCCCGAAATGCCAGTGTTGTCCGATTGCAACGCTTTATCGGGATACCGAATGAAAATGATTGAGAGAGAAAAAAACGAGATAACTCGTGAGCATTGAGTCACAAGCGTTTGAGGGTTTACCGGAGGGGAATTCAACTAATTCAAAAAGGCTTTTGTCGAGCTGTCGGGTGGTTCGTCAAAAGGCGACGCCCATAAACTTCGCCATGCAAATCAACGCGGTGCTGCATTCACCGCACTACGGAATCGCTATGCCGGCGTGAGGCCGGCGACGGCATCCATTTTTGCCGAAAGGCCTTGCATCGAGGGAAGTTTATGAACAAGAAACTGGCTATCGCGGCGGCTGTCGCTGCGACTTTTGCATCTGCGTCGTACGCGCAAAGCAGCGTCACGCTGTACGGTATTGTCGATGCCGGCATTACCTATACGACCAATATCGCGAAGGTAAATTCCGACGGGACGATCAGCGGCAACAGGAATTTCGCCATGACGAGCGGTAACCTCTCGGCGAGCCGTTGGGGCCTGCGCGGCAGCGAAGATCTGGGTGGCGGTCTGCGCGCGATCTTCACGCTCGAAAGCGGCTTCGACGTTTCGAACGGCAAGATGAACGGCAGCCTGTTCAATCGTCAGTCATACGTCGGTCTGTCGCAAGACCAGTACGGCACGGTCACCTTCGGTCGCCAGTTCGACGGCGTGGTCGACTATCTTGCGCCGCTGTCGGCTGCGGGCACGTGGGGCGGCACCTACATGGCCCACAACTTTGACAACGACAACCTCAACGGCTCGTACTCGATCAATAACTCGGTGAAGTTCCGCAGCGCGAACTACTCGGGTTTCGAGGCCAGCGCTCTGTACGGCTTTTCGAACCAGGCCGGGGGCTTCGCGAACAACCGTGCCTATAGCTTCGGCGCAGGCTACAACTACGGCGGCCTGCGCGTGGGCGCGGCCTACACGCAAGCGCAGAGCAGCGGGGGCTTCGACTCCAACGCGAATGGCGCGGTCGTCAACACGCCGATTACCAGCAACGGGCTGTTCGGTCAGAACCAGCATCTGCGCACGTGGGGCGCCGGTGCAAACTATGCGTTTGGTCCGGCCGTCGCGGGCGTCCTGTACACGCAGACGCGTGTCGACAATCAAGGCGCGCGTTCCACGCGCATCAACAACATTGAAGTCAACGGACGCTACAACCTGACGCCGGCGCTCGGCATTGGCGCGATGTACGCCTATACGAACGCGCTGGGCACGCTGCCGCTCACGGACGTTACGGGCAGCAACTCGGCTCATTGGCATCAGTTCGGTCTGCAAGCGGACTACGCGCTCTCCAAGCGCACCGACATTTACCTCGAAGGCGTGGGCCTCTGGGGTGCCGGTACGAATGCGACTCTCCTGACGCAAGTCGGTTACACCTCGAGCGGCGGTGTCTCCGCCTCGAAGACGCAGGGTGTTATCACGACGGGTATCCGTCACCGCTTCTAAGAATTCGGTGTCTTCGCGTTTTCAATTGCGATCGTCACAAGCATTGCGAACGGGAAACGCGTAGCGCCGGATGGCAAGAAGGTAGTACTTGGGTTGAAAGGCGCCGCTCGCGGCGCCTTTTTTTATTGCCCATGGCTTACGGTGGGCCGACATCGGCGCAGCGGACGCGCCCAGCGGATTTGCTCTAGCATGTGAGAGCGCGGCTTTGTGCCTTCTGGTGCAGCGCGCCACAAAAACAGGAGAAATTCCATGAATGTGCTTCGTCCGCTGCAGCTCGCTCTCGCTCTGTGTGTCCTCGTCTCTGGCGCCGCGTACGCCGACACCGTCGCACTGAAAGCCGATCTCGAACCGTCCAGCGAAGTCCCGCCGCGTGTGAGCCAGGGCCACGGCATGCTCAACGCCACGTTCGACACGTCTACGAAATCGCTGAACTGGACTATCACCTACGAAGGCCTCTCTGGCCCGGCGATGGCTGCGCACTTCCACGGCCCTGCACCGGTTGGACAGAACGCCGGAGTGCAGGTACCGATTCCGAAGGGCGAACTGGCAAGCCCGATCAAGGGCTCCGCCACGCTCAACGAACAGCAGGTCACCCAGCTGATGGGCGGCCAGTGGTATTTCAACGTTCATACGGCGCAGAACCCGTCAGGCGAGATTCGCGGCCAGGTGCTGCCCGCCAATTGATCGGCGCGCGATCGTTCGCCTCACTCGCCGGACAGCGCGCGTCGCTCGTTCCCGCAAACGAAGTCTGATTGCGGGACTGTATGAATTGACCGCCGCGATTGACCGCCTCCGAGTGCGGGTTGAGCCCGGTTTGGGAGCCGCGGAGGACTGAGCCGATGAGCTGGCAAAGCAGGCTGATCTGCAGGTTCTTGCGCCGCACTTTTCTGCCGCAAACGCGCAAGCCGATCAACGTCGCACGCGTGCGCATGCTGACGGCGAGGCGCATCTGGACGCCAGGCGCGCCGAGCGGCTGGCGCTTGCGCGAACAGTACGACGCCTCCGATATCCCGTTGCGCGGCGAGTGGCTCATCCGCGAGGGCTCGCCCGCGCAGCGCACGCTCCTCTATCTGCATGGCGGTGGGTATTACTTCTGCTCGCCGCGCTCGCAGCGCGCGATTTCGTTTGGCCTCGGCAAGCGCGCTGGCGCCGATGTCTTCTCGCTCGACTATCGGCTCGCGCCCGAGCATCCGTTTCCCGCCGCGCTCGAGGACGCATTGGCCGCGTATCGCCAGTTGCTGGCAAACGGAACGCGGCCCGGCTCGATTGTGATTGGCGGCGATTCGGCAGGCGGTGGGCTTGCGCTCGCCACACTCGTCGCCTTGCGCGACGCGGGCGATCCGCTCCCCGCTGGGGCGGTGCTCTTTTCACCATGGACGGATCTTGCTGCAACGGGCGCCTCGATACCCGAGAACGACGGGCGCGATCCCATGTTCAGCGGCGAGGTATTCGCGCGCATCGCGCCGCTCTACCTCGGCTCGGCAAGCGCGACCGATCCCTACGTGTCGCCGCTCTATGCAGACTTTCGCGGCCTGCCGCCGCTAAGCCTCTTCGTGGGAAGCTCCGAAACGCTGCTCGACGACACGCGCCGCGTAGTCGAGCGCGCGCGCGCCGCCGGCGTATCGGTGGAGTGCGAGATTGCCAGCGGCATGCCGCACATCTGGCCGATCTATGCGCCGTTCATGCCCGAAGCGCGCCGCACGCTCGACGTCGCCGCGAACTTCATGCGCCGCGTGAGTGCCGCGCCGGCGCGCGGCGACGAGAAGCCGCAGCCGCCTCAATCGAGCGAAACGTCGATCGCGTCGTAGGCCGCGTGCACGGCGGCCTCGCCGTAGCGGCGCTCGAGCCGGCGCACGGTGAAGTGCCCATGCGCCACCTGCTGGAAATGGTCGATGAACACGGTGTTGACCATCGCGCCGAGCACCGCGCCGATGGCCGGTATCGATTTCGCCGCGACCTGCTCGCTCACCTGCACGGAGAAGCGCGCGGCCACGGTCTGCATGAGCTTGAGGAGCGCGGTTGAACCATGCGCGGCGAAACCCTTCGTTGCCATTTCCGACGATGCCGCCGATACCGCCTTCGCGAGTGCGCCGCGCACGATGAAATAGCCGAAGTCGGCTTCGTCGTCGGCAGGCGAGCGGCCGCCCATGCCGAAAACGGTCAGGCATTGCAACTGCGCGTCGGTGCTGGCCAGATTCTCGCCTTCGCTGCGCGCGATGTCGCAAATCGAGCGAAACATTAGCGTGGTCGTGACGGGCAACTCGACCGGCAGCGCGAAAAGGCCGAATGCGCCGCCCGCCGCGCCCGTGGTCGCAACCGCAAACTTGTGCAGCAAGTTGCTCGGCTTTGGGCTCGTGCGAGGTTCAGCGGTGGAGAGCGCACCTTGCTTGCCGAGCGTTTTCAATGCGAGTTGCAGGCACTTGCGCAGCGCCGTTTGCGTTGCGTCGGCCACTTTGTCGTTCGCGACGCCGGGCAGCCGCGCGAGCAGCTTTTCCACCGGCGCACCCACGATGGCCGCGAGCTTCATGCCGAGCGGCGGCGTTTCGAGCTGATGTTTGGCGTGCCGCAGCGCGTCGAGATCGGCCTCGGCGAACGCCGCGCCGGCGCCCGCGCGGGCCGGATCGGCGGCTGTGGGTTCGCTTGTGGGTTCGGTCATGGGTTCCATTGCGCTCCCGCATTTTCAGCAACGTTGGCGGGTTATCGCCGCCGTTCGACGCCCCAGTGTAGTGGATCGCGCCGTGCTATGATGATTAATCTTTGACGCGTCAACCGTTGCTGGATCAAAAAATGGCCGTTCATACCGCTGCCCACCATTCGAGCGGGCAGGTTCTGCCGTTCCGGGAGTCGCTGCTGGCGATGCTCGGCGTCTCGTTCGTGACGATGCTCGTCGCGCTCGACCAGACCGTGGTGGGCACCGCGCTGCCGACCATCGTCGCCGAGTTGCGCGGCTTCGAGCTTTACGCGTGGGTCGCCACGTCTTATCTGCTCACCTCGGTCATTACCGTCCCCATTTTTGGACGTCTCGGCGACTATTACGGGCGCAAGCCGTTCGTGATCGCGTCGATCGTCGTGTTCACCGCCGCCTCTGTGCTGTGCGGCGCCGCCAACAGCATGCTGTTCCTCGTGATCGCGCGCGGGCTGCAAGGCATCGGCGGCGGCATGCTGGTCGGCACGGCGTTCGCCTGCATTCCCGATCTCTTTCCCGATTCCGTCGTGCGCCTGCGCTGGCAGGTGCTCATGAGCTCCGCGTTTGGTATCGCCAACGCGGTCGGGCCATCGCTCGGCGGCTTCCTCACGCAGTATTACGGCTGGCGTTCCGTGTTCTACGTGAATCTGCCCGTGGGCCTGCTTTCGCTGTTTTTCGTGTGGAAGTATCTGCCGCATCTGCGCCACGTCGCGCACGAGGCGCGCATGCGCCTCGACTGGCCAGGCGCGCTCCTGATCGCGCTCGCGCTCGGCAGCCTGCAGCTTTTCGTGGAGCGTCTGCCGGGACACGGGCTCAGCGCTTCGGCCATCGGCCTGCTCGCCCTCGCGCTGGTGGCCGGCTGGGCGCTCTGGCAATGGGAGCGGCGCTGCCCGCAGGCCATCCTGCCCGTCGACATGTTCCGCAACGCGAGCCTGAACGCGCTCTTCACGCTCGCCGTGCTGGGCGGCTTCACGATGTTTTCGCTGCTCTTCTACGCCCCGCTCCTGTTCCAGGGCGGCTTCGGCATGACGCCGAAGGAAGCGGGCGTCGTCATCACGCCGCTCGTGGTGTTCATCACGATCGGCAGTATCGCGAACGGGCGCATCGTCTCGCGCATCCGCAATCCGAACCTGATGCTCTACATCGGCTTCACGATGATCGCGGCGGCGTGCTTCGCGGTGGCGCTCGCCACGCGCGGCACGCCGCGCGGTCTGCTCATGGCGTTCATGATCGTGGCGGGCATCGGCCTTGGCTTCGTCATGCCGAACCTCACCGTGTTCGCGCAGCAGACCGCCGGGCGCGAGCATCTGGGCATCGCCACGGCGCTGCTGCAGTCGCTGCGGATGATAGGCGGCATGATCGGCACGGCGCTCACCGGCACGATGGTCACGCAGCTGTATTCGAGCGGCGTGCAACGCGCGCTGGACGCCGATCACGCCACGCACTGGCTGCCGCAGCTCGCCGACCCGCAAATCCTCATCAACCGCGACGCGCAAGCTTCGCTGATCGCCGATCTCACACACGCCGGGCATAATGGCGCGCCGCTGCTCGAAGCCGCGCGCGAGGCGCTCGTGGGCGCGATTCACCTGGGCATTGCCGTGGCGGCGGTGATCGCAGTGGTGTCGATCTGGCAAACCCGGCGCGTGCCGCCGGTCAAGCTGCAGCGCAAGCTGGAGCCCGTCATTCACGCGGATTGAATTGCCTCGGCCCGCATTGGGGCTTTGCAGTGCACACCGGCAGAAGCTGGCAAGGAAGCCGGCAGGAAAACAAAGTATGGAAATTCAGGATCGCATCGCCATCGTCCAGCAGTTTGGACGGACCTACCGGGCGTTCATGTCGGCGTTCGAGGCGCAGGTCGGGCATCCGCTGCCGCGCTGGCGCATTCTGCTCGCGCTTTACGAGCAGAACGGCGAGTCGTCACAAAAGCGGCTCGTGGAGCGGCTGCGCGTGGACCCGGGCGCGCTCACGCGGCAATTGAAGGCGCTGGAGTCGCTCGGCTGGATCGCGCGCCGCGCCGACGAGCGCGACAACCGCATCACCAATGTCACGCTGACCGACGCGGGCCGCGCCGTGATCGAAGAGGGCCTGCCGCGCCGCAACGCGTTCCTGAACGTGACGATGTCGCTGCCCGACGACGCGCTCGCGGCGCTCTCGGGCGCGTTGGGGATGATGGAGGCGCGCATCGGCGAGGCGGCCACGGCCACGGCGGCGGCTGCGCTCGCTCAGGCTCAGGAGGCCGAGCCCGAAGCGGGCTAAGCCCGCACGGTAGATTTCAACGAGGCGCGCAGCACTCAGAAGAACGTCTCGATCACTTCCGTCACGCGATATTTCGCGTCGACCATCAGCACCTGGCGCCACTTGTCGAACGTGAGGCAGGGGTGCGAGATGTCGAACGCGATCATGTCGCCGACCTTCAGATCCGCGCCCGCCGGAATCTTCAGGTAGGCGTGCTGATCCATCATCTGAAACACTTCCCAGCCTTCGCTCGCCGCCACTTCGCGCGGTGCGCCGCCATTCGCCGGGCGATAGTGACGCGATGGTTCCGGAAAGCCGGCGTCGAACGCGGCATCGCGTTTGCCAAAGCCGATGATGGCGCGGCCCGGCTCCGGAATCGACTGCACATAGGCCCACAGCTGCAACGCGGGCAGGAGCGCCACGCCCATCTCGCGCGCCACGGGGTTGCGCGTGAGGATCTGCGACTGAGCCTGCTTGTAGACGCCCACGTCGTGCGTGAGGTAGCAGCCGGGACGCAGCACCACGTCGATCGTGCCGGCTTGCGTGGCCGGCGCGAACTCTTCCGCGACGACGTCGTACCAGGCCGAGCCCGCGCCCGAGAGCAGCGCGGGCGAGCGCGCGAAGCGGCCAGCGGCGGCCAGTTCCTCGGTGACGTTCAGCGCGTCGCGCAGGAAGGTGCGTACTTCGCTTTCTTCCTTGAGGATGCCCTCGTAGATCTCCACGCCCGCTAGCTTGAGCGAGTCGGGATAGCGCGCGATGGCGGCGAGCACGGCGTTGCGCGTGTCGGCGTCGCGCACGCCCGTGCGCCCGCGCGGGACGCCCAGTTCGAGCAGCACCTGCAGCGTGCGGCCTGCGGTGCGGAAGAACTCGCCCAGGTGCTCCACGCCTTCCACCGAATCGACGAGGCAGAAGAACTCGAAGCTCGCGTCGCTCAGCAACTCGGCGATGATCGCCATGTTGTGG
Organism: Paraburkholderia flagellata; assembly: GCF_021390645.1. GTDB lineage: Bacteria > Pseudomonadota > Gammaproteobacteria > Burkholderiales > Burkholderiaceae > Paraburkholderia > Paraburkholderia flagellata. Next base: position 355,923 of record NZ_JAJEJT010000001.1, read on the forward strand.
CGGCCCACGAGCTGGTTCGCCATCAGCACGCGCGAGATGCCACCGCGATAGGCGGCGCGCGTCTGGTGCGCCGTGGCGAGCGTGATGCCCCACGCGCCTGTCTCGATCTGGCGGCGAAAGAGCTGCGGCGCCATCGTCGTTTTGCCGTGCGGGGCGAGCTTCACGCCATAGCGCGTGACGAAGTCCTGCATCCACTTGAGGTTGTGCTCGACGCGATCGGCATAAAGCACAGCTGCCGGCAGGCTCACGTCCTCTTCGAGTAGATTCCATTCGAGGCGCCCAGCGTCCCCGAGCGGCACGCTCGCGCCCGGTAGGTTGCCAAGGCCCTTGCTATTCGGGTCGATCGTTGCACTCTGATAGTTTGTAACTTTCATTTCCCTTCGCTCCATATGCTTCATGCGACGCAGCTACACCGGCATATTCTGGACCGGCGTTGACTCGGAGATAGTACACAAAGTAACATCGCTTCGTGAATTGTTATTTATTAACAGACTCCCTGCAATGAACACCGCAGCCGATCCGGCCCGCTTCGACATCGTCGCGCGAATTGCGCAATGCGTGCCCGAATTGCGTCCAGCCGAGCGCGATGTGGCCGCGCTGATCCTCGACGATCTTGCCAGTGCCGCGCGCGCGAGTATCGGCGAGCTGGCGCAGCGCGCGGGCGTGAGCATTGCCTCCGTCACGCGCTTCGCGAAGACAGTGGGCTGCCACGATGTGCGCGAACTCAAGCTGCGGCTCGCGCAGGCAGCCGCCGTGGGCGAGCGCTTCCTGCGCGGCGGTCCCGCCGGCGCTTCCGAAGGGGAGGGCAAGCCGCGCTCCGCCGACGCTGAAGCCGAACCGCTCGCCACGCGCGTCTACGACGAAATTCATACGGCACTTGCGCGCAACCACGAGCTGCTGCGCCAGGCGCCGCTTGCGCAGGCCGCTGCGGCGCTCTCGCGCTCCCGCATGATCTACGTGTTCGGCATGGGCGGCGGCTCGAGCGCGCTCGCCGACGAAATGCGCTTTCGCCTCGTGCGCCTGGGCCGTCCGGTGGCGTCGTACCAGGACAGCTTGCTGCAGCGCATGGTGGCGAGCACGCTCTCGCCCGACGACATGGTCGTCGCGCTTTCCGTAACAGGGCGCGTGCCCGAACTCGTTGATGCGTGCCGGATCGCGCGCGACTACGGCGCGAAGCTCGTCGCGCTCACCGCGCCCGCTTCGCCGCTCGCCGCGCTCGCCGACTGGCTCGTGCCGATCGTCGCGAGCGAGACCGATTTCATCTACAAGCCGTCATCGTCACGTTACGCGATGATGATGGCACTCGACGTGCTCGTAACCGAGCTGGCGCTCGCGCAACCCGAGGAAAGCCGCGAGTTGCTGCGCCGCATGAAGCACACGCTAGACGCGCATCGCGGCGGCGGCGAACGCCAGCCGCTCGGTGACTGAACGTCGAACTGAGAGCCATCCTGAGGAGACGCGTATGCATTCGCACCCCGAAGCCGCCGACACGCTGATCGTCGGCGCCATGCTTTACGACGGCACCGGCGCGCCGCCCGTCGAGCGCGACGTGGCGGTGCGCGACGGACGCATCGTCGCGATCGGCAACCTGTCGAACTGGCTCGCGGAAGAGGTGATCGAGGCCAATGGGCGCGCGCTCGCGCCGGGTTTCATCGACGTCCATACGCACGACGACACGCACGTGATCCGCGCGCCGCAAATGCTGCCCAAGATCAGCCAGGGCGTGACGACGGTGGTCGTCGGCAACTGCGGGATCAGCGCGTCGCCGGTGACGCTCAAGGGCGATCCCCCCGACCCGATGAACCTGCTCGGTGAGCGCGACGCGTTCAGCTATCCGACATTCTCGGCGTACGTCGACGCGGTCAACGCGGCGCGGCCCGCCGTGAACGTGGGCGCACTGATCGGCCATACGGCGCTGCGCAACAATCACATGAACGATCTGAAGCGCGCCGCCACCGGCGACGAGATCGCGGCCATGCGTGCGCAACTCGAAGACGCGCTCGCGCATGGCGCGCTTGGCCTTTCCACGGGCCTCGCCTACGGTTCGGCGTTCGAGGCATCGACCGAAGAGGTCGCCTCGCTTGCCCAGCCGCTCGCCGCCGCCGGCGCGCTCTATACGACCCACATGCGCACGGAATTCGACGCGATTCTCGAAGCGATGAACGAGGCGTATCACATCGGCCAGCATGCTCGTGTGCCGGTGGTGATCTCGCACCTGAAATGCGCTGGCCCTTCCAACTGGGGGCGCAGCACGGAGGTGCTCGCGTCGCTCGAAAGCGCGCGCAAGTATCAGCCGGTGGGTTGCGACTGTTATCCGTATAGCCGCAGTTCTTCCACGCTGGACCTCAAGCAGGTGACGGGCGACATCGACATCACGATCACGTGGTCCACGCCGCACCCCGAGCAGGCGGGCAAGCTCATCAAGGACATCGCGGCCGAGTGGGGCGTTTCGCAGCAGGAAGCGGGCAAGCGTTTGCAGCCAGCCGGCGCGGTCTACCACAACATGTCCGAAGACGACGTGCGCCGCATTCTTTCGCATCCGGCCACGATGGTCGGCTCGGACGGCTTGCCGAATGACCCGTTGCCGCATCCGCGCCTATGGGGTGCATTTCCGCGCGTGCTAGGTCACTACGCGCGCGACGCGGCCTTGCTGCCGCTCGAAGAAGCGGTGCGCAAGATGACGGGTCTTTCGGCGCGGCGCTTCGGCCTTTCGCAACGCGGCGAGGTGCATGTGGGCTGGCACGCCGACCTCGTGCTGTTCGACCCCGCCCGCGTGCGCGACGCGGCGACGTTCGAGAAGCCGCAGCAGGTGGCGGAAGGCATCGACGCGGTGTGGGTGAACGGCGTCCTCTCGTACCGCGACGGTCAGCCCACGGGCGAGCGCGCGGGCCACTTCGTCGCGCGCGGCAAACGCGAGGCACAGCCAGAGGCGAACGCCTTTTAAGCAAGCTTTATCTATCGAATTTCGACCCTCGGCGCGCATGGCCCAAAAAGCCGCGTGCGCCGCACGATCTCAAAGGAGCAAACGATGAAACGAATTGGAGCGGAAGGCGGCAAGGGGCAGGGCGGACAACATCTGCCGTTCGCGCGCGCCGTGGAAGCCGACGGCTGGCTGTATGTCTCGGGCCAGACGCCGATGGAAGGCGGCGAGGTGATCAACGGCGGTATCGTCGAGCAGTCGCACAAGGCCATCCAGAATCTTTTCGCCATCCTCAAGGAAGCGGGCTACGGCGCGGAGCACGTGGTGCGCTGCGGCGTGTGGCTCGACGATGCGCGCGACTTTACGTCGTTCAACAAGGTGTTTCGCGAGTATTTCGGTGAGCATCCGCCGGCACGCGCTTGTGTGCAGTCGAGCATGGTGGTGGACTGCAAGGTCGAAGTGGACTGCGTGGCCTACAAGGCGCCCGCCGGTAAGTAAGGGCGCGGCGCAGTTGCGCGTAGCTGGACAGGAAGCGGCTGCCGGAGTGATCCGGCAGCCGTTTTCTTTTGCGTGTCGCCGTCGCGCGGGGAGGCGGCGGAGATGCACATTCTGTCCCTCGTTGGCCGCTCGGCGGAGTGCAGCCATTTCCCAATATATGAGCGACCCAATCACATATTGGAGAACTCGAAAAAACCTGCCTACAATCCAGCCATCCGACATGCCGCGATGACCTCGTGTGCGGCAAACACCGTTGGCAGACCCAGATAAATCCGGCGCACGCGTAAGACGCGCAGCGAACCGGACCGCAAAGGAGACGTTCGCCATGCTTCAGCCAGCGCTTTGCGCGGCCACGCGCCGCCCGCCGCTCCACGCACGATGCGCCCCGGCCGCCCACGCGCCGCGCCGTCTCCCGAAGCAAGGTTCGCGCGCCGCCTGACGGCACGCGCCATTTCGAACGTTTCCTTTCATCGCCCTCGCCATGAACAAAGCGATGTCTTCCACACTCGCCGCGAACCTCCCCGACGAGGCCGCACCCGTGCAAAATCCCGCGACAAGCGCCGCTGCGGCGCAGCCGAAAGCCCGTCCCGCCACCGATGAAATCGGCGTTGCGAGCACGCTGCTCGATGGTTCGATGCAGCAGGCCGGCACCCAGACGCTCCTGCGTGGCCTCGCAATTCTCGAAGCCGCCGCCGCCGGCGTGCGCGACCTGCGCTCGTTCGGCGCGGTGCTCGGCACGACGCGCAGCACCACGCACCGCCTCGTTTCGAGCCTCGTGCAGGCGCGCTACCTGCGCCAGGTGCAGGGCGGCTATCTGCTCGGGCCGAAGCTCATCGAACTCGGCACCATCGCGCTCGAGCAGATGCCGCTCACGACCGTTGCCCGCCCGCATCTGCAGGCACTGGCCGATGAAACGCTCGACACGATCCACCTCGGCGTGCGGGACGGCGACGACGTGCTGTATATCGACAAGATTCCCGGCCAGCGCGGCCTCGAGATGCGTTCGCGCGTCGGGCACCGCATGCCGCTCGCGTCCACGGGCATTGGCAAGGCGATGATGCTCGACCTCGCGCCGCAATCGTGGCGCGACCTGTTCGACGCGTCGCGCCGCACGCTTGCGGGCGTGAGCTTCCGCCCCGATCACAGTCTCGAACCGGATACCTTCCTCAAGCGCATGGCCACTTATTCGGCGGGCGGCTACACGTTCGATCTGGAGGAGAACGAAATTTCGATCCGTTGCGTGGCGGCGCCGGTGCGCGACGCTTCTGGCGCGATCGTGGCGGCGCTTTCGGTGGCGAGCACGATCCCCTACATGCCGCTCGAGCGCATGGACGAACTGATTCCGGTCGTGCAGCGCGAGGCGCGTGCGATTTCGCAGGAACTGGGCTGGCGCGCGCCGCAGCCCACCACGCGCAGGATCCGCCGATGAAAGCGCGTGAGAAGCCTGTGAGCGGCGCGGCCAGCGACGGCGCGATCGCCCGCGAAGCCGCGCTCATCGCGCTCGACTGGGGCACGACCTCGCTGCGCGCGTATCTGTTCGATGCGGCGGGCAAGGTGATTGCCACGCGCGTTTCGACGGCGGGGATCATGAACCTGCCCGTGCCCGCCGAAGAAGGCGGCTTCGACGCCGCCTTCGACGAAGCGTGCGGCGTGTGGCTCGCGCAAGCGCCCTCGCTGCCGGTGCTGGCGGCGGGCATGGTCGGCAGCGCCCAGGGCTGGGTGCAGGCGCCTTACGTCGAAACACCCGCGAGCGCCCAGGCGTTGGTGGCCGGCATCGTGCGCGTGCGCGCCGCGTGCGGCGCCGAACTCGCCGTGGTGCCGGGCGTCCTGGAGCCGGGTGCGCTGCCGAACGTGATGCGCGGCGAGGAAACGCAAATTTTTGGCGCGCTGAGTGGATTGAGCGACGAGGCCGAGCCGCAGACGTCGCTCATCGGTCTGCCCGGCACGCACGCGAAATGGGTGGTGGTGGAGGGCGAGCGCATTGCGCGCTTCTACACGTTTATGACGGGCGAGGTCTACGCGGCGCTGTGCGCGCATACGATCCTCGGTCGCACGATGAAGCATCCCGTCGAGCCCGACACAGCCGCGTTCCTGCGCGGCGTGGGCGTGGCGCGCGAGCAGGGCTGCGTGGGCCTGCTTGCCACGGCGTTCAGCACGCGCACGCTCGGCCTCACGGCCCAGCTCGCCGCCGACGAGCAGCCCGACTATCTCTCGGGCCTAGTGATCGGGCACGAGCTGGCGGGCCTCGAAGCGGCGCTCTCGCGCCGCGACGTGGCGCTGGCCAGTTGCGCGCCGCAGCTCATCGGCGCCGAGGCGCTGTGCGAGCGCTACCGCATGGCGCTTGCCGCTTTCGGCTGCAGCGGCGCGCATCTCGTGCGTCAAGCGACCGAACACGGGCTTTGGCGCATTGCGGTACAGGCCGGGCTCGTCGCGCCGCGCTAAACGTGTGCCGATGAATCGAGCCTGCTGAATCGAAACAGACACGAAGCCAAGCAACAGGAAGCCGACATGGAACCCGAACTGAACCTGCCCGCCCCGTACACGCCACACGCCGGCTTCGTTGCCGCGTTCGGCGCGTGCGGCATGGTCGCGATCGTGCGCGGCATCAAGCCCGCCGAGGCCGCCGAGCATGGCCGCGCGCTTTACGAAGCGGGCTTCCGGATCATCGAGGTGCCGCTCAATTCGCCGCAGCCGCTCGACAGCATCGCGGCATTGCGCGAGGCGCTTCCAGAGGACGCGATGATCGGCGCAGGCACTGTGCTCACCACCGAGCGCGTGCGCGACGTGCGGGAAGCCGGCGGAGAGCTGATTGTGATGCCGCACGCCGACACCGATGTGATCCTCGCCGCGAAGCTCCAGGGCCTCGCGTGCGTGCCCGGCGTCGCCACGCCGACCGAAGCGTTCGCGGCGCTCAAGCACGGCGCCGACGCGCTCAAGATGTTCCCCGCCGAGCAACTCGGGCCGGCCGTGACGAAGGCGTGGCGCGCCGTGATTCCGCCGGTGGTGCCCCTGCTGCCCGTGGGCGGCGTGAAGCCGGACAACATGGGTCCGCAACTGGCCGCGGGCGCGAGCGGCTTCGGCCTTGGCTCGGCGCTCTACAAGCCGGGCCAGGACGCGGCGGCCACGCGTGCGAACGCGCTGGCATTCATCGAAGGCTGGAAAGCCGTGCACGGAGCGCAAAAGTGAATCGCCTCGCGGGCAAGGTCGCACTCGTAACCGGCGCCGGACGCGGCATTGGCGCGGCGATCGCGCGCGCGTTCGCAGCCGAGGGCGCCGCCGTCGTGCTCGCCGAGCTTGATGGCGCGGCCGCCGTTGCCACGGCGCGCGAGATCGCGAGCGCATACGAAGGCGCCCAAACGCTCGCCGTCCAAACCGACGTGACGCAGCCCGCCTCGATGCGCGCCGCCGTGGAAGAAGCGCAACGCGCGTTCGGCCCGGTCGACGTGCTCGTAAACAATGCGGGCATCAACGTGTTCGCCGACCCGCTCACGATGACCGACGACGACTGGCGCCGCTGCTTCGCCGTGGATCTGGACGGCGTGTGGAACGGCTGCCGCGCGGTGTTGCCGGGCATGGTCGAACGGCGCGCGGGCAGCATCATCAACATTGCGTCGACGCACGCGTTCCAGATCATTCCGGGCTGCTTCCCGTACCCGGTGGCGAAGCACGGCGTGATCGGGCTCACGCGCGCGCTCGGCATCGAGTACGCGCCGAGGAACGTGCGCGTGAACGCGATCGCGCCGGGCTACATCGAAACGCAGCTCACGCACGACTGGTGGAACGCGCAGCCCGACCCGGAAGCGGCGCGCAAGGCCACGCTGGAACTGCCGCCGATGAAGCGCATTGGCCGCCCGGAGGAGGTGGCGATGACGGCGGTGTTTCTCGCCTCGGACGAAGCGCCGTTCATCAACGCGAGCTGCATCACGATAGATGGCGGCCGCACGGCACTGCATCACGAATGAGAGAGCCAGAAAAAGTAATTCGCAGCACGAAGGATTAAGGAAAACGCAGGAATCCGCCGAAGCGCTGGCCGCGCGGTTCGACGGGTAAAAGAAGAGGCGGCCGATACCCTTCCCGTGACTGAAGAAGACAGGAGACTGACAACATGCAACGACGCATCTTTCTGACGCTGATGGCCGCCGCGGTCGCCGCAAGCGCGACGCTCGCCACAGCCCCCATGGCACAGGCCGCAGACCAGGTGAAGATCGGCTTTCTCGTGAAGCAGCCCGAAGAGCCGTGGTTCCAGGACGAATGGAAGTTCGCGGAAATGGCCGCGAAAGAAAAGGGCTTCACGCTGGTGAAGATCGGCGCGCCCTCAGGCGAGAAGGTGATGAGCGCGATCGACAACCTGGCCGCACAAAAGGCGCAGGGCTTCATCATCTGCACGCCTGACGTGAAGCTCGGACCGGGCATCGTTGCCAAGGCCAAGGCCGACAACCTCAAGATGATGACGGTGGACGACCGCCTCGTGGATGGCGCAGGCAAGCCGATTGAGTCGGTGCCGCACATGGGCATCTCGGCGTACAACATCGGCAAGCAGGTGGGTGACGGCATCGCTGCCGAAATCAAGAAGCGCGGCTGGGACATGAAGGATGTCGGCGCGATCGACGTGACCTACGAGCAGCTGCCGACGGCGCATGACCGCACGACGGGCGCGACCGACGCGCTCGTGGCAGCGGGCTTCCCGAAGGCGAACATCGTGATGGCGCCGCAAGCGAAGACCGACACGGAAAACGCTTTCAACGCCGCCAACATCGCGCTCACGAAGAACCCGCAGTACAAGCACTGGGTGGCCTACGGTCTGAACGACGAGGCCGTGCTCGGCACCGTGCGCGCAGCGGAAGGCCGCGGCTTCAAGGCCGACAACATGATCGGTATCGGCATCGGCGGCTCGGACTCGGCACTCAACGAGTTCAAGAAGCCGCAGCCGACCGGCTTCTACGGCACCGTCATCATCAGCCCGAAGCGCCATGGCGAAGAAACCTCGGACCTGATGTACACGTGGATCACGCAAGGCAAGGAACCGCCGCTGCTCACGCTGACGACGGGCATGCTGGCCACGCGCGACAACGTGGAAAGCGTGCGTCAGCAGATGGGTCTCGCTTCGAAGTAAGTTCGAGAGAAGTGGTTTGAGGTGTTTCCCGTTGCGGGGCGAGCGCCCCGCAACGCATCGAATGAGAGGAAACCGAAGTGTCAGCGACACTGCGTTTTGACAATATCGGCAAGGTGTTCCCAGGCGTGCGCGCGCTCGACGGCGTGTCGTTCGAGGTGAACGCGGGGGAAGTGCACGGCCTTATGGGCGAGAACGGAGCGGGCAAGTCCACGCTCCTGAAGATCCTCGGCGGCGAGTATCAGCCCGATTCCGGCCGCATCCTGATGGACGGCAACGAGGTGCACTTCTCCGATGCGGCGGCTTCGATCGGCGCGGGCATCGCGGTGATCCACCAGGAACTGCAATACGTGCCCGACCTCACCGTGGCGGAAAACCTGTTGCTCGGCGCATTGCCCAATGCGCTTGGCTGGGTGAAGCGCGGCGAGGCGCGCAAGTTCGTGCGCGAACGCCTCACCGCCATGGGCGTGGATCTCGATCCGGCCGCGAAGCTGCGCAAGCTTTCCATCGCGCAGCGCCAGATGGTGGAAATCTGCAAGGCGCTCCTGCGCAATGCGCGCGTGATCGCGCTCGACGAGCCGACCAGCTCGCTCTCGCACCGCGAGACCGAAGTGCTGTTCAAGCTCGTTCGTGAGCTGCGCGCCGATAACCGCGCGCTCATCTACATCTCGCACCGCATGGACGAGATCTACGAGCTGTGCAGCGCCTGCACGATCTTCCGCGACGGTCGCAAGGTCGCCTCGCACGAGAAGCTCGAAGAGGTGAAGCGCGAAACGCTCGTCGCCGAAATGGTGGGCCGCGAGATCAGCGACATCTACAACTATTCGCCGCGCGAGCATGGCAACGTGCGCTTCGCGGTGCGTGGCGTCGAAGGGCATCCGCTCAACGAAGCGGCCAGCTTCGAGGTGAAGGCGGGCGAGATCGTCGGTTTCTTCGGGCTCGTGGGCGCGGGGCGCAGCGAACTGATGCAGCTCATCTACGGCACGCACAAGCGGCGCGCCGGCGAGATTGAACTGGACGGCAAGACGATTCGCGTGAAGAGCGCGAGCGACGCGATCCGTCACGGCATCGTGCTGTGCCCGGAAGACCGCAAGGAGCAGGGCATCGTTGCGATGGCAACGGTTTCGGAGAACATCAACATCAGCTGCCGCCGCCACTATCTGCGCGCGGGCATGTTCCTCGACCGCAAGAAGGAAGCGGAAACGGCGGATCGCTTCATCAAGCTGCTGAAGATCAAGACGCCGAGCCGCCGCCAGAAAATCCGCTTTCTCTCGGGCGGCAACCAGCAGAAAGCGATCCTTTCGCGCTGGCTCGCCGAGCCGGACCTGAAGGTCGTGATTCTGGACGAGCCGACGCGCGGCATCGACGTCGGTGCGAAGCACGAAATCTACAACGTGATCTACCAGCTCGCTAAACGCGGCTGCGCGATCGTGATGGTGTCGTCGGAGTTGCCGGAAGTGCTCGGCGTGTCGGATCGCATCGTGGTGATGCGCGAAGGCCGTATTTCGGGCGAGTTGCCGCGCAGCGCGGCGAGCGAACACGCGGTGCTTGACCTCGCGCTGCCCAAGCGCGCGCAGGCCAAGGCTGCATGAGTGGACGGGGAGGAAACTGAAATGCAAGCAAGAGAAAACCTGGCGGCCGAGTCTGCCAACAGCGCGGCCAAAAGCGTCGCCGACGCGCTGATTCCGAGTCAGAGCGACAAGCAGAAGTGGTGGCAGCAGATCACCGAGTACAGCCTGATCGTGATCTTCGTGGTCATGTTCATCGTGATGTCGCTGACTGTCGATCACTTCTTCTCGATCGAGAACATGCTCGGCCTCGCGCTGTCGGTCTCGCAGATCGGCATGGTGGCCTGCACGATGATGTTCTGCCTTGCCTCGCGCGACTTCGACCTTTCCGTGGGCTCGATCGTGGCCTTCGCGGGCGTGCTCTGCGCGATGGTGCTCAACGCCACGAACAACACGTTCATCGCCATCGTTGCAGCAGTGGCGGCGGGCGCCGCGATCGGCTTCGTGAACGGCGCGGTGATCGCGTATCTGCGCATCAACGCGCTGATCACCACGCTCGCGACGATGGAAATCGTGCGCGGCCTCGGCTTCATCGCCTCGCACGGCCAGGCCGTGGGTGTGTCGTCGGATACGTTCATCGCCATGGGCACGGCCTCGGTCTTCGGCGTGCAACTGCCGATCTGGGTCACGCTCATCTGCTTCATCGTGTTCGGCGTGATGCTCAATCAAACGGTGTATGGGCGCAATACGCTCGCCATCGGCGGCAATCCGGAGGCGTCGCGCCTGGCCGGTATCAAGGTCGAGCGCACGCGTGTGTGGATCTTCCTGATCCAGGGCGCGGTGACGGCGCTCGCGGGCGTGATTCTCGCCTCGCGCATCACATCGGGCCAGCCGAATGCGGCCGAAGGCTTCGAGCTGAATGTGATCTCGGCGTGCGTGCTGGGCGGCGTCTCGCTGCTGGGCGGCCGTGCGACGATCTCGGGCGTCGTGATCGGCGTGCTGATCATGGGTACGGTCGAGAACGTGATGAACCTGCTCAACATCGACGCGTTCTACCAGTACCTCGTGCGCGGCGCGATCCTGCTCGCGGCAGTGCTGCTCGACCAGCTGAAAAACCGCGGGACGCGTGATTAAACCCGGCGATTGTCATACCGAGCGATTCATCAGGAGCCCAACACGATGTCGTCTCCCGCTAATGCTGTTGCGCGCCACGCGCACGAAAACTTCGCGCGCTATCCGAGCCTGGCCGACCGCGTGGTGCTGATCACGGGCGGCGCGACCGGCATCGGCGCGTCGTTCGTCGAGCACTTCGCCGCGCAGGGCGCGCGCGTCGCGTTCTTCGATATCGACACGAGCGCGGGCCAGGCGCTCGCTGACGAACTCGGCGACTCGCGCCACAAGCCGCTCTTCGCGGCCTGCGATCTCACCGATATCGACGCGCTGCGCGCCGCCATCGCTGACGTGAAGGCGGCGCTCGGGCCGATTCAGGTGCTCGTGAACAACGCCGCGAATGACCGCCGCCACACGCTGGCCGAAGTCACACCCGAGTCGTTCGACGCGTGCGTCGCCGTGAACGTGCGGCACCAGTTGTTTGCGGCGCAAGCCGTGGCGGAGGACATGAAAGCCGCGCGTGCGGGTTCGATCATCAACCTGGGCTCGATCAGCTGGATGCTCAAGCAGTGGGGAATGCCGGTCTACACCCTGAGCAAGTCGGCGGTGCAGGGACTCACGCGCGGGCTTGCGAAGGATCTTGGGCGCTACGGCGTGCGCGTGAATTCGCTCGTGCCGGGCTGGGTGATGACGGACAAGCAGCGCCGCCTGTGGCTCGACGAAGAAGGGCGTGCCGACATCAAGCGCGGCCAGTGCATCGACGCCGAACTGCTGCCTGAAGACCTTGCGCGCATGGCGCTCTTTCTCGCCGCCGACGACAGCCGCATGATCACTTCGCAGGACATCGTGGTGGACGGAGGCTGGGCATGAGCGTAAGCGACGGCGCATCGAACGAAGTGGCGGCTGAGCTGCTCGTGCACGCGAAGTGCGAGCTGGGCGAGTGCGCGACCTGGTGCGCGCGCCGCGGCCGGCTCTACTGGGTCGATATCACGAACAAACACCTTGCACGCTACGACGCGCGCGACGGCAAGCACGTCACCTGGGCGATGCCGGAGCGCCTTGCGTGCTTCGCGCTTTGCGAGGACGAGCGCACGCTGCTGCTCGGCCTCGAATCGCGCCTTGCTTTCTTCGATCTGGAGACGGGCGCGATAGAAACGATCGTCGAAGTCGAGCCCGGCGTCCCGACACGTCTGAACGACGGGCGCTGCGACCGCCAGGGCCGCTTCGTGTTCGGCACGAAGTACGAAGGAACACCCAGGCAAGCAATTGGTGGCTTCTATCGGCTGAATCATGACCTGACGCTCGAACGCCTGCCGCTGCCCGCACCGGCAATCTCGAACAGCATCGCATTCAGCCCCGACGGCTCGACGATGTACTACTGCGACACGCTCTCGCGCGAGATTCAAGCGTGCGACTACGGTGCCGATGGAACGATTGCAAACCAGCGCACCTTCGTCACGCTGACTGACGACACCGGCGTGCCGGACGGCTCGACTGTGGACGCCGAAGGCGGCCTCTGGAATGCCCAATGGGGCGGCGAGCGCGTGGTGCGCTACGGCGCCGATGGTATGGAAACCGAGCGCGTAAAGATTCCCACAGCGCAGCCAAGCTGCGTTACGCTCGGCGGTGCGCTTTTGGACACGCTCTATGTCACGAGCGCACGCGAGGAAATGGAGGAGGAGGCCCTCGCGCGCGAACCGCATGCCGGCGGCGTGTTCGCGGTTCGAATCGGCCGCCAGGGCCTTGAAGAACCGCGGTTTCAAGGGCGCCGCCGCCAATGACGCGGTTGTATTAAGCACCGCCTGAAGGCGCGTGCGAATCGCTTCGGTGGGTGGTGCGCGTGCGCCGCCCTCGATGAAAGCACCAGCCGCCACCCAGGCGCACGCGAAACAAAAGACGGATAGCCGTTGTTCTTCGGCAACAGATGCAGTCGATCGGTAGTGAGCAGTTGGCTTTGCCAGTACCAGTAGAAGGGCGAACACAAGAAGCGGCCGCCGGACCCTGCGAGAGTGAGCGCATGGACCAGGCAGGCCACCAGTGAGCCGCCGGGCTTTTACCTTTGGTCGGCGGCAATCAAACATGCCTCTCGAGGAGCATCTTATGAGCGTCGCGAATTCCGCTGTGCGTCGACCCACCCGTTCCACCGTCTCCCCAGGCGCTTCGGCTTCATTGCCGAATGCCGCCGCCGCAACCGCCTCGCCCAACTCACCCGCCGCTGCGCGCCGCGCGCGGCTCGAAGCCGCCACGCATCCCGTGCTGCCGGGGCCGAGCACCTCGGCCGTGGCGATCGGCGCGGCGCTCACGAGCGACGTGGCCTGCGTGACGCTCGCGAACGCGTACCTGCGGCTCGACGTCGCGCCCCAGCTGGGCGGCGGAATCACGCGCTTCGACTGGCGCAGCGAAGGCACGTTCGAACCCGTGTTCCGCCGCTGCGAGCGCGTGAGCGCGCGCATGGACCCGAACGAACTCGCCTGTTACCCGCTGTTGCCGTACTCGAATCGCATCGGTGAAGGGCGGTTTCACTTTGCCGGGCGCGATATCGAAGTGCCGCGCAATCGCGCCAGCGAACCGCTGCCGATTCATGGCGACGGCTGGCTCGCGCCGTGGACCATAGACAGCGCCGATCGCGAAAACGTGCGCCTCGTGCTCGACCGCAGCGACGGTGAACCCTATTCGTACCGCGCGGCGCTCACCTATGCGCTCGACGGCGCGACGCTCAACGTTGCGCTCGAAGTGGAGAACACCGGCCGCGACGCGTTGCCGTTCGGCCTGGGCATCCACCCTTTCCTCGCGCGCGACGCGAGCACCGAGCTTTCCGCGCCCGCTAGCGGCCTGTGGCTCTCGGGCCAGGACTGGCTGCCTGTGCGCCACGTACCCGCACCGCCCGCCTGGCAGTTCGGCGTGGCGTATCCGCTGCCGGACCAGCTCGTGAATCACGCGTTCAGCGGCTGGAGCGGACGCGCCGCCGTGGTGTGGGAGCGCCGCCGGCTTTCGCTCTCGATCTGCGCCAACACCGACTATTACGTGCTTTACACGCCGCCGGGCGCGGACTTCTTCTGCTTCGAGCCCGTCGATCATCCGATCAATGCGGTGAACCTGCGCGGCGGCGGCGACGCCAACGGCATGACGGTGCTCGCGCACGGCGAGCGGCTCGTGCGGCGCTTTTCCTTCACCGTCGAGCGCATGGACATGCGCGCGGCGGCGAGCCCGCACCGCGCAGGGGCGCGTGGCCGGGCGGGGGCGCGCGGCGGCAAGGGCGCTCGCGCGAGGGCGGAAGTGCGCTGAGAGATCGCGGCGCGGCGCTCAAGCGCCGCGCCCGGCATCGTCCGCGTGGCGCGGCGTCGCACCCCGCGCCGGGTAAAATACGGGCCGTTTTCCCTTCTACGGCACGCCTGCGGGCTCCCATCATGACCTCCTTTTCCCAGACCCTTTCGGCTGCCTGGCAGCGCACTGGCTCGCTGCTGTGCGTCGGGCTCGACCCCGAGCCGACGAAATTCCCGGCCGCGCTGGCCGGCCGCAGCGACGCGATCTTCGAGTTCTGCCGCGATATCGTCGATGCCACGGCGCCTTATGCATGCTCGTTCAAGCCGCAGATCGCCTACTTCGCCGCGCATCGCGCCGAAGATCAGCTCGAAGCGCTGATCGCGCACATCCACGAGAAGCACCCGGGCCTGCCCGTGATTCTGGACGCCAAGCGCGGCGACATCGGCAGCACCGCCGAGCAATACGCGCGTGAAGCCTTCGAGCGCTTCAAGGCGGATGCCGTGACGGTCAATCCCTATATGGGGTTCGATTCGATCGAGCCGTGGCTTGCGCATGCGGGCAAGGGTGTGATCGTCCTGTGCCGCACGTCGAATCCCGGCGGTTCCGATCTGCAATTCCTCACCACCGACGGCAAGCCGCTCTATCAGGTCGTAGCGGGGCTCGCCGCGCAGAAGTGGAATGCGAGCGGTGAACTCGGCCTCGTGGTCGGCGCGACGTTTCCAAAGGAAATCGAAACGGTGCGTGCGATCGTTGGCGACATGCCGCTGCTGATTCCGGGCATCGGCGCGCAAGGCGGCGATGTCGAGGCGACCGTCAAGGCGGGCCGCACCGCCGACGGCACTGGCATGCTCATCAACTCGTCGCGCGCGATCATCTATGCGAGCAAGGGCGACGACTACGCGCAGGCGGCTGCAACGGCTGCTCAAGAGACGCGCGAGCGGATCAACCTTTATCGCTGACATTCGCGCAGCGCTGGGCGGCGCAAGCATCGTTGAGACTTGCGCCGATCATTCTTAAAACTTTCCTAACATTTCCTCCTGCGTTCGGGCGATTTTGTGGTGCGCTGCCGCAAAATTAAGAATCGTCCGATGCGTTCCTCATCTTCTCCTCCGTAACATTCCAGCCTCATAGCGGGTAGTAGATACCCGCGCCACATCCGTGCTGATCGGTGTTCGCAAACGTTTCGGATCCTCTCCGGCGAACGCATACATCGGTCGTGCCGGTGCGCTGCGATTCCCGCGTGTTTACACCGTCTGTGATTTGCTTTGGCTCGTCTAGCACACGCGTCGCGCATCGTCTGGCGTTGTATCCAGCGAATCGAATTCCTCCGATTGGATCGAGCTACGGCGAAGTAGAAACTAGTCAGTAGCTCAAGGGTATTGAACAACGGATCAATCTGACCTGCGGGCACAAAAGCCGGCAGTGAAGCTTCGTCTGGCACTCAGGCGAACGCGAGCAGGATCGGATCTGGTTCGTGTGCGCATCAAAGCAGGGTTGCAAGGCCCGTTAAACCTTGCGAATCTGGATAGATTATTAAGGATTGCAAAATGAATAAGACTTATCGTTCAGTCTGGAACGAAACCACTGGAACGTGGGTCGCGGCGCAGGAAAATGCTGTTGCGCGTGGGAAGAGCAAGTCCAAGGGCAAAGTGCTCGTTGCAGTGAGCGCAATTGGTGCCGGCGTTGCTGGACTCATGCTGCCGGGCGCCGCGTGGGCCGATATGTGCGTGTCTTGGGCATCTAACTCGTATATGAACTACATCCCCACCACCGGTACGGTAGCCGGCTGCTCGGCTTGGGGCAACACGGACATTATCGGCGACACCGCCGGGAAGTCGGCTTATACCGCCATCGGCCAAGGCAATACGCAGCTCGTCGTCAGCTCGACGCAGCAAGTGATCGCGTTCTCCCCGGGCTCGGCCGGCACCTACATTGCGAAGATGACCGCTGGTAGCGCCACGAATCCCGGCGTTCTGCTTTCCGGCCTCGCCGCAGGTGTGAGTACGCAGGATGCCGTCAACGTCAGCCAGCTCAAGCCCGCCGTGACGGCGCTTGGCGGCGGTGCTTCGATCAATGCGAGCACGGGCGCCGTTACGGGCCCGACCTACACGCTTACGAACGCCAACTCGATCACGGGGCAGCCGTCCACCACGGCACAGACGACGGTAGGTGGCGCGTTCGCCGAGGTCGACGCCGCGCTGGGGCAACTGAATACCACCATCAACAACATCGACAACATCAACAACGGCGGTGGCATCAAGTATTTCCACACGAATTCGACGCTCGCGGACTCGTCGGCGACGGGCACGAACGCCACGGCCATCGGTCCGGTGGCGACGGCTTCCGGCGTGAGCGCGATTGCGCTTGGCTCGAGCGCGAACGCAACCGGTAACTATTCGGAGGCGATCGGCAACAGTGCGACCGCATCGAATTTGGGGGATATTGCCCTGGGCGCATCCGCCACGGCCACGGGCGGCGGAACTTACTACGCAACGGCAATCGGCACGAATAGCTCCGCCAGTTCAAATGCGACCACTGCGATGGGCGCGAGCGCGAAAGCGACGCAGGACAGTGCTTCGGCGTTCGGCTATGGCGCGAATGCCTCGGGCGTGAGATCAACCGCAATCGGCACGAGCGCGGTGGCCTCGCAGACGGGCTCGATCGCAATCGGTGGGGGCGCGAATGCTTCGGTCGCGAACTCGGTGGCGCTGGGCAACAGCGCGACTACGGCTGCTGCGGTCGGCACGGCAAGCGGCGTGATCGGCGGCACGACCTACACCTACGCGGGCACGTCGCCCACGGGCACGGTGAGCGTTGGCTCGGCGGGCGCCGAGCGCACGATCACGAACGTGGCCGCTGGCCGTGTGACGGCTACCAGCACGGACGCGGTGAACGGTTCGCAGCTCTACGCCGCAGATACGCAGCTCACGGCCAATACCAACAGCATCACCACGCTTCAAGGCAATGTCACGACGCTGCAAGGGCAGATGGCAAACGCCGTCATGTACGACTCGTCGGCACATACCTCTGTGACGCTGGGCGGCACGGGTGCCTCGTCGGCGGTGGCGCTGCACAACGTGGCCAACGGCGCGCTGAGCGCAACGAGCACCGACGCGGTGAACGGTTCGCAGCTGAACGCGACGAACACGAACGTCACCAACCTCACAAACACCGTCAACAACATCAACAACGGCGGTGGCATCAAGTACTTCCACACGAATTCGACGCTCGCGGACTCGTCGGCGACGGGCACGAACAGCACGGCAATTGGTCCCGTCGCCTCGGCGTCGGGCATGTCCGCGATCGCGCTTGGCTCGAGCGCAACCGCAATCGGTAACTATTCGGAAGCGATCGGCAACGCTGCGCTCGCGTCGAATCTCGGGGATATTGCCCTGGGCGCATCCTCCACGGCCACGGGCGGTGGAACTTACTACGCAACGGCAATCGGCACGAATAGCTTCGCCAGTTCAAATGCCACGACCGCGATGGGCGCGAGCGCGAAAGCGACGCAGGACAGTGCTTCGGCGTTCGGCTATGGCGCGAATGCCTCGGGCGTGAGCTCAACCGCAATCGGCACGAGCGCGGTGGCCTCGCAGACGGGCTCGATCGCAATCGGTCGGGGCGCGAATGCTTCGGTCGCGAACTCGGTCGCGCTGGGCAATGGCGCGACCACGGCCGCCGCGGTCGGCACGGCAAGCGGCGTGATCGGCGGCACGACCTACGCCTACGCGGGCACGTCGCCCACGGGCACGGTAAGCGTGGGCTCGGCGGGCGCCGAGCGCACGATCACGAACGTGGCCGCTGGCCGTGTGACGGCCTCTAGCACGGACGGGGTGAACGGTTCGCAGCTTTTCGCGACTAATTCGAAGGTCACGCAGAACACGTCGGATATCTCCAATCTGTATAGCGAACTCACGAACATCAGCGGCGGCACTTCGCCTGATGCGGTGATGTACGACTCGTCGGCACATAGCTCGGTGACGCTGGGCGGCACGGGAGCCTCGTCGGCGGTGGCGCTGCACAACGTGGCCAATGGCGCGCTGAGCGCCACGAGCCTTGACGCGGTGAACGGCTCGCAGCTGTACGCGACGAACACGAATGTGTCGAACCTCGCGGGTAATGTGACGACCCTGGCTGGCGACATCACGTCGATCCAGGGTGACGTGACGACCATCAACGGCCAGATCACGAACATGCAAGGCCAGCTGGCCGATGCGGTTCTGTACGACTCGTCGGCACATACGTCGGTGACGCTGGGCGGCACGGGCGCCTCGTCGGCGGTGGCGCTGCACAACGTGGCCAATGGCGCGCTGAGCGCCACGAGCCTTGACGCGGTGAACGGCTCGCAGCTGTACGCGACGAACACGAATGTGTCGAACCTCGCGGGTAATGTGACGACCCTGGCTGGCGACATCACGTCGATCCAGGGTGACGTGACGACCATCAACGGCCAGATCACGAACATGCAAGGCCAGCTGAATGGCGAACTCGACAAGTGCGTGCCGCCGGCTCCGCCGCCGCCATCGCCGCCACCCGCTGAGCTGGCGAAACCGGTTTCGCTGTCAGCTGACGCGTTGTTCGACTTCGACAGCGCCGTGCTGAAGCCGGAAGGCAAAGAGATGGTCGATGGGCTCGCCCAACGCGTCCGCGATTCGCATGTGAAGCTCCACTTGCTGAAGGTCGACGGCTACACCGACCGATTCGGCTCGGCGGCGCATAACGAAAAGTTGTCGCAGCAACGTGCCCAGGCGGTGCTGAGCGCGCTGCAAGCCCAAGGCGTGACGGCAGAGCGCTTCGAAGTCAACGGCCGCGGCGCAGCCGATCCGGTGAAGTCGTGTCCGGGCAAGAAAGCGACGTCAGCAGTGGTTGCATGTCTTGCGCCTAACCGGCGCGTACAGATCTCCATGCAATAAGTGGGGAGCAAGGGCTGGTGCGTAGGGAGCGCCAGCCCGAGGGCGATCTCGTTGAGATCGTCTGGAGTGGTAGGGCGATTGCGGCGTGCCTTCGGGCACGCCGTTTTTTTATCTGCGACTTTCAAGATGGCAAGCTGCGCCGTGCCGCTCAATCCTTCTTCGCGACCGATGCCGGCTTGCCGAAAAGCTCGACGATCGAACGGTGCAGCGGATACTTTTCCGCAAGCGCGTTCACATCGGCGATCTCGAACTCGCTGAACTCGAACCCCGGCGCGACCGTGCAGCCGACGAGCGCATACGTGGACGGATCGCAGCAGCGCGCCGCGAACCAGTGCCCGGCCGGCACCACGGCCTGGAACACCGTGCCCGGATGGTCTAACGCATGCCCAAGCTTGCGCGTGGAGAGCACGCCGCGCTCGTCGATCGAGTGGATCTCGATGGGCGAGCCCGCGTAGAAGTGCCAGAGTTCGTCGGAGCGGATGCGGTGCCAGGCCGAATAGGCGCCATCCGCGAGCAGGAAATAGATCGCAGTCGAGGCCGCGCGCGTGCCGTCGGTCGTGGGCGCGCCGTCGCGGCGCACGAACTTGTCGGCGCGGTAAGTTTCGCTGTAGTAGCCGCCTTCGGGGTGCGGTTCGAGCCCGAAGCGGCGGATCAGTTCCTCGACTGCGGCATTCGCGGTTGTCATGGCGTGCGCCTCCGTGATGGGCCGGGTCGGCGGTGCAAACCCGATCGGGCCGGTATTAGCGTTCCTGTTCGTCGATCAGCGCGAGCAGCCCGCGCAACGCATGTGCGGCGGCTTGCGCGCGGATCTGCTCGCGGTCGCCTTTGAAGACCAGCGTTTCGACGCTCGTGTGCAACCGGTTGCTCCAGCCGAACGACACCATGCCGACTGGCTTCTCCGGCGTGCCGCCGCCGGGACCGGCGACCCCGGTGATCGCCAGCGAAACTTGTGCCCGGCTGTTGCTGAGCGCGCCTTCGGCCATCGCGCGCGCAACCGGCTCGCTTACGGCGCCGTGCTTCTCGATGAGTTCGGGCGGCACGCCGATCATCTCGGTCTTCGCCTGGTTCGAGTAAGTCACGAAGCCGCGCTCGAACCAGCCGCTGCTGCCTGAAATATCGGTGATGGCGGTGGCGACCATGCCGCCGGTGCAGGACTCGGCGGTCGCGAGCATGAGCCGCCCGTCGCGCAGCTTGTTGCCGACGCGGATGGCAAGTTGGTGGACGACGGAATCGGTAGGCATTGCAGCAATCCGTTGAAGTGGCGGCCAGGTGGGCTTAGACCGACATGCGCCAGAGCGCAATGACGAGCAGCGTAAAGAAAGCGGCGACGATGTCGTCGAGCATGATGCCGAGGCCGCCCTTGAAGCGCCGGTCGAAATAGCGGATGGGCGGCGGCTTCACCATATCGAAGAAACGGAAGACCACGAAGGCCCAGAGCCGGCCCATGAAATCGACGGGCATGATCATCAGCAGCACGAGCCAGAATGCAACGATCTCGTCCCAGACAATGGCGGAAGGGTCCTCCACGCGCAGTTTGTTCGCCGTGAACCCGGTGATGCCGATGCCCGCGAAGAAGCCCACGATGATCAGCAGTCCCCACTCGGTCACGGTGAGGTAGCGGTTGAGCACTTCGAACGCCGCCCACGCGAAGAGTGTGCCGGCGGTGCCGGGCGCGAGGCGCGAGAGCCCCGAACCGAAGCCGAGCGAGATGATGTGAAGCGGATGCGTGAGCATGAACGGCGCGTCGGCGCGGCGCGGGCCGCCAGGCTGGGGTTCCGGTCGCCCGGCCGTCGCGAGTTCGTCGGCGGGAGAGGGCGTGGGGTCAGTCTGCATGGAAATGGTCGAAACCTTGCAACTTCAGGTTGAGCGGTTTGCACGCGGCGTCGCGCCAGGCGATTGCGGGCGTGGCCTGAGGCGACGTGAGGGCACTCATTGTACCGATGCGCGTGACGCGCACGCCCACCTGTTGCGCGGCCGCCTCGACCGCTGCGCGTTGCGCCGGCGCCGCCGTGAAGCACAGTTCGTAATCGTCGCCGCCCGCGAGCGCGCATTGCATTTGCACGTCGCGCGGCAGGCGCGCGAGAGCGGGCGAGAGCGGCAGGGTATCGACGTCGATCGTCGCAGCGAGGTTCGAACGCTCCAGAATGTGGCGCAGGTCGCCGGCCAGCCCATCCGATACATCGAGCGCCGCGCGCGCGACGCCACGCAGCGCGAGGCCGAGCGACACCCGCGGCTCGGGGTATTCGAGCGCGCGGCGAAAGTGCGCGGCGTCCTGCTCGCTCACTTGCCATTCGCTTCTCAATACGCCAAGGCCCGCGCGCGCGTCGCCGGGCGTGCCGGAGACCCAGATGTCGTCGCCCGCCTGCGCGGCGTCGCGCCGAAGTGCGGCATCCTGACGCACCGAGCCGAGCACCGTAAGGCAAAGATTGAGCGGGCCCGCCGTGGTGTCGCCCCCGATCAGCTCGCAGTCAAAGCGGTCAGCCAGCTCGAAAAGGCCCGCGCTGAACGCGGCCAGCCAGTCCTCGTTCGGCTTGGGGAGCGCGAACGCCAGCGTGAATCCCAGCGGCTGCGCGCCCATTGCGGCAAGGTCTGACAGATTGACGGCGAGCGCCTTGTGGCCGAGCGCGTGCGGTTCGATATCTGGGAAGAAATGGCGGCCTTCCACCAGCATATCCGTCGAGACGGCCAGCATTTCACCAGGAGCGGGCGCGATGAGCGCGCAGTCGTCGCCGATGCCGAGCGCGGCGCGTTGTGTGTTCGTTCGGGCGCGTCGCGCGAAATAACGGTCGATCAGGGAGAACTCGGAAAGCATGTCGAAAGGTCTATGACAATTGGCGTGTCCGACGCTGCGAAGGGCGTGCTGGCGCGCCGTTCCACTCATTGCGGTCGTGGCACCTGCGCCCGAACTGTAAGGAATGCTGTCGGAGATTGGCGCTACAATGCCTTCGAATTAGCGTTCGAGTTGTTATTCTAATCTGCACTAACGCCCTGCCTCCCATGTCGAATCCCGCCACGAACAAACTCCGCGAAGCCGCACTCGACTATCACGAGTTTCCCACGCCGGGGAAGATCGCGATTGCGCCGACCAAGCAGATGATCAATCAGCGCGACCTCTCGCTCGCGTACTCGCCGGGCGTTGCATTCGCGTGCGAGGCGATCGTCGAGAATCCGCTCAACGCCGCGCGCTTCACTGCGCGCAGCAACCTCGTGGGCGTCGTGTCGAACGGCACGGCCGTGCTCGGCCTCGGCAACATCGGGCCGCTCGCGTCGAAGCCCGTGATGGAAGGCAAGGCGGTGCTCTTCAAGAAGTTCGCCGGCATCGACGTGTTCGACATCGAGCTGAACGAGTCGGACCCGCACAAGCTCGTCGACGTGATCGCGGCGCTTGAGCCGACGTTTGGCGGCATCAACCTTGAAGACATCAAGGCGCCGGAGTGCTTCATCGTCGAGCGTGAGGCGCGCAAGCGCATGAAGATTCCGGTCTTCCACGACGACCAGCACGGCACCGCCATCGTGGTGGCGGCGGCCTTCACCAACGGCCTGAAGGTCGTGGGCAAGGACATCAAGGAAGTGAAGCTCGTCGCCTCGGGCGCGGGCGCGGCGGCGCTGGCGTGCCTCGATCTGCTCGTCGACCTTGGCCTGCCGCTCGAAAACATCGTTGTGACCGACCTCGCCGGCGTGGTCTACAAGGGCCGCACCGAGCTGATGGACCCGGACAAGGAGCGCTTCGCACGCGAGACCAACGCGCGCACGCTGGCCGAAGTGATCGAAGGCGCGGATATCTTCCTCGGCCTTTCCGCGGGCGGCGTGCTCAAGCAGGACATGGTCAAGCAGATGGCCGCGAAGCCGCTCATTCTTGCGCTGGCCAATCCCACGCCGGAAATCCTGCCGGAGCTCGCACTCGAAGTGCGCCCGGACGCCGTGCTCGCCACGGGCCGCACGGACTACCCGAACCAGGTGAACAACGTTCTCTGCTTCCCGTTCATCTTCCGCGGCGCGCTCGACGCGGGTGCGACCACCATCACGCGTGAGATGGAAATTGCCGCGGTGAATGCGATTGCGGAGCTGGCGCGCCAGGAGCAGAGCGACGTGGTGGCCACGGCTTACGGCATCCAGGATCTGCAGTTCGGGCCTGAGTACCTCATTCCGAAGCCCTTCGACCCGCGCCTGATCGTCAAGATCGCGCCGGCCGTGGCCAAGGCGGCAATGGACTCGGGCGTTGCGACCCGGCCGATCGAGGACATGGACGCCTACGAGCAGCACCTCCAGCAGTTCGTCTACCACAGCGGCACGACCATGAAGCCGATCTTCCAGCTCGCGCGCGCCGTGGAGCCGGAGAAGAAGCGCATCGTGTTCGCCGAGGGCGAAGAGGAGCGCATCCTGCGCGCGGTGCAGATCGTAGTCGACGAAAAGCTCGCAAAGCCCATCCTGATCGGCCGCCCTTCGGTGATCGAGCAGCGCATTGCGCGTTACGGCCTGCGTCTCGTGGCCGGCCAGGATTACACGGTCGTGAACACCGACCACGACGAGCGCTACCGCGAGTTCTGGCAGAGCTACGCGAAGCTCATGGCGCGCAAGGGCATCACGCAGCAAATGGCGAAGCTCGAAATGCGTCGCCGCACGACGCTGATCGGCTCGATGCTTGTGGAAAAGGGCGAAGCCGACGGCATGATCTGCGGCACGGTCAGCACGACGCACCGCCACCTGCACTTCATCGACCAGGTGATCGGCAAGAAGGCGGGCTGCAACGTCTATGCGGCAATGAACGCGCTCGTGCTGCCGAACCGCCAGATTTTTATCGTCGACACGCACGTCAACGTCGACCCGACGCCGGAGCAGCTCGCGGAAATCACCATCATGGCGGCCGAGGAAGTGCGCCGCTTCGGCATCGAGCCGAAGATCGCGCTGTGCTCGCACTCGAACTTCGGTTCGAGCAACGCGCCTAGCGCGCAAAAGATGCGCGACCTGCTCGAGATCCTCCAGGAGCGTGCGCCGGACCTGCATGTGGACGGCGAAATGCACGGCGACGTGGCGATCGACGCGAACCTGCGCAAGGAGATCCTGCCGGAGTCGACGCTCGAAGGCGAAGCGAATCTGCTCATCATGCCGAACATCGACGCGGCGAACATTTCCTACAACCTGCTCAAGACGGCGGCGGGCAACAACATCGCCATCGGGCCGATCCTGCTGGGCGCGGCCAAGCCCGTGCACGTGCTGACGGCTTCCGCCACGGTGCGCCGCATCGTCAACATGACGGCGCTGCTCGTCGCGGACGTGAACGCGGCGCGTTAAGCCCACTCGCACAGGTTACCGGCAGCGCCGGTAACGCGGTCCACAAAATCGGCGTGCTCCTGCAAGCGAGCGCGCCGATTTTTTTTACCTGCGAGATCGAGCTTGATCGCCCAAAATCGCGCAAAATGAAATTGTAAAATTTGCCGGTCCGACCCTTGTGCGGAGTCAAGCGCTGGTCGTCCTCGCCCGACTAACGTTGCTTCCAGGCATCATTAGCGATACCCTTACACCTTTCATGGTCGTCGAACGCGTAACCAGGGAAGCGGGAACCCGGCGATGGCGCATCGTCTAACTCATTGTTTCGGCGACGGTTTATCGGACTTACCGCGTAGTTTGCGGCGCGCCGCGGTGGTGGCGCTGGTCGCAACCGCCGCGCTGGCAGCAGGCGGCGCTCAGGCGCGCACGAGTCAGCCGGAAGATGCGGGTAATTCGGTCGGCAGCATTTCGGTCAACGAACTTCCGCGTGAGGCGGTGGGCACGTTGAGCCTGATTGCAGCGGGCGGCCCGTTCCCTTACGAGAAAGACGGCGTCGTATTCGGGAATTTTGAGCGGATATTGCCACCGCACCCGCGGGGCTACTATCACGAGTACACGGTCCCGACGCCGAACGCGCACAACCGCGGCGCCAAGCGCATTGTTTGCGGCGGCCCGCGCAAGCGGACCGACAACTGTTACTACTCCGACGACCACTACGCCAGTTTCAGGCGAATTATTGATTGACACCGGGATGAGCGGCATGAGCGATAACGTTTACGCGCACGACCCTCGGGTCGCGAGCGATCTGTTCGCGTCCGGGGAGGGCAACCTGTTCCAGCGCGTCATGCAGTTGAAGCAAGACAGCGAGGCGCGCCAGGAGGAGGCGGGGCTTTCATCGAACGAGGGGGCCATGAGCCTGTTTTCGACCGTGCAGCCGAATATTGTCCAGTCGATCCGGGCGTTTCGCATTCAGGATCTCTCGGACGAAGCCCAGCGGCTGCAGCAGCATTTCCTCTATGCGTTCTGCGCAAATGCGCAAACCAAGCAGGAAGTGCTCGAAACCATTGCCACGTCGTTTCTGTTTCCGAAGCATTTCGGCAAGAACTACGATGGTTTGTACGACTGCCTGACCGATCTGGTACAAAAAGCCGGCGAGCAGCCGGGTTTCGTGATCGTGCTGGAAGGACTGCCGATTGCCCAGAAGTTCGACAAGGACGGGCGTGAGACGCTGCTCGACGTATTTCGAGAGGCTTCGGAATACTGGGCGGAGCGCAAGGTGCCGTTCCGCGTTTTTTATTCGTTCGCCTGACCTTCGACTAACGTTCCGTCGCGCGCATGCGACAGAAAGCCACAAGCCCGCCTTTGCGCGGGCTTTGTCATTTTTACCAGCGGTTTGCCTGGCTGCGTCGCTTTACCAGCCACCCCAGCGGGCGGCGAGCGCCGAGAGCACGGCGATCCCCGCCGTTTCGGTGCGTAGCACGCGCGGCCCGAGTCCCACGGCGATGAAGCCGTGGTCGAGTGCCGCCGCTTCTTCCGGCGACGAAAATCCGCCCTCAGGCCCGACCAGCACTGTCACCTCGCCCGAAGGCGGGTCGATCGGCAAGGTCGAGAACGACACGTTGGCGCGCGGCGAGAGGAGCACACGCAGTTCGCCTTCGCCGGGGCGCTTGGGCAGCGAGCCAAGCCACGTGGCGATTTCGCGCGTGGGCGCGACATCGGGCATGCGGTTGCGCCCGCACTGTTCGCACGAGGCTTGCACGATGCGTTGCCAGTGCGCCTGGCGGCGCACGGCTCGCTCGCCCGACAGTCGCACAACACTGCGCGAGGTGGTGAGCGGCACGAAGTTCGTCGCCCCCAGTTCGACGGCCTTTTCGATCAGCCAGTCCATCTTGTCGCTGCCCGCAATGCCTTGGGCGAGCGTGAGCCGGTAAGGCGGCTCGGCCTCGAAGTCGCGATATGGGCCGATGCGCACCTGCGTGTCGCGGCGCTCCATTTCGAGAATCTCGGCGCTGTACTCGCCGCCAAGACCGTTGAACAGCACGATGGTGTCACCGGGCTGCAGGCGCAGCACCTGGATATGACGCGTGACTTCGTCGGGAAGGGTGACAACCTCGTCGGATTGCAGGGCGCTGCCGACGAAAAAGCGGGGCATAAGACTATTTCTCATTGATTCAGGACAAGTGGCGAGCAAGCGCCCAGCGGTAACCGTCGAGGTCTTCGACCTGCGCGAAGCGGTCCCCCCAGAATTGGTCCTGTGGCTCGCTCAGCGATTTCGCGCCGGCTTCGAGCGCCCGCGCATAAACCGCGTCGACATCGTCGACGTACAGATAAAAAGATTGCGGCGCGACGGTCTGTGCGCTTTGGGGCGTGCGCGCCGTCGAACCGAATGCACCCTCCGGCGCGAACATGACGATCAACTGATCGTGGTACGTCATTTCCACATGCATGACCGCGCCGTCGTCCTCGACGCTATCGCGTAACGCAAAACCGAAGGCCGCCTGATAAAAGCCTAGCGAGGTGCGCGCATCGCGCACCGTCAGATACGGTGTCAGCCACGGCACGCCGGCGGGGCGGGGTGGGGTCATCGAGTCTCTCCAGATTCGCGGTTAGGATCAGGCGCCGGCCGCCGCTCTGAGCGTGGGCACGCGCGAAGAAGGCGTGTGGAACCCGCCATTGTCCATGGACAGGGCCACTAAGGCTGTAGGAATTCGCCTAGTTTATCTCTCGCAGTGAATGGGACTTCTAAGAGCGTAGCGTGCAATTTAGCATCGTAATATCGCAAACCTTCGATTTGACGCTCGGCCATGCGAGCCTCAAGTGTGGGCAGATCGGCACTGGCAGGGTCGAGCGCGTCGCTCGCGATCGCCATGAGCCAGAGTGAGCCGTATAGCGGCACGTAGGCGGCGAGCGGGCGAACAACGGCGAACGCCGCGCGCAGTCCGCCGAGCAGCGCGCCTACGCGCTGCCCATGGTGGAACGGAGAGCCCAGATGGAGCGAGACGAGGGCGTCGGCGCTCATCACGCGCTTGAGCGCGGCATAGAACGCCGGTGTGTAGAGCCCGGCGGCCGGCGAATCCGGTGGCGTCAGATCAAAGATGACGAGGTCGAAACGCTCCTGCGCTGAGGCGACAAACGCCACCGCGTCGCCGATCACGAGTTCCACGCGTGGATCTTCGAAGGCGTCGCCGCGTACCTCGGGCAGATAGTCTCCTGTCAGGCGCACCACGTCCGGGTCCAGTTCGGCCACGACGATGCGCTCGATGCCCGGGTGGCGCAACAACTGGCGCGCCGCGCCGCCGTCGCCGCCGCCCAGCACGAGCGCGGCGCGCGGTGCGGGGTGGGTGAGCGCGGCCGGGTGCGTCATGCACTCGTGATAGATGAACTCGTCGCCGGCAGAGGTCATCGGGCGGCCGTCCAACGTGAAGAGGCAGCCCAGTTGCGACGTGTCCCAGACTTCGATGCGCTGCCACGGCGTATCGGCCGCGGCGAGGCGGCGCGCGCCTGGAAAGCCGTAGAGCGCGTCTGCCGCGGGATGAAAGAGGAGGGCGTCGGTCACAGAGGTCGAGATGCGCTGCTGCTGCGCCGGAGCGCGCAAAAATCGCACAGAAAATGGGGCCAGCAGAGACATTATAGGGGGTGTGGACTGCACCCGGCCGCGACAGAAGCAACGAGAAGACAACGGCGCGAACGGCGCACACCCCGCGCCCTACGACCAGGGATAATCCCCACGATCTGCTAGAATATTGTGCTTTGCAGCCCTCTCCGTTTGCTCCGGCCGTTTCGCGTCTCCTGGCGCCGCATGTGCGCCCGAGCGGGCGATTTGCCGAGCTTCCGGACCCCCGCGCTGCTGTGTGCGCCCGCTGTTTGCGCTGTTCGCGACCTGCGCCGCCCACGCCGCTTTTTGCACACTTCCGGACTCGACATGACGACCTCGTCCTCCGCCTCCCCCGCTACCACCCAGTTGATGGCCAACGCCATTCGTGCGCTGTCCATGGACGCCGTTCAGCAAGCGAACTCCGGTCACCCCGGCATGCCCATGGGCATGGCCGAGATCGCTGTTGCGCTGTGGTCGCGCCATCTGCGCCATAACCCGACGAATCCGCTCTGGAGCGATCGCGACCGCTTCGTGCTGTCGAACGGCCACGGCTCGATGCTGCTGTACTCGCTGCTGCACTTGACGGGCTACGACCTGCCGATCGCGGAACTCAAGAACTTCCGTCAGCTGCACTCGAAGACGCCGGGCCACCCCGAGTTCGGCATCACGCCGGGCGTCGAGACGACCACGGGCCCGCTCGGCCAGGGTCTGGCGAACGCGGTCGGCATGGCGCTCGCTGAAGCGCTGCTCGCAGCGGAGTTCAACAAGGCCGACGCGAAGATCGTCGATCACCACACGTATGTGTTCCTCGGCGACGGCTGCCTGATGGAAGGCATCTCGCACGAAGCCTGCTCGCTCGCCGGCACGCTGAAGCTGAACAAGCTGATCGCGCTGTACGACGACAACGGCATCTCGATCGACGGCGACGTGGTCAACTGGTTCCACGACAACACGCCGGAGCGCTTCGAAGCCTACGGCTGGAACGTGGTCCCGCACGTGGACGGCCATGACGTGGACGCGGTCGACGCGGCCATCCAGAAGGCCAAGGCCTCGGACAAGCCCACGCTGATCTGCTGCAAGACCATCATCGGCAAGGGCGCGCCGACCAAGCAGGGCGGCCACGACGTGCACGGCGCCGCGCTCGGCGCGGAAGAAATCGCCAAGTGGCGCGAAGCCGCAGGCTGGAAGTGGGAGCCGTTCACGCTGCCGCAAGACGTCTACGCAGACTGGGACGCCAAGGACGCAGGCGCCAAGTTCGAAGCAGCATGGAACGAACAGTTCGCCGCGTACAAGTCGAAGTACCCGACCGAAGCCGCCGAGTTCGAGCGCCGCATGGCTCACAAGCTGCCCGCCGACTGGGCGCAGAAGGCCGCCGCAATCGTCGCTGGCGCGGATTCGAAGAAGGAAACGGTCGCCACGCGCAAGGCTTCGCAGCAGGCCATCGAAGGCCTCGCCGCGGCGCTGCCCGAACTGCTGGGCGGCTCGGCCGACCTGACCGGCTCGAACCTGACCAACTGGAAGGCTTCGAAGCCCGTGCGCGCCGCCAAGGCCGGCGAGACCGGCATCCAGTGGGGCAACCACATCAACTACGGCGTGCGCGAGTTCGGCATGAGCGCGGCGCTCAACGGCCTTAACCTGCACGGCGGCTACAAGGCGTTCGGCGGCACGTTCCTCACGTTCTCGGACTACAGCCGCAATGCGCTGCGCGTGGCCGCGCTGATGAAGTGCCCGTCGATCTTCGTGTTCACGCACGACTCGATCGGTCTCGGCGAAGATGGCCCGACGCACCAGTCGATCGAGCAGGTCGCAAGCCTGCGCCTGATCCCCAACATGACGCTCTGGCGTCCGGCCGACACCGTGGAAACCGCGGTGGCCTGGACCGAGTCGATCTCGCATCACGGTCCGTCGAGTCTCATTTTCAGCCGTCAGAACCTGCAGTTCAACGAGCGCACGGACGCGCAGATCGCAAACATCGCCAAGGGCGGCTACGTGCTCAAGGACTGGAACGACGACATCCCGAGCCGCAAGATCATCCTGATCGCCACGGGCTCCGAAGTCGAACTGGCGGTGAAGGCCGTCGAAGCGCTGCAGCGCGAAGGCATCGGCGCCCGCGTGGTGTCCATGCCTTCGACCAACGTGTTCGACAAGCAGGACGCCGAATACAAGGAGCGCGTGCTGCCCAAGGGCGTGCGCCGCGTCGCGATCGAAGCCGGGGTGACCGACTTCTGGCGCAAGTACGTGGGCCTGGAAGGCGGCGTGGTCGGTATCGACACGTTCGGCGAATCGGCCCCGGCTGGCGTGCTGTTCAAGCACTTCGGCTTCACGGTCGATCACGTCGTGGCGACGGCCAAGGCCGCGCTCGACAACTAAGCATGCGTTACGGGCCCGCCTGATCGGCAAGATCTGGCGGGCCCGCTGCCTTGAGCGTTCCGCCTGGCCGTCCCCAGCCCGGCATTGACGCCAGCGCAGCACTGGTTTCAGAATTTTTCAGCCCTTTAGGAGATAAACCATGACCATTCGCGTCGCTATCAACGGCTACGGCCGCATCGGCCGTAACACGCTTCGCGCGTTCTACGAGAACGGCAAGAAGCACGACATCCAGATCGTTGCGATCAACGACCTGGGTGACGCGAAGACCAACGCGCATCTGACGCAATACGACACGGCACACGGCAAGTTCCCGGGTGAAGTCACGGTGGACGGCGACTACCTCGTCGTCAACGGCGACAAGATCCGCGTGCTGGCCAACCGCAACCCGGCCGAGCTGCCGTGGGGCGAGCTGGGCGTCGACGTCGTGATGGAATGCACGGGCTTCTTCACGACCAAGGAAAAGGCAAGCGCGCACATCAAGGGCGGCGCGAAGAAGGTCATCATCTCGGCGCCGGGCGGCAAGGACGTCGACGCGACCATCGTCTACGGCGTGAACCACAACGTGCTGAAGGCTTCGGACACGGTCATCTCGAACGCATCGTGCACGACGAACTGCCTGGCGCCGCTCGTCAAGCCGCTGAACGACAAGATCGGCCTCGAAACCGGCCTGATGACGACGATCCACGCGTACACGAACGACCAGGTTCTGACCGACGTGTACCACGAAGATCTGCGCCGCGCGCGCTCGGCCACGCACAGCCAGATCCCGACGAAGACGGGCGCGGCTTCGGCTGTCGGCCTCGTGCTGCCGGAACTGAACGGCAAGCTGGACGGCTACGCGATTCGCGTCCCGACCATCAACGTGTCGATCGTCGACCTCTCGTTCATCGCCAAGCGCGACACGACGGTTGAAGAAGTCAACGCCATCATGAAGGAAGCGTCGGAAGGCGCGCTCAAGGGCATCCTGGGCTACAACGACGCACCGCTGGTGTCGATCGACTTCAACCACAACCCGGCATCGTCGACGTTCGACTCCACGCTCACGAAGGTCTCGGGCCGTCTCGTGAAGGTGTCGAGCTGGTACGACAACGAGTGGGGCTTCTCGAACCGCATGCTGGACACGGCTGTGGCACTCGCGAACGCGAAGTAAGCACGCTCGACGCTGCATCGAAAAACCGCCCTGAAGTGATTCGGGGCGGTTTTTTTTCGTCCTTATTTTTCGATTGCGCTTTGGGAGGCGGCGGCGAACGCGGGCGGCGTGGGGAAGTAAACACCCGCGCGCTGTGCTGCATTGGCGATGTGTGCCTCGATTGCCTCGCCGGCCGCCGCCGAGTCGCGCGCCTTGAGCGCCACCACGATCAGGCCGTGCTCGCGATGCGTGGAAAGCACGCGCTCGCGCCGGTAGAACGGCATGCGCTGGCTTTCTTTCATGATGTCGGCGCTGCTGCGCAGGATCGACTCGATCGCCGCATTGCCCGCGAGATTGACGATGCGCATGTGGAACTCGAAGTCGAGTTGCGCGGCTTCGTCGAGTTCGTCGCAGGCAAGGGCGCTGTGTAGCGCCTCGGTGTTCGCCTCGAGCCACGCGACGTCGGCGTCGCCAATGGCGAGCGCCGCCATGCGCGCGGCGAAGCCTTCGAGCGCGTAACGCATCTGGTAGGTGTCGGGCAGCGATGACTGGTCCGCGAAACGCCACGGGTGAGCGTTCGTGGCCTGTGCGCTCGTCACGTACACGCCCTTGCCCGCGCGGATCGACAGCATGCCGAGCGCTTCGAGCGTCGAGAGCGCCTCGCGCAGCGACGCACGGCTGATCGCCAGTTCCTCGGAAAGCTGCCGCTGCGCGGGCAGCAGGCTGCCGACCGGATACAAGCCGCCCTCGATCCGTTCGCGGATCGTGGCGATGGCGGCGTCGGTAACGGTGTGCGGAACGTTCTTCATCGGTTGGCGCGGGCGGCATTCGCGTGGTCTGACCGGTATTGTAGTCCTGTGCGGCTTCGCTGCATGACGCACCGCGTCAAAGCCCTTCGCGCCGCCACGCAAGGCATCCGGATCCGGCCCGCAAACTGGTCAGACCGCACAAGGGTAAACACCCCGCCTCCCAACCTTGACTCCAGTATATCGGCTTCCTACTATCCGCCATAACAGTGCTGGTCAGACCAGTCAGAACAGTTGCTTGCTCCCCCTTGCTCAGTAGGAGACAGTCGTGACGAAGTTCTTCAATTCGCTGTTTGGTCGCGTAGTGATCGCCCTCGTGCTGGGCATCGTGCTAGGCGCGGTGTTTCCCCATTTCGCCCAATCGTTGCGGCCGCTCGGCGACGGCTTTCTCAAGCTCATCAAGATGGTGATCGGGCCCATTGTGTTCTGCGTGGTCGTGAGCGGCATGGCGCACGCGGGCGACCTCAAGAAGGTGGGCCGTGTGGGCCTGAAGTCGGTGGTGTATTTCGAGGCGATGACGACCGTCGCGCTCGTGATCGGCGCCGTGCTCGCGTACCTCACGCGTCCGGGCGCGGGCATGAACGTGGATCTGCGTTCGCTCGACGCCGCCTCGCTTGCGAGCTACACCGAGCACGCCAAGAGCCTGAAGGACACAGCCGGCTTCCTGCTGAAGATCATTCCCGAGACGGCCTTCGACGCCTTCGCGAAGGGCGATATCCTGCAGATTCTCGTGTTCTCGGTGCTGTTCGGCAGCGCGCTCTCGCTGCTCGGCCCCAAGGCGCAGCGCGTGAACAGCCTGATCGACGAACTCTCGCAGGTGTTCTTCCGCGTGATGGGCTTCATCATCAAGCTCGCGCCGCTTGGCGTACTCGGCGCAATCGCGTTCACGACCGGCACGTACGGCGTGGCTTCGCTCAAGCAACTCGGGCTGCTCGTGATCGTGTTCTACGCGAGCTGCATCGTGTTCGTCGCGGTCGTGCTCGGCATCGTCATGCGCATGGCGGGCTTCAGTGTGTTCAAGCTGATCCGCTACCTGCGCGAAGAACTCTCGATCGTGCTCGGCACCGCTTCGTCGGACGCCGTGCTGCCGCAGATCATGCGCAAGCTCGAATGGATGGGCGTGAAGGATTCCACCGTGGGTCTCGTGATCCCGACGGGCTACTCGTTCAACCTCGACGGCTTTTCGATCTACCTCACGCTCGCCGTGATCTTCATCGCGCAGGCGACCAACACGCCGCTGTCGATGCACGACCTCATCGTCGTGGTGCTGGTTTCGCTCATCACCTCGAAGGGTGCGCACGGCATTCCCGGCTCGGCGATCGTCATTCTCGCCGCCACGCTTTCCGCCATTCCCGCGATTCCCGTGCTCGGCCTCGTGCTGATTCTGCCGGTGGACTGGTTCGTCGGCATCGCCCGCGCGCTGACGAACCTGATCGGCAACTGCGTGGCGACGGTGGTGGTCGCGGTGTGGGAGCACGACATCGACAAGGTGCGTGCAAAGCGCGTGCTGAACCTCGACGAAGGCTTCCTCTACGTGCCCGCAGGCGACAGCGACGCAGACACAGCGCATGGCGAAGACAGCGCGCTCGGCGGCAAGCACGCGCATGCCTGAACCCTGGCGGCGCATTTTTCGATCAACTGACCCACTCAAGCGAACGACACCATCATGGCCATTCCGACTCTCGACCCCAACGCCCCCGCTTTCACGCGCCGCTACATGAACCTTGCCGATCCGCGTCTGGGCGCCCGCGCGCTCCACGCGAGCGACGAGTTCTTCGCGCCCAAGGAGCGCATGCTCGACCCGCAGCCCGCAGTCTTCATCCCCGGCAAGTACGACGACCACGGCAAGTGGATGGACGGCTGGGAAACGCGCCGCAAGCGCACGACGGGCCACGACTTTTGCATCGTGCGCCTCGCGCGCCCTGGCGTGATCTACGGTCTGGATCTCGACACGAGCCATTTCACGGGCAACTTTCCGCCGGCGGCTTCGATCGAGGCGTGCTACGCGCAGCCTGGCGACGATGAAACGCCAGGAGAGAACGCCGACTGGCAGACCATCGTCCCGGCGACGAGCTTGCAGGGCAATCAGCATCACTACGTCGAGGTGCGCGATACGCGCGCGTTCACGCATCTGCGCGTGAATCTCTTTCCCGATGGCGGTCTCGCGCGCCTGCGCGTGTACGGCCAGCCGCGGCGCGACTGGAGCACGGTCGAGCGCGGCAGCCTCATCGATCTCGCGGCGATCGAAAACGGCGCTTATCTCGTCGCGGCCAACAACCAGCACTTCGGACTCGCCTCCACGATCCTCATGCCGGGGCGCGGCGTGAACATGGGCGACGGCTGGGAAACGCGCCGCCGCCGCGAACCGGGCAACGACTGGGCGATCGTGGCACTCGCGCGCCCGGGCATCATCCGCAAGATCGAAGTCGACACGGCGCACTTCAAGGGCAACTACCCGGACCGCTGCTCGCTTCAGGCGGCGAGCGTGACGGGCGGCACCGACGAATCGCTCATCACTCAGGCGATGTTCTGGCCGGAGCTGGTCGGCGAGCAGAAGCTCGAAATGGACAAGCAACACGTGTTCGAGAGCGGGATTGCCGCACTCGGCCCGGTCACGCACGTGCGTTTCAACATCTTCCCGGATGGCGGCGTCTCGCGCCTGCGCCTGTGGGGCGAACCTGTCTGATCGAGGAGCCGCGATGCAGATCCTGCACATGGAACCCCTGACGCGCGAGGCGTTCGCTGCCTTTGGCGACGTCATCGAACTCGACGGCGCGCGCCACTTTCCGATCAACGGCGGCACGACCGAGCGCTTTCACGATCTCGCCGCCATCGACGTGAACGAGGCGGGCGGCCGGCCCATCGTCAGCGTGTTTCGCGCCCAGCCGCGCGTGTGGCCCGTCGAGATCGCGATGATGGAGCGGCATCCGCTTGGCAGCCAGGCGTTCGTGCCGCTTGGCGACGCTGGCTACGCGGTGGTCGTCGCGCCCGCGGGCGAATTCGATCCGGCGGGGCTGCGCGCGTTCTGGGCCGGGCGCGGGCAGGGCGTCAATTACGCCAAAGGCGTCTGGCATCACCCCTTGCTCGCCTTCGAGCGGGTGAGCGACTTTGTGGTGATCGACCGCGGCGGCGCGCAGCCGAACTGCGATGAAATTGCGCTCGAGCAGCCCTGGCGGCTCGAACAACTCGACTCGTTGCTCGTGTCCGCCTGAGATCCGGCCGGATTTCCCCGAAGACCGGCTCGCCAAACGAAAACGCCCCGGCAGATCTGCCGGGGCGTTTCCTTTTCTGCGGGCTGTAAGCTGCGAGCGGTCAGTGCTTGCGGTGCGGGCAGTTTTCCTTCGTGCAGGCGCCGTACAGGGCGAGTGCGTGTTCCTGAAGCTTGAAGCCGCGCTCGTTGGCGATCATTTGCTGGCGCTTTTCGATTTCGGGGTCGAAAAATTCTTCAACGATTCCGCAGTCGAGGCACACGAGGTGGTCGTGGTGGCTGCCTTCGTTGAGCTCGAACACCGCCTTGCCCGATTCGAAGTTGCTGCGCGTGAGCAACCCAGCCTGCTCGAACTGCGTGAGGACCCGGTAGACCGTGGCGAGGCCGATGTCGAGCTCCTCGTTCAGCAGGTTGCGGTAGACGTCTTCAGCGGTGAGGTGACGAACCGGGCTGTGCTGAAAAATCTCCAGGATCTTGAGGCGAGGCAGCGTCGCCTTGAGGCCGATGTTCTTGAGATCGGTTGGATTGGTCATGACGATAAGTCCCTGGAGTACAATGCTAGGTTGTTATGTTAATGCGTTTTTACCGTTCCGGGCATTTTCGCCAGAACTTCGAACGATCTTCTACAGAATACGCGCGGCTTCGCGAAAAGCCCGCACGGTGAGGGAAATGATTCCAGAATTCACAACGATCGGCCGGCGCATGCACGGCGGCCGCCTGGCGTGCACCCTGCTGGCTGCGGCCGCGTTCGCGGCGCTCGCCGGCTGTTCCACCTACAACAGCGTGACGCAGAGCATCGCCCAGAGCATCACGCCTTACCGCATTACCATCGTGCAAGGCAACTTCGTCTCGGCGGAAGCCGCCGCGCAGATGAAGGTGGGCATGTCCCGGGCCGAGGTCAAGCAGCTGCTCGGCACGCCGCTCCTCACCGACATGTTCCATGCGAACCGCTGGGACTACATCTTCTATTTCAAGCGCGGCTCGACCTCCGTGGTCCAGCAGCGTAACTTCGTCGTGCTGTTCGAAGGCGACCGCGTAGCGAGCTGGTCGGGCGGTGAAGACCTGCCGTCGAACCTCGAACTGCTCGCCGAAATCGACGGTGACCGCAGCGGCAAGAAGAAGGCCGTCGCGGCTGCGCCGGCATCGGGCGCTTCGGCGCCGGTGGCGGCGGCAGCGGGCGCGCCCGACCAGGCTTCGAGCGCGACTGGCCCGACGGTTGGCGACACGGCGCGCACGCCGTCGTCCGAACTCGGCACTGCCACCAGTGCGCTGCCGCAGGACGCCAACGCGCAGGCCGCCGCCGCCGCAAACCGCGCCACGGAAGCCGTGCAAACGCCTACCGGCCTTACGCCTTCGGTGCGCGCGGGCAACCCGCAATCGTCGGCGCTGCCGCAGAACGTGGGCACGATGCCGTCGCAGGTGCAATTGCATCGCCAGCCGCAGCCGCAAATCCAGGGCGTGCCGCAGAGCAACCCGGTCGGCCCGGCTGTTGGCGCGCAAGGCACCGGCGACACCAATACGGCGACGTCGGGCCCCGCGCGAGATTCGTCGCTCGCCGCGCCGCCTACGGTGCCGGCGTCCGGGGCTGCTGCGGCCCCGAGCAACTGACCCGGCTGACCCAGCCGGTAACACAAGCAGGGCGTGATGCGCGAGGTGCGCCACGCTTCGATTCGGCGGCCCGGGTGTCACTACCGGCCGCCGTGTTTTTTGGCGGCGGCGCAGCGTGGGCGGCACCCGGCACCGCGGCCAGCGACACATTGGCAGGAAGACTCATGAAAATCGCAATCGCCGGGGCATCGGGCCGCATGGGCCGCATGCTCATCGAAACCGTTCTGAATTCGCCCGATGTCACGCTCTCGGGCGCGCTCGTGCGCAAGGGTTCGGCCGCCGTCGGCCAGGACGCTGGCGCGTTCCTCGGCAAGGACACCGGCGTGCGCATCACCGACGACATCGAGCAAGTCTTCGCGCAAAGCGACTGCCTGATCGACTTCACCCGCCCCGAAGGCACGCTCGTGCATCTCGAGGCGGCACAGCGCCACGGCGTGAAGATGGTGATCGGCACGACCGGTTTCGACGCCCAGCAAAAGGCGCAGCTCGGCGCGGCCGCGCAAAAGGTCGGCGTCGTATTCGCGGCCAACATGAGCGTGGGCGTGAACGTCACGCTCAAGCTGCTCGAATACGCGGCGCGCTTTTTCGAGACCGGCTACGACATCGAGATCATCGAGGCGCACCATCGCCACAAGGTCGACGCGCCCTCGGGCACCGCGCTTGCGATGGGCGAGGCCGTGGCAAACGCACTCGGCCGCAATCTCGACGAATGCGCCGTGTACGGCCGCGAAGGCGTGACGGGCGAGCGCGACCCGTCGACGATCGGGTTTTCGGCGATTCGCGGCGGCGATATCGTCGGCGATCATACGGTGCTGTTCGCGGGCATCGGCGAGCGCATCGAGATCACGCACAAGTCCTCGAGCCGCCTTTCGTATGCGCAAGGCAGCGTGCGCGCCGCTCGCTTTCTGCAGGACAAGGCCAACGGCCTGTACGATATGCAGGACGTGCTCGGCCTGCGCTGAGCGTCCCCTTTACAGTCCGGTGCCTGCGCCGGACAGACAGTGAGCGAGGTCCGATGGCAGCGAGTTCCGGAGTCATTCACTATCTGCAGACGGGCGATGCCGTCACCCACGCGGTAGCGTGGGTATTGCTCGCCATGTCGGTCGCGAGCTGGTGCTTTCTCATCATCAAGAGCTGGATCCTCTTGCGCGCGAAGCGCCAGGGGCCGCGCGCCATTGCGCGCTTCTGGCAGGCGCGCACCCTCGCTGACGGCGTGGCCGCCATGCGTTCGATTGATCGCGAACGCGTCTTCCTGCCGCTCGCTCAGGCGGCGCTCGCCGCCGAGGAAGCCGACGCGCCCGGCATGATGCTCGCGCGCGTAGACCGCGGCGAGCGCGTGCTGCGTGCGTTGCGCGGCGCGCTTCAAGCGTCGCAGCGGCGGCTCGAGTTCGGGCAGGTGCTGCTGGCCTCAGTGGGCAGCACGGCGCCGTTCGTGGGGCTGCTCGGCACGGTTTGGGGCATTTATCACGCGCTCGGCAGCATTGCCGCGAGCGGCCAGGCGATGATCGAGAACGTCGCCGGCCCGGTGGGAGAGGCGCTCATCATGACGGCTTTCGGTCTCGTGGTCGCGATTCCAGCCGTGCTCGCCTATAACGTGCTCGGACGCCTCGTGCGCCAGCTTTGCGACGATCTCGACGGTTTCGCGCACGATCTGCACGCCTATGCCTGCGCGCCCGAAGGCGCGCCGCTGCGTCGGGAAGGTGCGCAGGGCGCGATGCGCGAAGGCGCGCGCGCCGAGTCGTAGGAGGCAACGCAAATGGCATTCGGCGGACTCGAAAAGAAGCGCGATGCGGCACCGATGTCGGACATCAACATGACGCCGCTCATCGACGTCATGCTCGTGCTGCTCGTCATTTTCATCATCACCGCGCCGCTCTTCACGCACGCGATCCGGCTCGATTTACCAAAGGTTGCCGCCGAGCCCGCGCAGCAAACGGCGCAGACCGTCACGCTTTCCATCGACGCCGCCGGCAAGCTCTACTGGAACGCCCAGCCCATCACGCTGGACGAGTTGCGCGCGCGTTTCACGGCAGCGGGCAAAGAGCCCGAGTCACAGCAGCCCGAACTGCAACTGCGCGCCGCGCGCGAGACACGCTACGACGTGATCGCCCAGGTAATGGGCGCCGCGCAACAGGCCGGGCTCACACGTCTCGGCTTCGTGACCGAGCCGCCCGCCGGCGCGCACTGAGCGCGCGCCAGTCAACGGTATAATCAGCGTTTCCCTTACAGACGGGCCCCGCGAAACCGCCGCAATCTGCCGGTATCGTGAACGGCCGGCCCGGTGCATCCGGCACCGAAACCGCCCGTTTTCAGCGTTCACCACCCACACCATGCTCGAAAAATACGTTCCCTCCGACGTCGAATCCGCCGCGCAAGGCGAATGGCGCGCCACCGACGCTTACCGGACGGCCGAGAAGGCCGACAAGCCCAAGTTCTACTGCGTCTCGATGCTGCCGTATCCGTCGGGCAAGCTGCACATGGGCCACGTGCGGAACTACACGATCAACGACGTGATGTACCGCTACCTGCGCATGAACGGCTACAACACGTTGATGCCGATGGGCTGGGACGCGTTCGGCATGCCCGCCGAAAACGCCGCGATGGCCAACAGCGTGCCGCCGGCCAAGTGGACGTACGACAATATCGAGTACATGAAGGGCCAGATGCAGTCGATGGGCCTCGCCATCGACTGGTCGCGTGAAATCGCCACCTGCAAGCCCGACTACTACAAGTGGAACCAGTGGTTCTTCCTGAAGATGCTCGAAAAGGGCATCGCGTACAAGAAGACCGGCACGGTGAATTGGGACCCGGTCGATCAGACCGTGCTCGCCAACGAGCAGGTGATCGACGGACGCGGCTGGCGCTCGGGCGCGCTCGTGGAAAAGCGCGAAATCCCGATGTACTACCTGCGCATCACGCAGTACGCCGACGAACTGCTGAACGACCTCGACGGCCTCGGCTGGCCCGAGCGCGTCAAGATCATGCAGCAGAACTGGATCGGCAAGAGCTTCGGCGTGAATTTCGGCTTCCCGTACGAACTCGACGGCGAGAAGAAGCTCCTGCGCGTGTTCACTACGCGCGCCGACACGATCATGGGCGTGACCTTTGCCGCGATCGCTGCCGAGCACCCGCTCGCCACGCGTCTCGCGCAAGGCAAGCCGGAGCTGCAGGCGTTCATCGACGAATGCAAGCGCGGCGGCGTGGCGGAAGCCGACGTCGCGACGATGGAAAAGAAGGGCGTGCCCACGGGCTTTACCGTCACGCACCCGATCACGCACGAGCAAGTGCCGGTGTGGATCGGCAACTACGTGCTGATGAGCTATGGCGAAGGCGCCGTGATGGGCGTGCCGGGCCACGACGAACGCGACTTCGCGTTCGCCCAGAAGTACAACCTGCCGATCAAGCAGGTCATTGCTGCGGAAGGTGAGACGTACTCGCTCGACGGCTGGCAGGAATGGTACGGCGACAAGGAACGCGCCGTGTGCGTGAACAGCGGCAAGTACGACGGCCTCGCCTACACGGCGGCCGTGGACGCCGTGGCGGCCGACCTCAAGGCGCTCGACCTCGGCGACAAGCAGGTCACATGGCGCCTGCGCGACTGGGGCATCTCGCGCCAGCGCTACTGGGGCACGCCGATCCCGATCATCCACTGCCCGAGCTGCGGCGATGTGCCGGTGCCGGAAAAGGACCTGCCGGTCGTGCTGCCGGAAGACCTCGTGCCGGACGGCACGGGCAACCCGCTCGCTAAGTCGGAAGCCTTCCTGAACTGCAAGTGCCCGACCTGCGGCGCGGACGCGAAGCGCGAAACCGACACGATGGACACGTTCGTCGACTCGTCGTGGTACTTCTACCGCTACGCCGCGCCGGATGCGAAGAACATGGTCGACGAGCGCACCGACTACTGGATGCCGATGGACCAGTACATCGGCGGCATCGAGCACGCGATTCTTCACCTGCTGTACTCGCGTTTCTGGGCGAAGGTCTCGCGCGACCTCGGCCTCGTGAAGTTCGGCGAACCGGCGAAGAACCTGCTCACGCAGGGCATGGTGCTCAACGAAACGTTCTATCGCGAAGACGCGGCGGGCAAGAAGACCTGGTACAACCCGGCCGACGTGACGGTGACGCACGACGACAAGGGCCGCCCGGTTGGCGCGACGCTCAACAGTGACGGCCAGAGCGTGGTGCTGGGCGGCGTCGAGAAGATGTCGAAGTCGAAGAACAACGGTGTCGACCCGCAGGTGCTGATCGATCTGTATGGCGCAGACACGGCGCGTCTCTTCACGATGTTCGCCGCGCCGCCCGAGCAGCAACTCGAGTGGTCGGGCGCGGGCGTGGAAGGCGCGAGCCGCTTCCTGCGCCGTGTGTGGGCCTTCGGTCACGCGAACGCCGACGCGATCAAGTCGCGCGCCTCGTTCGACGCGGCGGCGCTCACGGACGTCGAGAAAGCGCTGCGCCGCGAAGTCTATAGCGTGCTCAAGCAGGCCGATTTCGACTATCAGCGCCTGCAGTACAACACGGTCGTTTCGGCAGCGATGAAAATGCTCAACGCCATCGACGGCGCCAAGGGTGCGGGTGCCGGCGTGCAGCGCGAAACCTTTGGCGTGCTGCTGCGCGTGCTGTACCCGGTCGTGCCGCACATCGCGTTCGAACTCTGGAAGGCGCTCGGTTACGGCGACGAATACGGCACACTGCTCGACGCGCCCTGGCCGAAGGTCGACGAAAAGGCGCTGGAACAGGCCGAGATCGAACTCGTGCTGCAGGTGAACGGCAAGGTGCGCGGCGCCGTGACGGTGGCCAAGGACGCGCCGAAGGATGCGATCGAAGCCGCAGCGCTCGCGCACGAGATGTTCGTCAAGTTCGCGGAAGGCCGCGCACCGAAGAAGATCATCGTCGTGCCGGGCCGCCTCGTGAACGTCGTGGTCTAAGACGAAATAGAGACCACGCTGGCGGCGCAGCCTTGCGCCGCCACCCAGACACTGTCGCGAACCCAGGGAGTCCATGTGATTCGCAGATCGTTCCTCAGGTTGTTCCCGCTCGTGGCGGGTGGCGCGCTGGCCCTCTCGGCCTGCGGCTTCCAGTTGCGCGGCGAGGAGAACTTCGCCTTCAAGCGTCTTGCCGTCGTCGGCGCGCCGCCGCCGCTCACCGGGCGCCTCTCGCGTATGGTCGAAGGCGGCAGCGATTCGGTCGTGGTCGATTCGGTGGCCAACGCCGACGCTGTGCTGCGCGTGTCCGAAGGGCGCAGCTTCAGCACGCTCACGCTCAACTCGCTTGGCGCCGTGGTGGAATATCAGGTCAACTATTCGCTGAACTATGCGCTGATGCGACCGGACGGCACCGTGCTGATCCAGCCGAGCGTGATCTCACTGAACCGCGCGATGACCTATAGCGATCAGTTCTCGACAGCCAAGACGCAAGAAGCCGACCTGCTGTTCACCGACATGCAGAATGACGCTGTCGATCAGCTCATGCGGCGCCTTGCCGTGCTGAAGACGCTGCATCCGACGCCCGACCAGGTCGTGCCTAGCGTCGCGCCGCGCGCTCCGCTGCCGCCGCCGCCGCTGTAATGCGAGCCGTTTTCAACTACTGAGCGACCCTCGACCGAGCGCCATGCAACTGCGACCCGACGCACTCGAACCACACCTCGCGAGAGGGCTGGCCGGCCTGTACGTCGTCTACGGCGACGAACACCTGCTTGCCCAGGAGGCGTGTGACCGCATCCGCGCGGCTGCGCGCGCGGGGGGCTTTACCGACCGCTCGGTGTTCACCGTCGAGCGCGGCTTCGACTGGAGCTCGCTCCTCGGCGCGAGCCAGTCGATGTCGCTCTTCGGCGATCGCCAACTGGTGGAGTTGCGCATTCCGTCGGGCAAGCCCGGAAAGGAGGGCGCGGACGCCCTCAAGACGCTCGCTGCGGCCTCGAATCCCGACGTGCTGATGCTCGTCACGCTGCCGCGGCTCGATGCCGCCACGCAGAAGTCCGCGTGGTTCACGGCGCTTTCGGAAAGCGGCGCGGCGATCAAGATCGACCCGGTCGAGCGCACGGCGCTGCCGAACTGGATCGGCCAGCGCCTCGCGCTGCAGGGCCAGCGCGTTGCACCCGGCGAGGACGGCCGGCGTGCGCTGCAGTTCGTGGCTGAGCGCGTCGAAGGCAATCTGCTGGCGGCGCATCAGGAAATCCAGAAGCTTGGGCTGCTGTATCCGCAAGGCGTGCTCAGCTTCGAGCAGATTCACGACGCCGTGCTCAACGTCGCGCGCTATGACGTATTCAAGCTCAACGAGGCGATGCTCACCGGCGATGTCGGGCGCCTCGCGCGCATGCTCGACGGGCTGCAGGGCGAAGGTGAGGCTTCGGTGCTGGTACTGTGGGCCGTGGTCGAGGAAATTCGCACGCTGTTGCGCGTCAAGCGTGGTGTCGCGGCGGGCAAGCCGCTCGCCGTGTTGCTGCGTGAAAACCGCGTGTGGGGGCCGCGCGAGCGGCTCATCGGGCCGGCGCTTTCGCGCCTGAGTGAAGCGACGCTCGAGCGCGGTCTCGCGCTCGCGGCGCGGCTCGACCGCCAGGTGAAAGGGCTTTCGGGGCAATCGCGCAGTGACTGGCGCAATGCATTGCCGCCCGACGCCTGGGACGGCCTGTTCGAACTCGCAATGATGGTGGCCGCGCCCCGCGACGGCGGAGCGCCAGCGCGCAGTGCTGCGGCGCCAGGGCGCTCGCAGCCGGGCGCTCAGCCACGCAGTCCGGCAGCGGCGGCAGCCGCCGCTGCGGCAGCGGCCCGACCGCGCACCGCAGGGCCGTCACGCCGGCCGGGCTAAAGCGCTCCGCGCTTGCCCGAACCGGCACTTCGGCGCCTGCGCTACGCCCGCCGCGCGGCCAGTGCACGTGCCGAGCCGCCTGGCCGTGCCCAGCAAACCTTGGCGGCTGGCCTTAAAATCGGCCTGAA
The DNA here is from genome assembly GCF_021390645.1 of Paraburkholderia flagellata. Lineage (GTDB taxonomy): Bacteria > Pseudomonadota > Gammaproteobacteria > Burkholderiales > Burkholderiaceae > Paraburkholderia > Paraburkholderia flagellata. The sequence continues at coordinate 400,162 of NZ_JAJEJT010000001.1, forward strand.
CCGCTTTGAATCGAACCGCGCTTGGCGCTTCCATCCGACTGCGCCTCACGCGCCGCATGACGAAATACACCATGGATATCGACCAGTACATGACCGACCTTGGCCGCCGCGCCCGCAAAGCCTCGCGCGCGATGGCACGGGCCTCGACGGCCGCGAAAAATGCGGCGCTCGAAGCGGTGGCGCAAGCCATCGAGCGCGACGCGCAGCAATTGAAGGACGCAAACGGCCGCGACCTCGCACGAGCGAAGGAAAAGGGCCACGATGCGGCCTTCATCGACCGTCTCACGCTCTCGGACAAAGCGCTGAAAACGATGGTCGAAGGCCTGCGCCAGGTTGCCGCGCTGCCCGACCCCATCGGCGAGATCAGCAATCTCAAGTTCCGCCCGAGCGGCATTCAGGTGGGACAGATGCGCGTGCCGCTCGGTGTGATCGGCATCATCTACGAATCGCGGCCGAACGTGACGATCGACGCGGCGGCGCTGTGCCTGAAGTCGGGCAACGCAACCATCTTGCGCGGCGGCTCCGAGGCGCTCGAGTGCAACACGGCGCTTGCGAAGCTGATCGGCGAGGGGCTGGCGGCGGCGGGTCTGCCGCAGGACGCCGTGCAGGTGGTGGAAACCGCCGATCGCGCGGCGGTGGGCAAGCTCATCACCATGACCGAATTCGTCGACGTGATCGTGCCGCGCGGCGGCAAGAGCCTGATCGAGCGCCTGATGGCCGAGGCGCGCGTGCCGATGATCAAGCACCTCGACGGCATCTGCCACGTGTACGTGGACGACCGCGCCGACCTCGCGAAGGCGCTGACCGTGTGCGACAACGCCAAGACGCACCGCTACGGCACCTGCAACACCATGGAGACGCTGCTGGTTGCGCGCGGCATCGCGAATGACGTGTTGCCGCCGCTCGGCAGGCTCTATCGCGAGAAAGATGTGGAACTGCGTGTGGATGCCGCGGCGCGTGCGATTCTCGCCGACGCGGGCGTCGGCCCGCTCGTGGACGCAACGGAAGAAGACTGGCGCACCGAGTACCTCGCGCCCGTGCTGGCCGTGAAGATCGTCACCAATCTCGATGAGGCGGTCGAGCACATCAACACCTACGGCTCGCACCATACCGATGCGATCGTGACGGAAGACCATGATCGGGCGATGCGATTCCTGCGCGAAGTCGACTCGGCGAGCGTCATGGTGAACGCCTCGACGCGCTTTGCGGACGGCTTTGAGTTCGGTCTTGGCGCGGAAATCGGCATCTCCAACGACAAGCTGCACGCGCGCGGCCCGGTGGGCCTTGAAGGCCTCACTTCGCTGAAGTACGTGGTGCTCGGACACGGCGAAGGCCGGCAGTAGTCTTTCGTTCGGCGTGGCGGCGCGCCGCGTAATGTGTGCCGCCTCTCTCCTCTATCGCCCATCAAGAAGAAGAAAAAGGATGTCGATGCTCTGGGTCAAGACGTTTCATATCGTACTGATCGCCTCGTGGTTCGCGGGCCTTTTCTACCTGCCGCGGATCTTCGTGAATCTGGCGATGGAAACGGAGCCCGCGGCGGTCAAGCGCCTGCTCATCATGGCGCGCAAGCTCTACCGCTTCATGACGCTGATCGCGGTGCCCGCCTTGTTGTGCGGGCTTTGGCTGTGGCTCGTGGTGGGCATCGGACGCGGCCAGGGGTGGATTCACGCGAAAGTGGGCGTCGTGGTGCTGCTGATCGTCTACCACGCCTACTGCGGCCGTCTTTTGAAGACCTTCGAGCGCGGCGAGAATCGCCGCTCCGACAAGTGGTATCGCATGTTCAACGAACTGCCCGTGCTCGGCATGCTGGCCGCCGTTGCGCTGGCCGTCATCAAGCCTTTCTGATCCTGCCCGTCTGGTGCCGTTGAGGCACCGCGTCACACGGGCATCGCTCAAATGGTGCCCGTATCCTTGCGCAGCATGCGTGCCGCTGCAACCCGCCATCCGTTCTCGCCCTTCACGAACACATCGGTGAAGCGGTACTCGATCGCCTTGTAACCCGCTGCGGGCGTGTACCGGTTGATGCCGGTCGCTACGGCGACATTGTTGAGCACCTGCACGCGCACGTTTTCCAGTACCTGCGAGCCACCTTGCGGCAGCGAGGCGGCGGCCAGCAGGTCGCGCTTGCTGCGGCGGATGTTGCCTGGAAATACTTCGAAGAACTTATCGTCAAGCAAGTCGTTGAGCGCCGGGCGGTCGCCGGTCGCGGCGGCTTGGGTCCACTGGTGTTCGAGCAGTTCGATTTGAAGACGCTCGGAAATGGGGCTGGTCAAAGCGGGCTTGGACGCCGCCGAGGCGGACGTCGCGAGAAGGCTGGCGACGGCGAGAATCAACATGCGGTTCATCATGTTTCCTTGAAGTGACAGTGAAGGCGAAGGGCCTGGAGGCAAGGAAACGGATGGGGCGCGGTGGGTGTGGCGCCAGCGTGAAGGACATGCGAGCGGCGCGAGGTTGTGCGTTACGGCCTTGAGGTTCGTAGAGCGTGAGCCCTGTGTCAGCGTTTCCCGACAACGAAATTCTATGGAACCGACAGGCCTTGAGATATAGGACGAATCTCAAAAGAGCGGCGAGGCACTGACTGTTGTTTAGATGCTGCAGCCGTGGGGCACTTTTGACGAGAGCGGCTAACTGCGTGTGGGATGAAAGTGATTCGGGATAATAAACGCCACGAAAAGTTAGTCATGAGCATTTACCTGGAATTTCGACTGTAAGTGTATTGGAGTGAGTCGCTTGTAGGAATTTTATATTTCGAATGAAGGTGAAATGGATTTGCGATGTAATACTAGGATTATTTGCCGTGGTAAAAATCTGCGGGGCTCTTATATAACGCGAACATCATTGCACTCATGGAAGAATTGATTTGATTTAATTTAATCTATTTGGATAGGTGTGCCGAGCCAGCTATCAAGGCGGTGGCGCGCTGCGGTGAGGGAATGCCGATTTCAGATTTTTGTTTCAGAGTTCTCCTATGTTACTTCCAGTTACTGATTAATAAAGTCGCGAGTGTCATGAAATCTGACCCGTTTAATTCTGTCAGTATTTTCTCAATCCTGATCGGGTCGATTTTCATTGCAATGTTGACGCTGTCGGTCCCGCTCTAGGGTAATGCGCCGACAGCGTCTGATGTTTCGTCACTCATCTTTAATCAGGGCAAAGAATGAACAAGACATATCGATCAATCTGGAACGAGACCACGGGGACTTGGGTCGCGGTTCAGGAAAATGCCGTTGCGCGCGGGAAGAGCAAGTCCAAAGGGGAGGTGCTCGTTGCAGTGACCGCAATTGGTGCCGGCGTTGCTGGACTCATGCTGCCGGGCGCCGCGTGGGCCGATATGTGCGTGTCTTGGGCAACTAACTCGTATATGAACTACGTGCCCACCACCGGTACGGTAGCCGGCTGCTCGGCTTGGGGCAACACGGACATTATCGGCGACACCGCCGGGAAGTCGGCTTATACCGCCATCGGCCAAGGCAATACGCAGCTCGTCGTCAGCTCGACGCAGCAAGTGATCGCGTTCTCCCCGGGCTCGGCCGGCACCTACATTGCGAAGATGACCGCTGGTAGCGCCACGAATCCCGGCGTTCTGCTTTCCGGCCTCGCCGCAGGTGTGAGTACGCAGGATGCCGTCAACGTCAGCCAGCTCAAGCCCGCCGTGACGGCGCTTGGCGGCGGTGCTTCGATCAATGCGAGCACGGGCGCCGTTACGGGCCCGACCTACACGCTTACGAACGCCAACTCGATCACGGGGCAGCCGTCCACCACGGCACAGACGACGGTAGGTGGCGCGTTCACCGAGGTCGACACCGCGCTGGGGCAACTGAATACCACCATCAGCAACATCAACAACGGCGGTGGCATCAAATACTTCCACACGAACTCGACGCTGGCTGATTCGTCGGCGACGGGGGCGAACAGCACGGCCATCGGTCCGGTAGCTTCAGCCGCGGGCACGGACGCGGTCGCGCTCGGTAATGGCGCTACTTCGGTGGGGGACGGCGGTTTGGCGGTCGGTGCAAGCTCCACTGCTGTGGGGGACTACGCCGTCGCGATCGGTATGAGCTCCACGGCGACGGCCCCGCAGGCTACCGCAATCGGTGCGGCAAGCCTGGCAACCACGTCTGGCGCGACTGCAATCGGCTCCGCTGCGACGGCAACCGGACAGGATTCGCTTTCGATGGGTAGCGCCAACGCGGTCGGGGACTACTCGGTCGCGTTGGGTTACGGCGAAACGGCCTCGGGAAGAAACTCGGTCGCGCTGGGCTCCAATTCGCAGGCAAGCGGTTTGAACTCGATGGCATTCGGGAATACCTCGCGGGCGAACGCCACGGACTCCATGGCGTTCGGTACGCTCGCGCAGGTCAATGCGGCGGCCACCAACTCCATCGCGCTCGGTCGCGCGACCAGCGTCACCAGCGCTGCACTGAATTCGGTTGCGCTGGGCTCGAGTTCGGTCGCCGATCGGCTGAACTCGATTTCGGTGGGTTCAGCGAACCAGCAGCGCCAGATCATTTACGTTGCGAAGGGCACGTCTGACACCGATGCGGTGAACGTCAGCCAACTGAAGGACGCGGTGTCGGCGTTTGGCTCCGGCGCAACGGTCGGCGCGGACGGTTCCATCGTGGCCCCGTCCTACGTCATTGGCGGCAAGACCCTTTACAACGTGGGCGATGCGATTGACGCGCTGGAGACGGCTGCGGACCCGACAGCTGTGCACTATGACGATACGTCGTTCTCCTCGGTGACGCTGGGTGGCTCGGGCCATGCTGCGGTCAAGCTGACGAATGTGGCGAACGGTGGGCTGACGGCCTCGAGTGTTGATGCGGTGAACGGCTCGCAACTGTACGCGCTGGGTGCAACGACCGATGCATCGGGCAACATCAACAACGCGTTCGTGGCGTACGACGACAAGTCGAAGAACAAGGTGACGCTGGGTGGCTCGGGCCATGCTGCGGTCACGCTGACGAATGTGGCGAACGGTGCGTTGAATGCATCGAGCCTGGACGCTGTGAACGGCCAGCAACTCAATGCAACGAACACAAACGTGTCGAACCTGAGCGGCGACGTTACCAGGATCAAGGGCGACATCACCAGCATTAACGGTCAGCTTGCCGATGCGGTGATCTACGACACGTCGGCGCACAACGCGGTGACGCTGGGTGGCTCGGGCCACGCTGCGGTCAAGCTGACGAACGTGGCGAACGGAGCGCTGACGGCCTCGAGCATTGACGCGGTGAACGGCTCGCAACTGTACGCCATGGGTGCAACGACCGACGCATCGGGCAACATCAACAACGCGTTCGTGGCGTACGACGACAAGTCGAAGAACAAGGTGACGCTGGGTGGCTCGGGTCACGCTGCGGTCGCACTGACGAACGTGGCGAACGGAGCGCTGACGGCCTCGAGCATTGACGCGGTGAACGGCTCGCAACTGTACGCCATGGGTGCAACGACCGACGCATCGGGCAACATCAACAACGCGTTCGTGGCGTACGACGACAAGTCGAAGAACAAGGTGACGCTGGGTGGCTCGGGCCACGCTGCGGTCGCACTGACGAACGTGGCGAACGGAGCGCTGACGGCCTCGAGCATTGACGCGGTGAACGGCTCGCAACTGTACGCCATGGGTGCAACGACCGACGCATCGGGCAACATCAACAACGCGTTCGTGGCGTACGACGACAAGTCGAAGAACAAGGTGACGCTGGGTGGCTCGGGTCACGCTGCGGTCGCACTGACGAACGTGGCGAACGGAGCGCTGACGGCCTCGAGCATTGACGCGGTGAACGGCTCGCAACTGTACGCCATGGGTGCAACGACCGATGCGTCGGGCAACATCAACAACGCGTTCGTGGCGTACGACGACAAGTCGAAGAACAAGGTGACGCTGGGTGGCTCGGGCCACGCTGCGGTCGCACTGACGAACGTGGCGAACGGAGCGCTGACGGCCTCGAGCATTGACGCGGTGAACGGCTCGCAACTGTACGCCATGGGTGCAACGACCGATGCGTCGGGCAACATCAACAACGCGTTCGTGGCGTACGACGACAAGTCGAAGAACAAGGTGACGCTGGGTGGCTCGGGCCACGCTGCGGTCGCACTGACGAACGTGGCGAACGGAGCGCTGACGGCCTCGAGCATTGACGCGGTGAACGGCTCGCAACTGTACGCCATGGGTGCAACGACCGATGCGTCGGGCAACATCAACAACGCGTTCGTGGCGTACGACGACAAGTCGAAGAACAAGGTGACGCTGGGTGGCTCGGGCCATGCTGCGGTCACGCTGACGAATGTGGCGAATGGTGGGCTGACGGCCTCGAGTGTTGACGCGGTGAACGGCTCGCAACTGTACGCGCTGGGTGCAACGACCGATGCGTCGGGCAACATCAACAACGCGTTCGTGGCGTACGACGACAAGTCGAAGAACAAGGTGACGCTGGGTGGCTCGGGCCATGCTGCGGTCACGCTGACGAATGTGGCGAACGGAGCGCTGACGGCCTCGAGCATTGACGCGGTGAACGGCTCGCAACTGTACGCACTGGGTGCAACGACCGATGCGTCGGGCAACATCAACAACGCGTTCGTGGCGTACGACGACAAGTCGAAGAACAAGGTGACGCTGGGTGGTGTGGGTACGACCACGCCGGTGACACTGCGCAACGTCGCAGCGGGCACTGCGCCAACTGACGCGGTCAACGTGCAGCAGCTGCACGACACCGCTGTGAATGGCAACCCGTACATCGGCGGGATCGGCGCCTCGTACAACGCGACTAACGCCGCGAAGGCTACCGCTCTCAACGCGGTTGCACTGGGTCTCGGCTCGGTGGCGGACCAAACCCGTACGATTTCCGTGGGTAACAGCGCGACCGGCTTGACGCGTCGTATTACCAATGTGCAGAACGCCACCGGCGATAATGACGCGGTGAACTACGGTCAGATGAAGACCGCACTGGGCATCAGTGACGCCGACACGCAGGCGGCGCTCAAGCAGTCCAACAGCCAGATGCTGGCGGCCATTCAGAACGTCGACAGCCAGCTCCAGTCGGTCAGCCAGCAGCTTCAAGCGACTCGATCGCTTGGTGCAACTTCGGGCAGCGCGTACTTCCAGGCCGACGGCGCAGGTGACGGCAGTGACAACGCCTCCGTCGAAGGGGGTGAAGGCGTAGCGGTTGGTGCAAAGGCCGTTGCTGTAGGGGATGGTGGCCTGGCGGTCGGTGCAAACTCCACTGCTGTGGGGGACTACGCCGTCGCGATCGGTATGAGCTCCACGGCGACGGCCCCGCAAGCTACCGCAATCGGTGCGGCAAGCCTGGCAACCACGTCTGGCGCGACTGCAATCGGCTCCGCTGCGACGGCAACCGGGCAGGATTCGCTTTCGATGGGTAGCGCCAACGCGGTCGGGGACTACTCGGTCGCGTTGGGTTACGGCGAAACGGCCTCGGGAAGAAACTCGGTCGCGCTGGGCTCCAATTCGCAGGCAGCCGGTATGTCCTCGATGGCATTCGGGAATACCTCGCGGGCGAACGCCACGGACTCCATGGCGTTCGGTACGCTCGCGCAGGTCAATGCGGCGGCCACCAACTCCATCGCGCTCGGTCGCGCGACCAGCGTCACCAGCGCTGCACTGAATTCGGTTGCGCTGGGCTCGAGTTCGGTCGCCGATCGGCTGAACTCGATTTCGGTGGGTTCAGCGAACCAGCAGCGCCAGATCATTTACGTTGCGAAGGGCACATCTGACACCGATGCGGTGAACGTCAGCCAGCTGAAGGACGCGGTGTCGGCGTTTGGCTCCGGCGCAACGGTCGGCGCGGACGGTTCCATCGTGGCCCCGTCCTACGTTATTGGCGGCAAGACCCTCTACAACGTGGGCGACGCGATTGACGCGCTGAAGGACGAGGGTGGCGGCGGTAACGATCCGATGGCGGTGCACTATACCGATGCCTCGATGTCGAAGGTGTCGCTTGGCGAAGGTTCGACTACGCCTGTGATGTTGACGAACGTGGCGAACGGTGGGCTGAATGCATCGAGCGTCGACGCGGTGAACGGTTCGCAGCTCTATGCGCTGGGCGCAAAGACGGACGCCTCGGGCAACATCGAGAACAAGTTCGTGGCGTACGACGACTCGTCGATGAACTCGGTCACGCTCGGCGAGAGCATGACGCATGCCCCGGTCGCGCTGCACAACGTGGCGGCGGGACTCGTGAACGCGTCGAGCTTTGATGCGGTGAACGGCACGCAACTCTACAGTCTGGCCAACTCTACGGCGGACGCGCTGGGCGGCGGCTCGACCGTGAACGACGACGGCTCCATCACAGCGCCGACCTATAACTTCGGCGGCAAGACGTTCTACAACGCGGGTGATGCGTTCACGTCACTTTACGGGGACATCACGGATGCCGGTGGTTCGGTCGATGCCGTGAAGTACGACTCGCCGGCGCATGACTCGGTAACGCTCGGTGGTGCAGATCACGATCCGGTCGTCCTAACGAACGTGGCGAACGGTGGGCTGAATGCCTCGAGCGTCGACGCGGTGAACGGCTCGCAGCTCTATGCACTGGGCGCGAAGACAGACGCCTCGGGCAACATCACCAACGCATTCGTGGCATACGACGACACGTCGATGAACGCGGTGACACTGGGCGGCACGGATCACGTTCCGGTCGTGCTGACGAACGTGGCGAACGGTGGGCTGAACGCCTCGAGCGTCGACGCGGTGAACGGCTCGCAGCTCTATGCACTGGGCGCGAAGACGGACGCCTCGGGCAACATCGAGAACAAGTTCGTGGCGTACGACGACAGTTCGATGAACTCGGTCACGTTCGGCGAGAGCATGGCACACGCGCCGGTCGCGCTGCACAACGTGGCGGCCGGACTCGTGAATGCGTCGAGCCTCGACGCAGTGAACGGCGCGCAGCTCTACGGTCTTGCTAGCCAGACGGCTAACGCGCTGGGCGGTGGCTCGACGGTCGATGCCAAGGGTGCACTCGTGAACCCGACCTATATGATCAGCGGCGAGACGTACCACAATGTGGGCGAAGCGATCGAAGCATTGATTGATGGCGGTACTAGCGGCAACGACCCGTTGGCTGTGCACTATGACAGCGCCAAGTGGAACTCGGTGACGCTCGGCGGTTCGGACCATTTGCCGGTGACGCTGACGAACGTGGCGAACGGTGGTCTGAACGCTTCGAGCGTTGACGCGGTGAACGGCTCGCAACTGTACGCACTGGGTGCAACGACCGACGCGTCGGGCAACATCAACAACGCGTTTGTGACCTACGACGATTTGTCGAAGAGCAAGATCACGTTGGGTGGTGCGGGTTCGACCACGCCGGTCGTGCTGACCAATGTGGCTAACGGCATGTTGACCGCATCGAGTTCCGACGCAGTGAACGGCTCGCAGCTTTACGCGTTGGGCGCGAAGACGGACGCTTCGGGCAATCTGCTCAACGCATTCGTGGCGTATGACGATACGACGATGAGCTCGGTGACGTTCGGTGGTTCGGGTCACGATCCTGTCGTGCTGCATAACGTGGCGAACGGTGTGGCCTCGACCGACGCGGTCAATGTCGCACAGCTCGAAGCGATGGGTGCGAACATTGACAGTTCGGGCAACGTCACTAACGCGTTCGTGGCCTACGACGATATCTCGAAGAACAAGGTCACGCTCGGCGGCAGTGGTCATGCACAGGTCCTGATCACCAACGTCAAGGCCGGTAGTGTGTCGGCAAGCAGCAGCGACGCTGTCAACGGAGCTCAGCTCTACGCTACTGCCTCGAGCACGGCCAGCGCGCTGGGTGGTGGTTCGACGGTTCGCGCGGACGGGTCGATCTCGGCTCCGAGCTACGCGATCGGCGGCACTACCTTCAACAATGTGGGCGGCGCACTGACGAATCTCGACGGCCGGGTGTCGAAGATCGAGACCAGCGTGACCAATATCGAGGGTCAGGTAGCCAACGCTGTCCAGTATGACTCGTCGGCACACGACAAGATCACGCTGGGCGGGTCGGGCACCACGACGGCCGTCGCGTTGACCAACGTGGCAAATGGCACGTTGAGCGCCGATAGCCTCGATGCGGTGAACGGTTCGCAGCTATACGCAACGAACCAGAACGTCGCGAATCTGACCACGCAGATTCAGAATATCAACGTCAACGGTTCTGAGTATCTGTCGACCAACACGACGAGCGGTGCGGCTTCGGCCACGGGCACGAACTCGATCGCGACGGGCGGCGGTGCGATCGCTTCGGGTGCGAACTCGACGGCGATTGGCGACAAGGCGCAGGCCACGGGCAACAACTCGGTTGCACTGGGTGCGAACTCGGTGGCGGACGAGGACAACACCGTGTCCGTGGGCTCGCAAGGCAACGAGCGCCGTATCACCAACGTCGCGAACGGCGTTAACCCGACCGACGCTGCGAACGTGGGTCAACTCCAGAGCGGCTTGAATGCGCTTCAGAGCAACATGAACTCCGTGGCTCGCAACGCCTACGGTGGTGTCGCAGCGGCAACCGCGCTGACGATGATTCCGGACGTCGATCAGGGTAAGACCATTGCAGTTGGTGTCGGTACGGCCAACTTCCAGGGCTACCAGGCAGTGGCGCTCGGTGCGTCGGCTCGCATTACCCAGAACCTCAAGGTGAAGCTGGGCGGTGGTTACGCCTCGGGTGGCGGTGCAACGTACGGTGGCGGTATGTCGTACCAGTGGTAAGCGTCTGAAGCTCAACCGGTTGCGGTGCGGTACGGCCGCATCCGGTATGCCTCGCTTTCCCCGTTATTCGGCCACACAGTTCAGGCCAAAACGCAAAGCGGACTCCCTCGGGAGTCCGCTTTTTATTTTTAGCGATGTGTTCTGACTGCCGCGCTGCGTTAGGCGCGAATGCTCAGCCGTTCGCGTCCAGCCTTCTTCGCGCGATGATCTCCTTAGCATCGGCGAGTTTCTCGGCCAGCTCCGGCCCCCGCTGCAGCGCCACGCCCACCGCGAGGATGTCGCCGATTGCGAGATGGGAGGTCCGCGAAGTCATCGGCGAGAAGATGTCGGTGTCCTCATCGACGTTTGCGTGCAGTCCCACGCTTGCGAGGCGCGCAAGAGGCGAGGTGCCGTGCGTGATCGCGATCACCTTCGCGCCGCGTTCGAGCGCCGTGCGCGCGGCGTCCACGATATCTCGCGTGCGCCCGGTGTTCGAGATTGTCACGACTACGTCGCCGGGACCGAGCAGCGCCGCCGACATAAGAAACGTATGCGGATCGGAATACGCGACGCTCGGCATGCCAAGGCGAAAGAACTTGTGCTGCATGTCCTGCGCGGCGATGCCCGAACCGCCCGCGCCATAGAACTCGATACGCGACGCGCGCGCGAGCAGATTGATTGCGGCGGCGAGCGAATCGGTCGAAAGGTTGTTGCGCACTTGCACGAGCGCGCCGATCGTGCGATCGAGCACCTTGGCGGCGACGCCGGACACCGGCTCATCCGGGTTCACGTCGCGGTAGACGGCTGGATGCTCCGTCGGCAGGTCTGCGGCGACCGCCTGCGCCAGCCGGATCTTGAACTCCCGGAACCCCGAAAATCCGAGCGCATGGCAGAACCGCGCGATGGTCGGCTGGCTCACGCCCGCGCGTTCGGCGACCTCGGTCATCGAAAGATCGAGCACTTCGCGCGGCGCGTCGACAACGTAATCGGCGAGCTTGCGCTCCGATGGGCGCAATTGCTCGCGCATGGCTTTCACCTGGGACAGCAGCATCAGGAAACTCGCACTATGCTGAAAGATCCGTGGACTATAGCGGATCGGACGTTATGTACAAAAACTACAGGAGCGCCATTTGCTTCTTTCTGAACTGGGCGGTGTTATTCGGCGTATAGCCCGTCCATAAACAGACTAGGCGTTCATTTAATGCTGCGCTCCCAGGGTCTTTCCGGGATTGTCTGCTTGTAGTTTTTCTACTAACATCGGGCCATCGCTGATCGGACCGTCGAAAACGCGTTCGATCCGGCCCCGAGCGTCCCCGCCGAGACAAGAAGGAAGGAGATTCGATGGTTTCCCCGCATTCTCAGTTGATGAAGGTCACGCAGCGCGTGATCGAGCGCAGCAAGCCCACGCGCGAGGCCTATCTGGCGCGCATCGCGGCTGCTCAGGACCGGTTCCCGGCGCGCGGCGCGCTCTCATGCGCGAATCTCGCGCACGGCTTCGCCGGCCTCGAAGGTCGCGACAAGATCTCGATCAAGTCGATTCGTGAGCCGAACATCGGCATCGTCTCGGCCTATAACGAGATGCTTTCGGCGCATGCGCCGTACAAGGATTTCCCAGACATCATCAAGAAGGCGGCCCGCGAAGGCGGCGGCGTCGCGCAGTTCGCGGGCGGCGTGCCGGCGATGTGCGATGGCGTCACGCAGGGCAACGCCGGCATGGAGTTGTCGCTCTTTTCGCGTGAAGTGATCGCGATGAGCACGGCCGTCGCGCTCACGCACAACATGTTCGATGCGGCGCTGTGCCTGGGCGTGTGCGACAAGATCGTGCCCGGCCTCCTGATCGGCGCGCTGCAATTCGGCCATTTGCCCACGATTTTCGTGCCCGCCGGTCCGATGACGAGCGGCATCACGAATGACGACAAGGCCAAGGTGCGCCAGCAGTTCGCCACAGGCCAGTGCGATCGCGCGGCGCTGCTCGAATCGGAGGCGGCCGCCTATCACGGTCACGGCACCTGCACGTTCTACGGCACGGCCAACAGCAACCAGATGCTCATGGAGATCATGGGCCTGCATCTGCCGGGCTCGGCCTTCATCCATCCGCACACGCCGCTGCGCGACGAACTGACCGCCGCCGCAGCGCGCCGCGTGCTCGAACTCACCGTCGAGCGCGGCAACTACACGCCGATCGGCCATGTGGTCGACGAAAAGGCCGTGATCAACGGCATCGTCGCGCTGATGGCGACGGGCGGCTCGACCAACCACACGCTGCACCTCGTGGCGATGGCACGCGCGGCGGGCATCATCATCGACTGGAATGACTTCGACGTGCTTTCGGACGCCGTGCCGCTGCTCGCGCGCGTCTATCCGAACGGCAAGGCCGACGTGAACCATTTCCACGCGGCGGGCGGCATCGCGTTCCTCGTGCGCGAACTGCTCGACGGCGGCCTGCTGCACGAAGACGTGAATACCGTCGCGGGCCGTGGCCTGCGTCACTACACCGAGGAGCCGAAGCTCATCGACGGCAAGCTCACGTGGGTGCCGGCCGTCGAGAAGAGCGCCGACGAGTCCGTTCTGCGTCCGCTCCCGACGCCGTTCCAGCCGGACGGCGGCTTGCGCTTGATGCAAGGGCGTCTGGGCCGCGGCGTCATCAAGGTTTCCGCCGTCGCGCCGGAGCGCCGCAAGGTGCGCGCCCCCGCCATCGTGTTCGATTCGCAGGAAGCCGTGCAGGAAGCGTTCGACCGCGGCGAGCTCGAGCGCGATTTCGTGGCCGTCGTGCGCTTCCAGGGCGCGCGCGCCAACGGCATGCCGGAGCTGCACCGCCTCACGCCGCTGCTCGGCGTAATGCAGGACAAGGGCTTTCACGTGGCGCTCGTGACCGACGGGCGCATGTCCGGTGCGTCGGGCAAAGTGCCCGCCGTGATCCACGTTTCGCCGGAAACGCTGCTCCACGGCCCGATCGGCAAGGTTCGCGACGGCGATATGATCGTGATCGACGCGGTGGAAGGCGTGCTCGACATCGAAGTGGATGCTGCCGAGTGGGACGCGCGCCCGGTTGCACAGCCCGCGCATCAGGCGCTCAACGAAGTGGGCTTTGGCCGCGAGCTTTTCGGCGTGTTCCGCGCCACTGCCGCGCCGGCGGAACTGGGCGCGACAGTGTTCGGTCCGCTCGTGGGCGAACAGGCTGCGCCCGCACCCGCCGCTGCGACCACCCATGCGCCGGCCCATGCCGCTAACTGAATTCATCATCAAGGAGCCTGAACATGGCAAATAGCACAGTCGCCGACATCGTCCGCCTGGGTCCCGTCATCCCGGTGCTCGCATTCGACACGCCGGAGCAGGGCGAGCACGTTTCCCGCGCGCTCCACGCGGGCGGCGTGAAGGTGCTGGAAATCACGCTGCGCACGAAGGCCGGCCTCGAAGCCATCGAGCGTGCGGCGAAGATCGCGCCGGACATCGTCGTGGGCGTGGGCACGATCACGAAGCCAGAGCACTGCGCGCTCGCGAAGAAGGCCGGCGCACAGTTCGGTGTTTCGCCGGGCCTCACGCGCGAGATCCATCAGGCCTCGCTCGACGCGGGCCTGCCGCTCCTGCCGGGCGTGATGACGCCGACGGACATCATCGTCGCGATGGAACTGGGCTACGAAATCGTCAAGTTCTTCCCGGCGGTACCTGCGGGCGGCCTGAACATGCTGCAGGCCTTCCACGGCCCGTTCCCGACGCTCAAGTTCTGCCCGACGGGCGGTATCAGCGCCGAATCGGCTCCGACCTTCCTCGCGCTGCCCAACGTGGTGTGCGTGGGCGGTTCGTGGCTCACGCCGAAGGCGGCAATCGCCGCGCAGAACTGGGACGAAGTCACGCGCCTTGCGCACGCCGCGAGCGAGCTTTCGCGCCCGGTGCGCTGAAAGAGCGCTTCTGCTTGACGCTCGCGCCGTATGCTGCGGCGCAGCGATGACTGGAACGCCGCGCCCCTCGTGTGCAGGAGGGGCGCGCAACGAGCCGCGCAAACGACGCCTTTATGGCGCTCGCGTTGCGCGGCTCGTTCGTCTTTCAAGCACGCTGCACCAAAAGTCGTTATAAGCTCTACAATCCCCGGCCCGGCGACGGCCGGCCCTTTCGTTCCCCATCAGTTCCACGTGTGCCGCAGCCGTTGCGCGCCACACGCGTCGCCGCACAGGGCGAAAGGACTTCGAACAACTACCTGGAGAAGAGCCTCATGGGAGTGGCCCACGGCAGCATGCTGCTGATTTACGCGCTCGTCGCGATCGCCGCGTTGATCCTGCTGATCACGCGCTTCAAGGTTTATCCGTTTCTCGTCCTGATCATCGTTTCGCTGCTGCTCGGTCTCGCCGTCGGCATGCCGATGGATCAGATCGTCAAGTCGTTCGAGACCGGCAACGGCAACACGCTTGGCCACATTGCCATCGTGGTGGGCCTCGGCACGATGCTCGGCAAGATGATGGCGGAATCGGGCGGCGCCGAGCGCGTTGCCACGACGCTCATCCGCTGGTTCGGCGAGAAGAATATTCACTGGGCCATGATGTTCGTCGCGATCATCGTCGGCCTGCCGGTGTTCTTCGAAGTCGGCTTCGTGCTGCTCATTCCGATCGCATTCAACGTCGCCAAGCGCACCGGCAAATCGCTGCTGCTGATCGGCTTGCCGATGGTGGCGGGTCTCTCGGTCGTTCACGGGCTGATTCCGCCGCACCCAGCCGCGCTCCTCGCCGTGCAGGCGTATCACGCCGACATCGGCAGGACCATCGCTTACGGCCTGATCGTGGGCGTGCCCTGCGCGATCATCGCCGGCCCGCTCTTCGCACTCTTCATCCACCGCTTTATCAAGCTGCCGGAAAGCAATCCGCTCTCCGAGCAGTTCGTGAGCAAGGCCGAGCCGAAGCCCGACAGCGAACTGCCGAGCTTTGGCGTCACGCTCTTCACGATCCTGCTGCCGGTGATCCTGATGCTGATCGGCAGCTGGGCCGATCTCGTGTTCGCGCCCAAGACGTTGCCGAACAATCTGTTGCACTTCATCGGCACCTCCGACGTCGCGCTGCTGATCGCCGTGCTGGTAAGCTTCTGGACCTTCGGCGCGCAACGCGGCTTCACGCGCGAGCAGATCCAGAAGTTCTGCGGCGACTGTCTCGCGCCGATCGCGGGCATCACGCTGATCGTGGGCGCGGGCGGCGGCTTTGGCCGTGTGCTGATGGACAGCGGCGTGTCGAAACAGATCGTCGAACTCGCTCAGAACGAACATCTGTCGCCGCTTTTGCTCGGCTGGCTCGTTGCCGCCATGATCCGTCTCGCGACGGGCTCGGCGACGGTCGCCATGACCACGGCCTGCGGCATCGTCGCGCCGATCGCATCGGCCAGCGCCATGACGGTGAAGCCGGAGTTGCTCGTGCTCGCCACGGGCTCGGGCTCGCTGATCTTCTCGCACGTCAACGACGGCGGTTTCTGGCTGATCAAGGAATATTTCGGCATGACCGTGGGTCAGACGTTCAAGACCTGGTCGTTGCTCGAGACCATTATTTCGCTGCTGGGGCTTGGCCTCACGTTTGCCTTGGCGGCAGTGTTGTAACGAGGAGCAGTAAATGATTCTGATAGCGATGGGCGTGTCGGGCGCGGGCAAGACACGCATCGGCGAATTGCTCGCCGAGCGCCTCAAGTGCACCTTCACCGACGGCGACGCCTTCCACAGCGAAGCCAACAAGAAGAAGATGCACGACGGCATTCCCCTCACCGACGACGACCGCTGGCCGTGGCTGCGCACGATACGCGCGGCGATCGAGGAGAAGCAGCGCGCCCACGAGACGGCTGTGTTCACCTGCTCGTCTCTCAAGCGCTCGTATCGCGACATCCTGCGCGGCAACGATCGCGACGTGTGCTTCGTCTACCTGAAGGGCTCGTTCGAAGTGCTGCATGAGCGCCTCGCCTCGCGCACCGGCCACTTCTTCGACCCGTCGCTGCTGCAAAGCCAGCTCGACACGCTCGAAGAGCCGGGCGCCGACGAGGCGATCGAGGTGAGCATCGAACTCACGCCGGAACAGATCGTCGACGAAGTGATCAAGCAGATGGAAGCGCGCGGCAACCAGGCGTCCTGATCTCGCGGCCGTAAACGAAAAAGCGCTCGATTCAATCGAGCGCTTTTTTTATGGCCTTGCGGTGTCGCGATTACGAAATGCGCTTGGCCAGTTCCACTGCCTTGCCGACGTACGAGGCGGGCGTCATCTCCAGCAGACGCTTCTTCGCGTCTTCAGGAATCGCGAGACCGCTGACGAACGTCTGCAGGGCTTCGCGCGTGATGCCCTTGCCGCGCGTGAGTTCCTTCAGTTGCTCGTACGGATTCTCGATGCCGTAGCGGCGCATCACAGTTTGCACCGGCTCGGCCAGCACTTCCCACGTGGCGTCGAGGTCGTCGTTCAGGCGCTGCGGGTTCACTTCGAGCTTGTCCAGGCCGCGGATCAGCGCGTCATACGCGAGCAGCGAGTAGCCGAACGCGACGCCGATATTGCGCAGCACCGTCGAGTCGGTGAGGTCGCGCTGCCAGCGCGAAACGGGCAGTTTGTCGGCGAGGTGGCGCAGCGTGGCGTTCGCGAGGCCGAGGTTGCCTTCCGAATTTTCGAAGTCGATCGGGTTGACCTTGTGCGGCATGGTCGACGAGCCGATTTCGCCGGCCTTCGTCTTCTGCTTGAAGTAGCCGAGCGAGATGTAGCCCCACACGTCGCGGTCGAGGTCGAGCAGGATCGTGTTCGCGCGCGCCACAGCGTCGAACAGTTCCGCCATGTAGTCGTGCGGCTCGATCTGGATCGTGTACGGGTTGAACACGAGCTTCAGGCGCTGTTCGACGACTTCCTTCGAGAACGCTTCCCAGTCGAATTCCGGATACGCCGAGAGGTGCGCATTGAAGTTGCCGACCGCGCCATTCATCTTGCCGAGCAGTTCGACCTTCTCGATGCGCTGGATCGCCCGGGCCAGACGCGCCGCGACGTTGGCGATTTCCTTGCCGAGCGTCGTGGGGCTGGCCGGCTGGCCGTGCGTGCGCGAGAGCATCGGCTGGTCAGCGTGCGTGTGCGCGAGCGTGACGAGCCGTTGATGCACCGAGCGCAGCGCCGGCAGGATCACGTGCTCGCGGGCGCCCGCGAGCATCAGGCCGTGCGACGTGTTGTTGATGTCTTCCGAGGTGCAGGCGAAGTGGATGAACTCGCTTGCGCGTTCCAGTTCCGGCTGACCCTTCACCGACTCCTTGAGCCAGTACTCCACGGCCTTCACGTCGTGGTTCGTCACGCGCTCGATGTCCTTGATGCGCGCAGCGTCGTGCGCCGTGAAGTTCTCGGCGAGCTTGAGAAGGAACTGCTCCGACGCTTGCGAGAAGCGCGGCACTTCCGCGAAGCCCGCCTGCGACAGCGCGATCAGCCAGTGGATTTCCACGGTCACGCGGTTGCGCATGAACGCGGCTTCCGAGAGCCAGTCGCGCAGCGCTTCGGTTTTCGAGGCGTAGCGGCCGTCGAGCGGGGAGAGCGCGTTGAGCGCGAAGAGGGTATCGGGACGAGTGTCGGACATGATGGGGACGTAACGTAGCGCGTTACGCTCAGTTGGCAGTCGGTTGCAGTCAGATTCGAGACGGCGTGAACCCAAGATTTTATCACCTTGCCGACAGGGGCCGAGGCCGGCGCTGTCAGCGGCGGCTGAGGGGCGACTGAGCGGCGGGTCGTGACGTGCCCTGAGGCGTGACGTCGCGGCCGCCTCTTAACGGGATCGGGAGTTTTGAGACGGGGATAGAGTGCGATCACATCAAAAGTTTGCGCTTAATCAAATGTTTGCCGCCATGACCACCGATGCACCCATTCTCCCTTCCGACAAGGTCGCTGCTCTGATCGAAGCCGGTCTTGCTTGCCACCGCGCGGGCCAGATCGACGACGCCCACGCTTACTATCAATCCGCGCTCGCGGCGCACCCCGAACATCCCGGCGCGCTGCACTACCTGGGCGTGATTGCGCTCGGCCGCGACCAACTGAAGGAAGCCGCCGCCCTGATGGACCGCGCGCTCGCGAAGGCGCCCGAGAATGCCGAATATCTTGCCAATCGCGGCGTGGTCGCGACCCGCCTCGGCGACCATGCGGGCGCCGCCGCCTGGCAGCGCAAGGCGCTCGCGCTCGCGCCCGATTTCGCGAACGCACACAACAATCTCGGCAATGCGCTGATGGACCTCGGCGATATCGCGGGCGCCGCGCAGCACTATCGGCGTGCGCGCTCGCTTGCGCCGCAATCCGCGCACTTCGCGTTCAATCTCGGACGCGCACGGGAAGCCGACGGCGCAAAAGACGCCGCACTTGCGGAGTTCCGCGCCGCCGCCGCGCTCGATCCCCATGATCTGACGACGCTGATCCACATGGGCCGACTGCTGCGCTCGATGGAGAAGCACGCCGAAGCGGCCGCCTGCTTCGAGGCTGTGATCGCGCGTGAGCCTGACAATGTGCTCGCGCTCTTCGAGCTCGGCTACGCCTACGACGCGATGCACCGCTATGAAGAGGCGATTCCGCATTACCGGCGTGCTGCGCAGCTCAAGCCCGATGGCGCGGGCATCGTCAACAATCTGGCATTCGCGCTGACTGCGCTCGCGCGCTACGACGAAGCGGAAATTGACTATCGACGCGCGTTGGAACTGAACCCGGACCTGCCCGAATCGCGTTTTCAGCTCGGCATGCTGATGTTGCGGCGTGAAGACTACATCGACGGTTGGCCGCTCTTCGAGAACCGCAAGCTCACCTCGACCGCCAAGGCCAACTACCGGAAGTTGCCGTGCCCCGAGTGGCAGGGCGAGCCGCTCGCTGGCAAGCGCTTCCTGATCTGCCGTGAGCAGGGCGTGGGCGATCAGATCCAGTTCGTGCGCTATGCGGGGCTGCTGGCGCAGATGGGCGCGCAGGTTCACGCGTGGGTCGCACCGGAACTGGCGTCGCTCGCCGCGACGGTGCCGGGCGTTGCGCGCGTGCTCGACGCCGCGCCGAGCGACGAAGCCATCGCATCGGATTACGACTACTGGTGCGACGTGATGAGCCTGCCGCTGAAGTTTCCTGGCCGGCCGATCTATGCCGACATGCCTTATATGCACGCCAATGCCGTGCAGGCCGCCGCCTGGCGCGCACGCGTGAACGCGCTGGCCGGCGCCGCGCATCGCCGCATCGGGCTCGTCTGGGCCGGCAACCCGCGCCATCATTTCGACGCTTTCCGTTCCGTTGCGCTCAAGTCGCTTCTGCCGCTTTCGGCGCTCGCCGGCAACGCCTGGTTCGCGATCCAGAAGGGCCCGGGGACAGCGCAGCTCGCACCGGTCGCGGGCCGCTGGCCGATGGACGCGCTCGGCGACGATCTGCACGACTTCGCGGCCACGGCGGCGCTCATCGAAGCGCTTGACCTCGTCATCACGGTCGATACGTCGGTCGCGCACCTCGCAGGCGCGCTCGGCAAGCCGGTGTGGGTGCTGCTTGCCGCACAGCCCGACTGGCGCTGGGGCAAGGATCGCGCGGATTCGGTGTGGTATCCGTCGGCGCGCGTCTTCCGCCAGACCACGCTCGGCGACTGGAGCGGCGTGGTCGCCGAACTGGAAACCGCGCTCTCCCAGACGTCCCGCTAACGTAGCCGGCCAGCGCTGCGCGAAATTCGCCGCGCGGGCGCCCGCGGGCCTAGAATGCGGACTTCTCATCCGCTCGCTGGCCCCGCATGGAACTCAAATGGCTCGAAGACTTCGTTTCGCTTGCGGAGACGCATAGTTTCAGCCGCTCGGCCGAACTGCGCCACGTGACGCAGCCGGCTTTCTCGCGCCGTATTCAAGCGCTCGAAGCGTGGCTCGGCACCGAGCTGATCGATCGTTCGGTTTACCCGACGCGTCTCACTGCGGCAGGCCAGGTCTTCTACGAGCAGGCGCTCGCGATGCTTTCGCAGTTTCATGAGGCGCGCACCCTGTTGCGCGGTCACACGGCCACGCCCGCCGCGACGATCGAGTTCGCAGTGCCGCACACGCTTTCGCTCACGTATTTTCCGCGCTGGCTGCAGCGCATCGAGGCGAAGCTCGGCCGCATTCACACGCGGCTGCGCGCGCTGAACGTGCACGACGCCGTGCTGTCGCTCGTGGAGGGCGGCTGCGACCTCGTGATGGGCTATCACCACCCGAGCCACCCCGTGACGCTCGACCCCGCGCGTTACGACACGCTCACGCTCGGCATCGAGTCGATCAGCCCGTATTCGGCGCCGCAGCGCGCGGGGCGCGCGCGTTACACGCTGCCCGGTACGCCCGATGCGCCCACGCCGTATCTCTCCTACACGCCGAACGCGTATCTCGGCCGCATGACCGAGGTGATCGTCGCCAACGCTCCGGCGCGGCTCTATCTGGACCGAGTGTACGAAACCGACATGGCAGAAGGACTCAAGGCGATGACGCTCGCCGGTCACGGCATCGCCTTTTTGCCGCACAGCGCGGTGGAAGAGGCCGTGGCCCAGGGCGAGCTGATCCGCCTCGACCGGGGCACGCGCGGTGTGCCGGAGGGCCAGTTCACGCTCGACATGGAAATTCGCCTCTATCGCGACAAGTTCGCGACGCAGGGCGACGACGCGCGCCAGGCGCTCGTGCGTGAGTTGTGGGAGGCGGTAAGCGAGGAACTTGCGCAGGGCAAGCGCTGACACAGCGACAGCCCGCAGCGCAAACAGTCAGGTTATTTCAGCCTGTAAGGCCCGAACCACGGAGCACGCGACACGTTTTTTCGACTTCGGGGACGTTATGCACGAAAAGCATAACGGGATGATCAAACGGCATTGGATTTCAAGTGGGCGTTTTCTGACAATGGCACCACTTGTTCGATCGGAGCGTTCATGTCATCCCAACTGCAGTCGGTTCCTTCCTATCTCCACGCCGATGATCTCGGCCCCTGGGGCAACTATCTTCGTCAGGTCGACCGCGTAGCGCCGTATCTCGGCTCGCTTTCGCGCTGGCTCGAAACGCTCAAGCGTCCGAAGCGTATCCTGATCGTCGATTGCCCGATCGAACTCGACAACGGCACCGTTGCGCACTTCGAAGGCTACCGTGTCCAGCACAACGTTTCGCGTGGTCCCGGCAAGGGCGGCGTGCGTTATCACCAGGACGTTACGCTCTCCGAAGTAATGGCGCTGTCTGCGTGGATGTCGGTGAAGAACGCTGCAGTGAACGTGCCGTACGGCGGCGCGAAGGGCGGTATCCGCGTCGACCCGCGCACGCTTTCGCGTGGTGAGCTCGAGCGCGTCACGCGCCGCTACACCAGCGAAATCGGCATCATCATCGGACCAAACACCGACATTCCCGCGCCGGACGTCAACACGAACGAGCAGATCATGGCGTGGATGATGGACACCTACTCGATGAACCAGGGCCAGACGGCCACGGGCGTCGTGACGGGCAAGCCCATCTCGCTCGGCGGCTCGCTTGGCCGCCGCGAAGCAACGGGCCGCGGCGTGTTCGTCGTCGGTTGCGAGGCTGCGCGCCGCACGGGTCTGTCGATCGATGGTGCACGCATTGCCGTGCAGGGCTTCGGCAACGTCGGCGGCATTGCTGCCCGCCTGTACCAGGAAGCCGGTGCGAAGATCGTCGCCGTGCAGGACCATACCGGCACGCTCTACAACTCGAGCGGCATGAGCGCGGAAGCGCTGCTCGAGCACGTCGCGAAGACGGGTGGCGTGGCGGGCTTCTCGGGCGCTGAAGTCATGTCGAACGACGAATTCTGGACCGTCGAAACTGACATTCTCATTCCGGCCGCGCTGGAAAACCAGATCACCGAGAAGAACGCCGGCAAGATCCGCACGAAGATCATCGTGGAAGGCGCGAACGGCCCGACCACGACGGCAGCCGACGACATCCTGCACGACAAGGGCATTCTCGTGATTCCCGACGTGGTGGCGAACGCGGGTGGCGTGACCGTTTCGTATTTCGAGTGGGTGCAGGACTTCTCGAGCTTCTTCTGGACCGAGAACGAGATTAACGAACGTCTCGAACGCGTGATGCGCGAAGCCTTCACGGCGGTGTGGCAAGTGTCGAGCGAGCAGAAAGTCTCGATGCGTACCGCGGCATTCATCGTTGCATGTAAACGCATCCTGATGGCGCGCGAAATGCGCGGTCTGTACCCCTGATCGCACGCGGGAGCGCACTCGCGCCGCGAGGTGACGGAACAATGACGGCGCAGTGACCGCGTGGTGACGAGGCAGTGACAAGTTTTTGCGCTGCACATCAAGGCGCATAGAAGGCGGACGTTCTCCACAAGGGGGCGTCCGTCTTCGCACATTCAGCGTTGCGCCAGGGTCACTCTTGATTCTTTCAAAATAATTACCTTGTTAAACTGGCGATGGTTCCTGTACCGGAGAAAACAATGCAAATCAAAAAGACCGCCGCTCTGCTCGCACTCCTTGGTTTCGTCGCCACCAGCGCTTTCGCGCAGGACGCGGGCACACTCAAGAAGATCAAGGACACGGGCGTCATCTCGCTGGGCCACCGTGAGTCGTCCATTCCTTTTTCGTACTATGACGACAAGCAGAATGTGATCGGCTACTCGCAAGACTACGCGATGAAAATCGTCGAGGCGGTCAAGCAGAAGCTGAACATGCCGAACCTCAAGGTCAAGATGGTGCCCATCACGTCGCAGAACCGCATTCCGCTCGTGCAGAACGGCACGGTGGACTTTGAATGCGGCTCGACCACGAACAATGCCGAGCGTCAGCAGCAGGCCGCCTTCACGAACACGATTTTCGTGATCGGCACGCGCCTCATGACGAAGAAGGATTCGGGCATCAAGGACTTCGCCGACCTCAAGGGCAAGACCGTCGTGACGACGGCAGGCACGACGTCCGAGCGCATTCTGCGCAAGATGAACCAGGACAAGAGCATGGGCATGAACATCATCAGCGCGAAGGACCACGGCGAGTCGTTCATGACGCTCTCCACGGGCCGCGCAGTGGCGTTCATGATGGACGATGCGCTGCTCGCGGGCGAGCGCGCCAAGTCGAACAATCCGGGCGACTTCGTGATCGTCGGCCAGCCGCAATCGCGTGAAGCGTACGGCTGCATGATGCGCAAGAACGATCCTGAGTTCAAGAAGGTCGCCGACGACGCCATCGCCAAGGTCCAGACTTCGGGCGAAGGCGACGTGATCTACAAGAAGTGGTTCGAATCGCCGATTCCGCCGAAGGGTCTCAACCTGAACTTCCCGATGAGCGACGACATGAAAGCACTGTTCAAGAATCCGAACGACAAGGCGATCGATTAATACGGCCACGGCCGTTCGACCTCCATCCAGCGTTTAGCACGGAACGGAAGAAGCGCCGCTTCTTCCGTTCTTTTTCTTGGAGTCTCTATGTCCTATCACTGGAACTGGGGCATTCTGCTCAGCCCGGTCTCGACGGGCGAACCCACCACGTACCTGGGCTGGATCCTCTCCGGGCTCTGGGTGACGGTCTCGGTGTCGCTGTGCGCGTGGGTGATCGCTCTCATCGTCGGGTCGTTCTTCGGCGTGCTGCGCACGGTGCCAAACAAGTTTCTCGCGGCCGTCGGCACGGTCTACGTGGCGATCTTCCGCAATATTCCGCTTATCGCGCAGTTCTTCATCTGGTACTTCGTGTTGCCGGAAATCGTGCCGCAATCGATAGGCAATGCGTTCAAGCAGTCGCCGCCGGGCGTGCAGTTCTTCACGGCGTCGGTCATCTGTCTCGGGCTCTTTACCGCAGCGCGCGTGTGCGAACAGGTGCGCTCGGGCATCAACGCGCTGCCGCGCGGCCAGCGCGCGGCCGGCCTCGCAATGGGCTTCACGCAGTGGCAGACGTACCGCTATGTGCTGCTGCCGGTCGCATACCGCATCATCGTGCCGCCGCTCACTTCCGAGTTCCTGAACATCTTCAAGAACTCGGCGGTGGCCTCGACGATCGGCCTGCTCGATTTGTCGGCCCAGGCGCGCCAGCTCGTCGATTACACGGCGCAGACGTATGAGTCGTTCATCGCGGTCACGCTCGCTTACGTGCTCATCAATCTCGTCGTCATGACGCTCATGCGCTGGGTCGAGGCGAAGTCGCGTCTGCCCGGCTACATCGGAGGCAAGTGATGCATCACTTCGACTGGAGCGGCATTCCGGGCGCGTTGCCCACGCTGTGGACGGGCGCGATCATCACGTTCAAGATCACGCTGTGCGCGATCGTGGTCGGCATTCTGTGGGGTACGCTGCTCGCGCTCATGCGGCTTTCCAGCGTGAAGCCGCTCGAATGGTTTGCCAAGGGCTACGTCACGGTCTTCCGCTCGATCCCGCTCGTGATGGTCCTGCTGTGGTTCTTCCTGATCGTGCCGCAGGTACTGCAAAACGTGCTGGGTCTGTCGCCCGACATCGACATTCGCCTCGCTTCCGCGATGATCGCGTTCTCACTGTTCGAGGCCGCGTATTATTCGGAGATCATTCGCGCGGGCATTCAGGCCGTGCCGCGTGGGCAGGTGAACGCTTCGTTCGCGCTCGGCATGCGCTACGGCCAGGCCATGCAATACGTGGTGCTGCCGCAGGCGTTCCGCGCGATGGTGCCGCTGCTGCTCACGCAGGCGATCGTGCTGTTTCAGGACACCTCGCTCGTGTACGTGATCAGCCTCGCCGACTTTTTCCGCACGGCCACCAATGTCGGCGACCGTGACGGGACGATGGTCGAGATGGTACTGTTCGCGGGCGCGTGTTATTTCGTGATTTGCGTGATCGCGTCGAGCCTTGTGAAAGGTCTTCAGAAAAAGGTCGCAAGATGATTTCAATTAAGAACGTTTCGAAGTGGTACGGCCAGTTCCAGGTGCTGACCGACTGCACGACGGAAGTGAAGAAGGGTGAGGTGGTGGTGGTGTGCGGGCCCTCGGGCTCGGGCAAGTCCACGCTCATCAAGACCGTCAACGGGCTCGAACCGTTCCAGCAGGGCGAGATCCTCGTGAACGGCGAGTCGGTGGGCGACAAGCGCACCAATCTCTCGAAGCTGCGCGCGAAGGTGGGCATGGTGTTCCAGCACTTCGAGCTGTTCCCGCATCTGTCGATCACCGAGAATCTCACGCTCGCGCAGATCAAGGTGCTCGGCCGCGGCAAGGACGAGGCCACGCAAAAGGGCTTGAAACTGCTCGATCGCGTGGGCCTGCGCGCGCATGCCGATAAATTCCCGGGCCAGCTCTCGGGCGGTCAACAGCAGCGTGTGGCGATTGCGCGCGCGTTGTCGATGGACCCCATCGCCATGCTGTTCGACGAGCCGACCTCGGCGCTCGACCCTGAGATGATCAACGAGGTGCTCGACGTGATGGTGGAGCTTGCCCAGGAAGGCATGACCATGATGTGCGTGACGCACGAAATGGGCTTTGCCAAGAAGGTCGCGCACCGCGTGATCTTCATGGACCAGGGGCTCATCGTCGAGGACGATCAGAAGGAAGCCTTCTTTGCGAGCCCGAAGTCGGACCGCGCGAAGGATTTTCTGGCGAAGATCCTGCACTGAGGCTGCGGGTTCGCCCGCTTCCAGAAAGCAAAAAAGCCGCGCTCGATGCGCGGCTTTTTCGTTTCGGGCGTCGCCCGGCTTACTCGCCCCAGGTCTGCAGTGCGGCCATCGCCTCCGGGTCGATCTCGCCCGGTTGCGCGCCGCACGGCGCGCTGGCCGACGCATCGAGCGAAGGGTTGACGAGCTTGTCGAGCACCTTCTGCGGCACCGGTACGCTCGTTTGGGCGATCACGTCGCCGTGCTGGAACATCAGCAGGTCGCCGGGGGCGAAGCGTGTCCACACCTCGTTGTCGGTGAGCGGCGCGGTGGCGATCACGGCCACGCGGTCCTCGGGCGTCGTGTACTTGGCGAAGTCGATGGAGACGTCGGCATCGACGAGATGTGCCGTCGAAAACGGCCAGCGCCGCACGAGATAGTAGAGATGCGTCGAGCAGTGCGCGAACAGCGCCTGGCCGTTCGACATCAGAAAGTTGAAGACGCCGAACTGCGTGACCTCGCGCGTGAGCGATTCCAGCGCGGCGAACAGTTCGTCGAGCGGCGGCTGCGCGCCGGGGAACGCCTCGCGCAAGCCTTGCAGCAGCAGGCAGAACGCGCGCTCGCTATCGGTCGTGCCAACCGGCTGATACACGCCCGACATCTCCGGGTTGAAGTCCTGCAGGTCGCCGTTGTGCGCGAAGATCCAGTGCCGGCCCCACAGTTCGCGCAGGAACGGATGGCTGTTCTCAAGCGCGCAGTTGCCTTGCGTGGCCTTGCGGATATGGGCGATGGTGTTGCGCGACTTGATGGGGTAGTGCTTGACCATCTCGGCGATCGGCGAACGCGCTGAAGCTTCGTTGTCGATGAAGAGGCGGCAGGCCTTGTCCTCGAAGAACGCGATACCCCAGCCGTCGGCGTGGTGATCGGTGGCGCCGCCGCGCGCCGCGAATCCTGTGAAGGAGAACGTGACGTCCGTCGGCGCGGCGCAATTCATTCCGAGAAGTTGGCACATGGTGCTGATGGTGCGTGATGCGACTGAGACGCGACTGGGACGGCGGCTGCAGTGGTAGGCGGGACCCGCCGTCGACCCGGTACAATAATGATTTTCCAAGCATATCACCGGCCTGCGGGTCGCCAATACGAAATTTGTCGGATGCATTGCAGGCTTGCGTAGAAGGGCGCGTGCCAGCGACGATGCAGTGCAAATTGTCGTGTGCACGCGACGGTGCCGGCAACGCGTGCGTTGGACTCGAATCGGTCAACGCCCGCTCTTACACGTGATATGCCCGGAATTTCGCTGCTCATTCCGCTGCGCACTTATTACTGAGCCTGATTTCCGCCATGAACGCCTCTTCCCTCACGACTCTCACGCTCGCCCGCCCCGACGACTGGCACCTGCATGTGCGCGACGGCGCGATGCTCGCGGCGGTGCTGCCGCACACGGCGCGCCAGTTCGGCCGCGCGATCATCATGCCGAACCTCAAGCCGCCGGTCACGACGACGGAGCAGGCGGCCGCCTACCGCGAGCGCATTCTCGCCGCGCTGCCGGCGGGCTCGACGTTCGAGCCGCTGATGACGCTCTATCTCACCGACAACACGCCGCCCGAGGAAATCCGCCTCGCCAAGGCGAGCGGTTTCGTGCACGGCGTGAAGCTGTATCCGGCAGGCGCGACGACGAACTCGGACGCCGGCGTCACGGACATCCGCAAGTGCGCGAAGACGCTCGAAGTCATGCAGGAAGTGGGCATGCCGCTGCTCGTGCACGGTGAAGTGACGAGCGCCGACATCGACCTGTTCGATCGCGAGAAGGTCTTCATCGACCGCGTGATGACGCCGCTGCGCCGCGATTTCCCGGCGCTCAAGGTGGTGTTCGAGCACATCACGACGAAGGATGCCGTCGACTACATCCGCGCCGATCACGCCGCACCGGGCCTGCTCGGCGCGACGATCACCGCGCATCACCTGCTGTACAACCGCAACGCGATCTTCCAGGGCGGCATCCGTCCGCACTACTACTGCCTGCCCGTGCTCAAGCGCGAGACGCATCGTGTGGCGCTCGTGGAAGCGGCGACCTCGGGCGATCATCGATTCTTCCTCGGCACCGACAGCGCGCCGCACCCGAAGGGCCTGAAGGAACACGCGTGCGGCTGCGCGGGCTGCTACACGGCGCTGCACGCGCTCGAGCTGTACGCCGAAGCGTTCGACAATGCAGGCGCGCTCGACAAGCTAGAGGGCTTTGCGAGCTTTTACGGCGCGGACTTCTACGGTCTTCCGCGCGCGACCGAAACGGTCACGTTGCGCCGCGAGACCTGGACGCTGCCCGCCGAAGTCGAGGCCGGCGACACGCCCGTCGTGCCGCTGCGCGGCGGCGAGACGATCGGCTGGAAGCTCGCTTGAGCGACGCGGGGCACGGTGTGGCTGCTGACGCAACGATCGGCCCGATCGGGGCAGTCGATGCCCACGCACCGATGCCCGCGCGCGAACCGCGCCGGACCATGCCGCTGGGCAGTTTCACCGACATCGACTGGGCCCGCCCCTGGTTCGCGCAGCACGAGGCGCGCGGCCGGCGTTGGCAGCGGGCCGCGCTGGCGGGATACGCGGCGTACCTGGCTGAACTGAACGCCGATGCGCTGGCCGCCGCCCAAAGCACGGGCCGCGGCCAGTCGCTACGCTTCATCGCGCAGGACGACCTGCCCGAAGGCTCGGCCTACGAGGCGCATATCGCGGCGACGGGCTGCGTGCCGACGCGACACAATCTCCACGACTTCTTCAACGCGCTGGCCTGGTTTGCGTTCCCGCGCATCAAGGCGACGCTCAACGCACGCCAGGCCGCGGCGATCGATGTGCAGGGCGTCGGCCCCACGCGCGGCGGCGTGCGTGACGCGCTCACGCTCTTCGATGAGAACTCGGTGCTCTATGCCTCATCGGACGCGGCGCTCATCACCGCGCTGCGCGGCTTCGATTGGCGCACGCTGTTCGCGGCGCAGCGCACGGGCTGGGAAGCCGCGTTCGAAGAGACGATCGGCCTGGCACGCTGCGAAGTCCGCGTCTTCGGCCATGCGCTGCTCGAAAAGCTGATTTCGCCCTATGCGGCGTGCACGGCGCACGCATGGGTGGTCGAGGTCCCGCAAGCGTATTTCACGTGGCCGCGCGCGCAACGCGACGCGTATCTGGACGAGACGGTGAGCGCCACGCTCGCCGCCGACGCTGCGCTCAGCGGGCGCAGCTTCGCACCGCTGCCTGTACTCGGCATCCCGGGCTGGTGGGCGCAAAACGAAGACCCGTCGTTCTACGACGACGCCACGGTCTTTCGCGCCGGCCGCCGCGCTCGCTGAAAGGCCGGCGCTCAGCAATCGATCCGGCCCCAGGCGCCGCGCGCCCGCACGTGCTAATATCGCGCCTCGCAAAGCAGGCCAGGCAGTCGCGGCTCCGAGATTTCGGTCGAGGGGGCGAGGAAAGTCCGGACTCCACAGGGCAGGGTGATGGCTAACGGCCATCCGTGGCGACACGCGGAACAGGGCAACAGAGAACAGACCGCCGATGGCCCGATTTCGGTCGGGATCAGGTAAGGGTGAAACGGTGCGGTAAGAGCGCACCGCGTCTGCGGCGACGTAGACGGCACGGTAACCTCCACCCGGAGCAATTCCAAGTAGGCAGGCGCGCATCTTCGGGATGCAGGATGGGGCCCCCATTCCGTCTGCGGGTAGGAAGCTTGAGCGCGTCAGCAATGGCGCGCCTAGAGGAATGGCTGCCACGCGCGGCGCGTCTTCGGACGCGGCGTGTGCACAGAATCCGGCTTATCGGCCTGCTTTGCAGCCTCATTCATGCAAAAAGCCGGCGCGGTTCTTCGATGAACCGCGCCGGCTTTTTCTTTTGCCGCAGGTCTTAAGCCGCGACGATCTCGAACGTATGCGTGATTTCGGCGGTCTTGCCGATCATGATCGACGCCGAGCAGTACTTGTCGTGCGAGAGGTTGATGGCGCGCTCCACGGTGGCCGGGTTCAGATTCTTGCCGGTCACGGTGAAGTGGAAGTGGATCTTCGTGAAGACCTTCGGGTCCTCGCTCGCACGCTCGGCCTTGAGCGTCACGCTGCAGCCGCTCACTTCCTGGCGGCTCTTCTTGAGGATCAGCACCACATCGTAGGCCGTGCAGCCGCCGGTGCCGAGCAGCACCATCTCCATCGGCCGCGGCGCGAGGTTGTGGCCGCCGCCTTCCGGCGCGCCGTCCATGTTGACGAGATGGCCGCTGCCCGTTTCGGCTGCGAACGCCATGCCGTCTTGTCCCATCCAGCTAACTTTGCATTCCATGTGCGTATGCCTCTGCGCGGTTTCTTGATTCAGACGGCATTGTAGCCCGCGCCTTACTGGTATGTCCGGGGGGACACGGCCGCGCGCGCCTTATGCCGCGTGCTTGAATGTTGCGGCGCGACATCCTGTGAACAAGGCGGATTTCCCTTGCGCAATTAGGGGTTTCGCTCTAGTTCGCCCGCCTGCCTTTCGCGAGGCGGATCTTTAAGATTCTGATTTTTATGAGTTTTTTGTGCCGACGCATTGATTCCAAC
This sequence comes from Paraburkholderia flagellata, assembly GCF_021390645.1. GTDB lineage: Bacteria > Pseudomonadota > Gammaproteobacteria > Burkholderiales > Burkholderiaceae > Paraburkholderia > Paraburkholderia flagellata. The sequence continues at coordinate 430,885 of NZ_JAJEJT010000001.1, forward strand.
GAATTTCACATTATGGTTTCGTATTTCGCAATGCAAACGCGCTTGCATCGCACAAGGCTCATCCGTATAATTCACCTCATTGGTTGTCGTGCTTCACGACACCTCAGCATGTCTCCTCCACCCTCCTCCAAAGAGTGGATTAAGCCCGAACAACGCGTTCGGGCTTTTTTTCGTCCGCCGGCCCCGTTTTGCTCAGCCGCTACTCCCACCGCAAGCAATATTTTGACTCGCGGCCAAATTCCCCTTTATAATCTTAGGTTTCCCGCATCCATGCCCGCGGGAAGAATGGGGAAACCCATACAGGGAGAGCCTGCGCCGGCGCCAACGAGCGTCACCATACAAGCAGGACCAACACAGGGCACAGCATTTTTTTTGGATCGATCATGAAGACTTTTTCCGCCAAGGCACATGAAGTGCAGCGCGAATGGTACGTGATTGACGCGACGGATAAGGTTCTCGGCCGTGTCGCCAGCGAAGTGGCACGCCGTCTTCGCGGCAAACACAAGCCTGAGTTCACCCCGCACGTCGACACTGGTGATTTCATCATCATCATCAACGCCGGCAAGCTGAAGGTCACGGGCAACAAGACCACCGACAAGAAGTACTACCGTCACTCGGGCTACCCGGGCGGTATCTACGAAACGACGTTCGGCAAGATGCAAGAACGCTTCCCGGGCCGCGCGCTCGAGAAGGCCGTGAAGGGCATGCTGCCGAAGGGCCCGCTCGGCTACGCGATGATCAAGAAGCTGAAGGTCTACGCTGAAGCAACGCACCCGCACTCGGCGCAACAGCCGAAGGCGCTCGAGATCTAAGGGGAGCCCACATGATCGGTAACTGGAATTACGGTACGGGCCGCCGCAAGAGCGCGGTCGCTCGTGTCTTCATCAAGTCGGGCAAGGGCGAAATCGTCGTCAACGGCAAGCCTATTGCTGATTACTTCTCGCGCGAAACGTCGCTGATGATCGTGCGTCAACCGCTGGAACTCACGAACCACGGCACGACGTTCGACATCAAGGTGAACGTGACGGGCGGCGGCGAAACCGGCCAGGCCGGCGCAGTTCGCCACGGCATCACGCGCGCGCTGATGGACTACGACGCAACGCTCAAGCCGGCACTGTCGCAAGCTGGCTTCGTCACCCGTGACGCACGTGAAGTGGAACGTAAGAAGGTCGGTTTCCACAAGGCACGTCGCCGCAAGCAGTTCTCGAAGCGTTAATTTCAGATTGGCGCTTTGGGCCTGTGCCCCTCGCGGGGCGCAGTGCTGCTGCAAAAGCCGTCCGCGCTCCGTGCGCCGGGCGGCTTTTTCGTTTTTTTCGGCGCGTCCCACGCGTGGCGCGCGCAGGCTGCGAAAGGTTGGAGAGACCCTTGATTTTGTGGGCTTAAGCACGATATCGGGAAGAGCCCTACAATAGCGGCTAGAAGCTTTTTTGGAGAGTTCGAATGAGCGCTGTCACCGAAACTACCGCGACCGAAATGCCCGGTCCCTTCGTTTTCACCGAAGCAGCGGCTGACAAGGTCAAGCAACTGATCGACGAGGAAGGCAACCCGGAGCTGAAGCTGCGTGTATTCGTGCAGGGCGGCGGCTGCTCGGGCTTCCAGTACGGATTCACGTTCGACGAGACGGTCAACGAAGACGACACCGTGATGGACCGCAACGGCGTCCAGCTTCTGATCGACTCGATGAGCTATCAGTACCTCGTCGGCGCCGAGATCGACTACAAGGACGATCTCAATGGCGCGCAATTCGTCATCAAGAACCCGAACGCGACCACCACGTGCGGTTGCGGCTCGTCGTTCTCGGTTTGATCGATTGCTGCTGTAAATAGAAAACGGGGCTTCGGCCCCTTTTTTTATTGGCGCGCGCTCACTTTAGCGCGGATAAATCGCGCCCAGCACGCGTTCGCCGGCAGCGCCGGTGACGGCGGCGAGATTGCCCGGCTCGCGCGCCACGCAACGCATGGCCAGCCACGCGAAGGCAAGCGGCTCGACCTGATGCGGCGGCACGCCTAGCGCCTCTGTGGTCATGACCGGCACGCCCGCCACACCGCCCGTTTCGAGCGCCTTTTGCAGCGCCGTCATCAAGGCCGCATTGCGCGCGCCGCCGCCGCAGACATACACGGCGCGGCAATCGCTCGCGTGACGCTCGATCTCGCGCGCCACGCTCACGGCAGTCAACGCGACTAGCGTGGCCTGCACGTCGGCAGGCGTGAGCGACTCGAAGCCCTTGAGCTTGTCGTCGAGCCACTGGGCGTTGAAAAGATCGCGGCCTGTGCTCTTGGGCGGCTGCTGCTCGAAAAACGGTTCGTCCAACAGGGCGTTCAGAAGCGGCTGATGCAGATTGCCGCTCACGGCGAACTTGCCGTTCTCGTCGTAGGGCTTGCCCAGATGGCGTTCGGCCCAGAGGTCGAGCAGGGCATTGGCGGGACCGCAATCGAAGCCACGCACGGTGCCCGTCGACGAGAGCACGGTGATGTTGCTGATGCCGCCCAGGTTGCAGACCACGCGTGTTTCTTCCCGCGAGCCGAACAGCGTCGCGTGGAACGCGGGCACGAGCGGCGCGCCCTGGCCGCCCGAGGCGACGTCGCGGCTACGGAAGTCGGCGATCACGTCGATGTGGGTGAGTTCCGCGAGCAGCGCCGGGTTCTGGATCTGCACCGTGTATCCCTTCTCCGGACGATGCCGCACGGTCTGGCCGTGCGCGCCGATGGCGCGTACATCGCCGGAGGCAACATTGCCCGCGCGCAGCAACTCGTGGCAGCACACCGCATAGCGGGCCGCGAGCGCATTGCCGGCGAGCGCCTCGCGCTCGATCTCGTTCTCGCCTGGCTGCTGCAACGAAAAGAGCGCCTCGCGCAGCCCCTGCGCGAAGCCGACGAAGGCCTCCGCCAGCACCACTGGCCGCTGGCCAGCCGCGAAGCGCACGGAAATGCCGTCAACACCATCCATGCTCGTGCCCGACATCAGGCCGAAATACACGCCGTCCGCGGCGTGTGCGCTCTCGTTTCGTGCGTCGCGTGGCGCCACGTTGTGCTCCTTTATCAATGCAATTCAGTGCCCTGCGAGGGAATTATCGGCGCAATGCCGTTCTAGCGTAAGCCGAACGGCTGACTGTTGGCCGCCTTCGCAACGTGGGACGCTCATCTTCGCCGCTCGAATATGGGCGGTACTGGAGCCCTGCGTGAGATCGATCCCTTGGGTCTCGACGTTGACTCCGCGCACCGACACAAGCCGAATCCTGGCTCCAGACCCCTCATGTTCGATCTACTGAGTCTGGAGAATCATGAGTCAAAGCCGCGTGAGCGACCCGCAAACACCCGCAAACCTCAGCCTGGCGAGTCGAATCACGTAAAATTGCGGTCTAGACCCAGACTTAACGACCGAACCGATCGAAGCATGAGCAACGAGCCCACCTCCAGCAACGGCGCCAACACCGGCGCAAAAGACGCCTTTCCGGTCACCGACGAAGTCCGTCACGCGCTTGCCGTCACGAAGCGCGGCGTGGACGAACTGCTGATCGAAGAAGAATTCGAGCAGAAGCTCGCCCGCAGCGCGGCCACCGGCAAGCCGCTGCGCATCAAGCTCGGCCTCGACCCGACCGCGCCCGACATCCACATCGGCCATACGGTCGTGCTCAACAAGATGCGCCAGTTGCAGGATCTCGGCCATACCGTGATCTTCCTGATCGGCGACTTCACTTCGCTGATCGGCGACCCGTCGGGCCGCAACGCCACGCGCCCGCCGCTCACGCGCGAGCAGATCGAATCGAACGCGAAAACGTACTTCGAGCAGGCCGCGCTTGTGCTCGACCGCGAAAAGACGGAAATCCGCTACAACAGCGAATGGTCGATGCCGCTCGGCGCTGACGGCATGATCAAGCTCGCGTCGCGCTACACGGTTGCGCGCATTCTGGAGCGTGAGGACTTCACCAAGCGCTTCCAGGGCGGCGTGCCCATCTCGATCCACGAGTTCCTGTATCCGCTCATGCAGGGCTACGACTCGGTCGCGCTCAACGCGGACCTCGAGCTCGGCGGCACGGACCAGAAGTTCAACCTGCTCGTTGGCCGTGAACTGCAGAAGCAGTACGGACAGGAACAGCAGTGCATTCTTACGATGCCTCTGCTCGAAGGCCTCGACGGCGTCGAGAAGATGTCGAAGTCGAAGAACAACTACATTGGCATCAGCGAGAAGCCTAACGACATGTTCGGCAAGCTCATGTCCATTTCCGACGTGCTGATGTGGCGTTACTTCACGCTGCTCTCGTTCCGGCCGATGGACGAGATCGAGCGCTTCAAGCGCGAAATCGAAGCGGGCCGCAACCCGCGCGACTTCAAGGTGCTGCTCGCGCAGGAGATTGTCGCGCGCTTTCACTCGCAGGCCGACGCCGAGCGCGCGCTCGAAGACTTCAACCACCGCGCCAAGGGCGGCGTGCCGGACGACATTCCGTCGATCACGCTCGCGGGCGCGCCGATTGCCATCGGCCAGTTGCTCAAGCAGGCGGGGCTCGTGCCGTCCACGAGCGAAGCACTGCGCAACATCGAGCAGGGCGGCGTGAAGATCGACGGCGCTACCGTCTCCGACAAGGGCCTCAAGGTCGAGGCGGGCGAGTTCGTCGTGCAAGTGGGCAAGCGGCGCTTTGCGCGCGTGACGCTCACCGCATGATTGCGCTGATCCAGCGCGTGCGCCGCGCGGAAGTGCGCGTGGCGCAGGGCGGCAGCGAGCGCGTGACTGGTGCGATCGGCCAGGGGCTGCTCGCGCTGGTTTGTGCCGAGCGTGGCGACACCGAGGCCAGCGCCGACAAGCTGCTCGCGAAGCTGCTCGGCTATCGCGTGTTCAGCGACGCGGCGGGCAAGATGAACCTGAGCGTGCAGAATATCGATGGCAACGGCGCCCCCGGCGGCCTGCTGCTCGTCTCGCAGTTCACGCTCGCCGCAGATACGAACAGCGGCCTGCGCCCGAGCTTCACGCCGGCCGCGCCGCCCGAAGAGGGGCGGCGTCTGTTTGATTATTTCGTCGCCGCCGCGCGCGAGAAGCATACGACCGTCGAGACCGGCGAGTTCGGCGCCGACATGCAGGTGTCGCTCGTCAACGACGGCCCCGTCACGTTCTGGCTGCAAGTGCGCAACTGAACCATGAACACGCAGATCCTCTTTATCCGCCACGGCGAAACGGACTGGAACCGCATCAAGCGCATCCAGGGACATATCGACATTCCGCTCGCAGCAAGTGGCGTGGCGCAAGCGCAGCAGCTCGGCGCGCGGCTCACGAAGGAAGTGCAGACGGGCGCGCGGCTCGACGCAATCTGGTCGAGCGATCTGTTGCGCGCGCAACAGACGGCGCAGCCTATTGCCGATGCGCTGGGTTTGCCGGTGCAGCTCACTGAAGGGCTGCGCGAGCGCAACTATGGCGCGTTCCAGGGCCATGACAGCGACGAAATCTCCGAGCGCTTTCCGGACGAGTACGCGCACTGGCAAACGCGCGACCCCGGTTTCGCGCCGCCCGAAGGCGAGTCGCAGCGCGAGTTCTACCACCGCGTGCTGCACGCGCTCGAGCCGATCCTTGCCATGCATCCGGGCGGCCGTATCGCGTGTGTCGCGCACGGCGGCGTGCTCGACTGCGTGTACCGGTTCGCGAACGGCCTCACGCTCGACGCGCCGCGCGCGTGGCCGCTCCTCAACACGAGCGTGAATGTCGTCGATTTTGAACGCGGCGACTACGTGACGCAGGCGCGCGTCGTCGCGTGGGGCGACGTGGCGCATCTGGGTGGTGTCAGCGCCGACGACGGCTTCAAGCGCACGCCCGCGCCTGGACGCTAACCTGTCTTCCCAGGCAGCGCGGCCTCCAGCCGCGCTGTCCTGTTTTTCCAGCCTTCCCCATCCTCGCATTGTTCCAGTGCTGCGCCTGTCTTCAGGCTCAGGCCTCGGCTATTTTCTTTCCGCTTGCTTTCGGGTTCTTTCCAAAGCCCAACCACAAAGTTAAGCGTCCTGCTAACATTTGTCCGACCTTTGGGCGCACTGGCCACCGGGCGTGAGGCCCGGCCCTGCGTTGAAGAGGGACGCGCGCGCATGACAAGCGCGAGGCCGCGTGCCCAAGGTTGCTATACGAACGGGTATTCCCAGAAAAACACGCAGGAGAAAGTTCAATGACGTTCAAGCTTCACAAACTGCTGCCGGTGAGCGCAGCGGTCATGGCGCTCGCAGCGCTGTCGGGCAATGCGGCGGCCGACCAGGTCGTCACGATCGGCCACGTCGGGCCGCTCACGGGCGGTTCGGCCCACCTCGGCAAGGACAACGAGAACGGCGCGCGCTTCGCGATCGAGGAAATCAACGCCAAGGGTCTCACGATCGACGGCAAGAAGGTCACGCTCGCGCTCGACGCCCAGGACGACGCTGCCGACCCGCGCCAGGCCACCCAGGTCGCGCAGAAGCTGGTCGACGACAAGGTCGTTGCCGTGATTGGCCATCTGAATTCGGGCGCATCGATCCCGGCTTCGAAGATTTACAGCGACGCGGGCATCGTGCAGATCTCGCCGTCGTCGACCAATCCTTCGTACACGCAACAGGGCTTCAAGACCACGTACCGCGTGGTCGCGACCGACGCCCAGCAAGGCCCAGCGCTCGCCGATTACGCGGCGAAGACCCTGAACGTGAAGACCGTGGCCGTGGTCGACGACTCGACCGCGTATGGCCAGGGCCTCGCCAACGAGTTCGAGAAGACGGCGAAGTCGCTTGGCATGAAGGTGCTCTCGCACGACGCGACCAACGACAAGGCCGTGGATTTCCGCGCGATCCTCACGAAGATCAAGGGCGAAAATCCCGACGCGATCATGTACGGCGGCATGGACGCCACCGGTGGCCCGTTCGCGAAGCAGGCGAAGCAACTCGGTCTGCGCGCGAAGGTGCTGTCGGGCGACGGCGTGTGCACGGAGAGCCTGGCGGAACTCGCGGGCGCCGCGACGGACAATATCGTGTGCTCGCAGGCCGGCATGGCGGTCGAGCGCATGAACGGCGGTGCGGCGTTCGCGGCGAAGTACCAGAAACGCTTCGGTCACCCGATCGAATTCGATGCGCCGTTCACGTATGACGCGGTGTACATCGTCGTCGACGCGATGAAGCGCGCGAACTCCACCGACCACGCGAAGATCCTCGCGCAGATCCCGGGCACGGACTACAAGGGCGTGATCGGCGAGACGACCTTCGATGCGAAGGGCGACCTCAAGCACGGCGTGATTTCGCTCTACAACTACAAAGCGGGCAAGAAGACGCTGCTCGACGTGGTGAAGATGTAAGCACGCAGGCGCCCAGCCGACCTGCTGCATCGGCGCGCTGCAAACGGAACGGCCAACCGGCGCGAGCGGGTTGGCCGTTTTTCTATTGCGCAGCGCTTATTGCGCGGGTTTTGCCGCAGCCCGCCGCCGCGCGCGTTTGGACACGCCATTGACGAGCGCCCAGCGCAATACCGGTGCGACCGCTCGCATGCCGGGCCGCACGAGAGCGCGGCGCGTGAAGGCGAAGGAGTCGAAACCGAGCATTTGCTGCGCGAAGGGCGGCAACAGGTCGATGCCCGCGTTCCTGATCAGCGCGCCGGCGGGGCGCATTCCCGGGCGCGGCGCTGGCGCCTGCTTGAGCACGCGCACGACCTCGAACGTGCGGTCGCTCGCGACGAGTTCGGGCTGCATCGACTGCAAATACGCCGAGATTTCGGCGCGCGAGCGCGGCACGTTCATTGCGCCAAGCAGTTCGGCGATGCGCGCGACTTCGGCGTAGTACTGATCCTGCATCTCACCCGGCAGCGCGGGATTCACGAAGCGCAAATACGCGCCGAGAAAGCTCGAAACTTCGGCCACGTGCACCCACGTCAGCAACGCGGGATCGCTCGCGCGATAGGGGCGGCCACCGGGCGCGGTGCCCGTCACGGCGAGGTGGATCGTCTTGACGCGTTCGATCAAAGCCAGCGCGTCGGCGCGGCTGCCGTACGTCGTGCCCGCGATGAAGGTCGCGGTGCGTCGCAGCCGCCCGAGTATGTCGATGCGAAACGTCGAATGGTCCCACACACCGGCGAGCGCAAGCGGATGCAGCGCCTGAAGCAGCAGCGCACTGACGCCGCCCGCCATCATCGCGGCGAAATCGGCGTGGACTTTCCAGCAAACGGCGTCGGGGCCGAAGAGGCCGGGGTCGCCCGGCGGATTCGAGTAATCGAGTTTCGGGCCGCTGCCGGTGGTGAGGTGCGTGATGCTTTCGGCGAGCGTCATGCGCAGGCGGCGCGCGAGTTGACGGGCAAGGCCGGTCGGCTCGGGAGCGTTGGGAGGCAGGCCGGCGTGATCGGACATCGTGCTCTCGTTCGCGCTGCGTTGACGTTGCGCGATGGGTGTGCTGCGGGGTGTGCTACGCGGATGTGCCGCGCCTTACGACGCGTCCGGTGCCCAGTCGCCGCCCGCCGATGCGTCGTCCGGCACCGTGAGGCCGAAGTGGCGGTAGCTCAGTTGCGTGGCCACGCGGCCGCGCGGCGTGCGTTGCAGATAGCCCTGCTGGATCAAATACGGTTCGAGCACGTCCTCGATCGTGTCGCGCTCCTCGCCGATTGCGGCGGCAAGGTTGTCCACGCCCACCGGGCCACCGTCGAACTTGTGCAGGATGGCTTCGAGCAGTTTGCGGTCCATCAGGTCGAAGCCTACGGGATCGACGTCGAGCATGCGCAGCGCGGCGTCGGCGACCGTCGCGGTGATCGCGCCGTCGGCCTTGACTTCGGCGTAGTCGCGCACGCGGCGCAGCAGGCGGTTCGCAATACGCGGCGTGCCGCGCGAACGGCGCGCGATTTCGAGCGCCCCGTCAGGATGAATCTGCGCGCCGAGCAGCGAGGCGGAGCGCTGCACGATGCGCGAAAGCTCACTCGAGTTGTAGAACTCGAGGCGCGAGACGATGCCGAAGCGGTCGCGCAGCGGATTCGTGAGCATGCCCGCGCGCGTGGTCGCGCCTACGAGCGTGAACGGCTGGAGGTCGAGCTTCACGCTGCGCGCGGCCGGCCCTTCGCCAATCATGATGTCGATCTGGTAGTCCTCGAGCGCCGGGTACAGGATTTCCTCGACGACCGGCGAGAGCCGGTGAATCTCGTCGATGAAGAGCACGTCGTTGGCTTCGAGATTGGTGAGCAGCGCCGCGAGATCGCCTGCGCGCTCCAGCACGGGTCCCGACGTCTGCCGCAGATTGACCCCCATTTCGCGCGCGATGATGTGCGCAAGCGTGGTTTTGCCAAGGCCCGGCGGCCCGAACAACAGCACGTGGTCGAGCGGTTCGGAACGGCGCTTCGCAGCCTCGATGAAGATCTCGAGCTGGCCGCGCACCTTTTCCTGGCCGACATATTCGTCGAGCTGGCGCGGGCGCAATGCGCGTTCGAACGCTTCCTCGTGGGTCGAGGCGGGCGTGGCGGCGATCACGCGGTCGGCGCTGGCGTGGTTGGCGGCGAGTTTGTCGGTTTCGATCATCCAGCGATTGTACCGCGCAGACTATGCGGCGGCGGGCCGTCCCGAACGCCACGATGGCGCCGCAACTAACCGCCCAGCTCAGGCCTGCGCGACGGCGATCAGGCCTTCGAAAGTGCCTTGAGCGCGAGCTTGATGCCTTCGGAAACGCCGGTTCCGGCGGGCACATTCTTGATCGCGGCAAGCCCTTCTTTCTCCGAATAGCCGAGCGCGAGCAGCGCGTTGAGGATGTCGTTTGCGTGGTCGGAAGGCGAAGCGGCGGCGGCCATCGCGCCGAGGTCCGCGCCGAGCTTGCCCTTGAGTTCGAGCAGCAGACGTTCGGCCGTTTTCTTGCCGATGCCGGGCACGCGCGTGAGGCGCGCCGCATCTTGCTGCGTGACCGCTTGCGAGAGGTCGTGCACGCTCATGCCCGAGAGCACGGCAAGCGCCATGCGCGCGCCGATGCCGCTGATCTTGAGCAGTTCGCGAAACGTCGAGCGTTCCTCCTGCGTGCCGAAGCCGAAGAGCAGATGCGCGTCTTCACGCACGATCATTTGCGTGAGCAACACGATTTTTTCGCCGGTGCCGGGCAGGTTGTAGAACGTGCTCATCGGCACATCGACTTCGTAGCCGACGCCGTTGCAGTCGATGAGCAGGTGCGGCGGGTTCTTTTCCAGCAATACGCCGGCAATGCGACCGATCATGGCGGTTTCTGTGATGAGGGAAAGCTCAGGAGTGTAGCCGAGGGCAGGGCAGTACGGAGAACGCGGCTGGAACGTTGGCCGTTCGGCCGGATGCATCAGCACGCATTCAGCAAGGTATTCAGCCGATCAACCGTCCACGCCGCACCCGCATGCCCTTCTTCGCGAGCGCAGGTGCAAGCCCGCCTAGCGTGGCAAGCGCATCCCCGCCGTGGGCGTGACAGATCGCCATGCCGAGCGCGTCCGCGGCGTCGGTGCCGGGCGTGCCCGTGAGGGCGAGCAGGCGCACGACCATCTGCTGCATCTGCTCCTTGGTCGCGCGTCCGTAACCCACCACGGCTTGCTTGAGTTGCAGCGCGGTGTATTCGGCCACCGGCACGCCGCCCGAAACCAGCCCGCAGATGGCCGCGCCGCGCGCCTGCCCGAGCAGGAGCGTCGACTGCGGATTGACGTTGACGAAGACCTTTTCGATCGCGGCCTGGTCGGGCGCGTGCTGGCGGATCAGCGTGGCGACGCCTTCGAAGATGGTGCCGAGGCGCGTGGGCAGATCGGCATCGGCAGTGCGGATGACGCCGCTTGCGACATACGTGAGCTGATGGCCGTGACGCTCGATCACGCCGAAGCCGGTGACGCGCAAGCCGGGGTCAATGCCGAGGATTCTCATGAAGTGCGGGGAAAACGGATGTGCTGCGATGGTACAACGAACGGCATACATGCCGCGAGCCTTGACGGCGCGAACGAACGCGGTGTGCCGTGCAAAGAAAAAGCCCGCGGGACACGAGTCCGGCGGGCTTTGCTCAAACGGCGCGTCACGTGCAGGTCACGCGCCGCACGCAAGGGTCAGTGACGGAAGTGGCGAATGCCCGTCACCACCATGGCGATGTTGTGCTCGTCGGCGGCGGCGATCACTTCGTCGTCGCGCATCGAGCCGCCCGGCTGGATCACGCAGGTCGCGCCCGCATTGACCACCACGTCGAGGCCGTCGCGGAACGGGAAGAACGCGTCCGACGCGACTGCCGTGCCCGCGAGCTTGAGGCCCGCGTTCTCGGCCTTGATGCTGGCAATGCGCGCCGAGTCCACGCGGCTCATCTGGCCCGCGCCCACGCCCATCGTCATGCCGTTCGCGCAGAACACGATGGCGTTCGACTTCACGAACTTCGCGACGCGCCATGCAAAGAGCAGGTCGTCCATTTCCTTCGGCGTCGGGTGACGCTTCGTCACCACGCGCAGTTCGTGCGGCTGCACGTTCTTCGCGTCGAGCGATTGCACGAGCAGGCCGCCGCCCACGCGCTTCAGGTCGAATGCGTTATGGCCATCGCCGAGCGCGATTTCAAGCAGACGCACGTTCTGCTTCGCGGCGAACACGGCCTTGGCTGCTGCCGAGAACGACGGCGCGATCAGCACTTCGACGAACTGTTTCGCCACGGCTTGCGCCGCTGCTTCGTCCACTTCGCGGTTGAACGCGATGATGCCGCCGAACGCCGAGGTCGGGTCGGTCTGGAACGCCTTCGAGTAAGCTTCGAGCGCGTTCGCGCCGATCGCCACGCCGCACGGATTCGCGTGCTTGATGATCACGCAGGCAGGAGCGTCGAACGTCTTCACGCATTCCCAGGCCGCGTCCGAGTCGGCGATGTTGTTGTACGAGAGTTCCTTGCCCTGGAGCTGCGTGTAGTTCGCAAGCGCGCCCGCGGGCGTCGTGAGGTCGCGGTAGAACGCGGCGCTCTGATGCGGGTTTTCGCCGTAGCGCAGGTCCTGGACCTTGTCGAACGCGAGGTTCAGCACGGCCGGGTAGGTGTTGCGCGACTTGTGCTCGAGCGCTTCGGTGAGGCTCGTGAGGTAGTTCGTGATCGCGCCGTCGTACTGCGCCGTGTGCGAGAACACCTTGGTCGCGAGGCGGAAGTTCGTGGCGTAGCTCACGGTGTTGCCGTTCGCGCGCATCTCTTCCAGCACCTTCGCGTAGTCCGTGGGATCGACCACCACGGTCACGTCGCGATGATTCTTCGCCGCCGAACGCAGCATGGTCGGGCCGCCGATATCGATGTTCTCGATCGCGTCTTCGAGCGTGCACTCTTCCTTCGACACCGTCTGAACGAACGGGTAGAGGTTCACGACGAGCAGGTCGATCGTCGGAATGTCGTGCTTTTCGAGCGCGGCCATGTGCTCGGGCAGGTCGCGGCGCGCAAGAATGCCGCCGTGCACTTTCGGGTGCAGCGTTTTCACGCGCCCATCGAGCATTTCCGGAAAGCCGGTGTAGTCGGCGACTTCGGTGACGGGGAGGCCCGCGTCCGCGAGCAGTTTCGCGGTGCCGCCGGTCGACAGGATCTTGACGCCGAGATCCGAGAGGGATTTCGCGAAGTCGACAATGCCTGCCTTGTCGGAAACGGAGATGAGCGCTTGCTTGATCATGATGTGGGAGAGTTGCCGATAGATCGAGGAGTCCGCGCCGAAGGTCCAGTAAAACGCAGCGGCGTTACAGCAGGCCGTGCTGCTGGAGCTTCTTGCGCAGCGTGTTGCGGTTGATGCCGAGATACTCGGCGGCGAGCGACTGATTGCCGCCTGCCTGCTCGAGCACCACCTCGAGCATCGGTTTTTCGACGCACGCCATCACCATGTCGTAGACGTCGTGCGGATTGCTGCCGTCGAGGTCCTGGAAGTAAATGTCCAGACTCTCGCGGACGGATTGTTCGATATTGTGCTTGCTCATGCTGCCAGTCGATCGGTTGATTCGTCGCTGCCGTCGCTGTCGTTGTTCTCGTCGTCGACGTAGACGAGGCGCTCCGAGCGCGCCTTCTGTTCGTCGAAGAACTGATTGACTGCGACGAGCTGCTCGCGCGTGGTGTCCAGCGTATTCATGCGGTGCCGGAACGTATTGGCGCCGCAAAGGCCGCGAGTGTACCAGCCGATATGCTTGCGCGCAGTACGCACGCCGGTAAATTCCCCATAAAACGCGTAGTGGTCCTCCAGATGCTCATTCATGATCGACTGGATTTCGTCCACGCGCGGCGGCGGCAACAGCTCGCCCGTCGCGAGGAAATGCTCGATTTCGCGGAACAGCCACGGGCGCCCCTGCGCTGCGCGGCCGATCATGATGGCGTCGGCGCCCGTGAGCGCGAGGACCTCGCGCGCCTTTTGGGGCGACGTAATGTCGCCGTTCGCGACCACCGGAATACGTGCCGCGGCTTTGACCGCCGCAATCGTTTCGTACTCCGCTTCACCGTGATACAGATCGGCACGCGTGCGGCCGTGCACGGTGAGCATGGCGATGCCGCTTTCTTCGGCAATGCGCGCGATGGTGAGCGCGTTGCGATTGTCACGGTCCCAGCCCGTGCGGATCTTGAGCGTGACGGGCACGGCGTCGGGGCCCACGCCCACGGCGTCGACCACGGCCTTGACGATGCGCGCCACGAGCGGCTCGTTCTGCAGCAGCGCCGAGCCGGCCGCGACGTTGCACACCTTCTTGGCCGGGCAGCCCATGTTGATGTCGATGATCTGCGCGCCGTTCGCCACGTTGTAGCGCGCGGCTTCGGCCATCATGTCCGGATCGGCGCCGGCGATCTGCACGGAGATGGGTTCCACTTCGCCCGCGTGATTGGCGCGGCGCATGGTCTTTTCGCTCTTCCAGAGCTGCGCGTTGGACGCGACCATTTCGGACACCGCATAGCCCGCGCCGAGGCGCTTGCACAGCTGGCGGAACGGCCTGTCCGTGACACCCGCCATGGGGGCGACGAACAGGTTATTACGCAAGGTGTGACGGCCGATAGTGAACATGACGCGCGGGCGAGGCCGGTGCCGCGACCCGGATGGCATTCCGGCTGGCGCGGCGATCGGCGTGTATTTGAAAAAGGGGAAACGCGTATTTTAGCGTAAGCAGGATGCGAGGTCGCGCAGCGCGGACCCTGGTTTTGTCGCGGGGCGGCCTTGCAGCACGCAAAGAAAAGCGATGCGACCCTTAGTTCGCCGCGTCAACTCCGCTGCCCAAACATCATTTGCCGCGCGAGCGCCGTCTTCACGGGCGGGGCGAATTCGAGCGCAGTGAGTGCGAGCCCGCGCAGCGTGGCGAGAGGCCCGAAATCGACGGTGAAAAGGCGCGCGAGCGTATCCGTCGCGCCGATGGTCATGCGCCGGTCGAACGCGCGGCGGCCCGCGAACTCGGCGAGCGCGCGTGGCGTGGCGCCGTGTTGCGCGAGGGAGTCGGCGAGGGCGTGGGCGTCGCGCAGTCCGAGATTGAGGCCTTGGCCCGCCACCGGATGCAGCGTCTGCGCCGCATTGCCGACCGCTGCGATGCGGCCGTTGCCGGAAACCAGCGCATCGAGCGCATTCAGGCCGAGCGGGAACGCCGCGCGTCCGTGGATTTGCGTGAAGCGGCCCATGCGCGCGCCGAACGCCACGCCGAGTTCGGCGAGGAAATCGGCGTCGGCAAGCTGCGCGCTGCGTTCGGCCTGCGCAGGCGAGCAGCACCATACGAGCGCGTAGTCCGCGCCGCGCACGCCGCCCATCGGCAGGAGCGCAATTGGGCCTTCGTTCGTGAAGCGCTCCCACGCCACGTGTGGCTGCGGAGCTGCGAGCGTCACCACGCCGACCAGCGCCGTCTGGCCGTAGTCGCGCGTGCGTTTGGTTTCGGCGGCCGGCACGACAGCGTTCGCGTCGGCCTCGTCCGTATCGTCTTGCGTGTCGTGTTGCGGCAGCGCGCGATACAGCCCGCCTTCGGCGTTCACGAGGATGCGCGTGCGCAACTGCCGCTCGACCCCTGCGCTCACGACCGGTAGCGTCACGCCGTCGTGATCCGCGACGGGATCGTGCGCCTGCGCGTGATGCAGCCAGTGCACGTGCGTACCGCGCACGGCGTTCGCAAGCGTCTGAACGATCGCGCCATAGCGCGCCACGTAGCCGAGCGCGGGCAGGTCGTAGTCGTGGCGGTCGATCAGCGTGCGCCCGAAATGGCCGCGCTGCGAAACATGGATGCGCTCGATGGGCGTGGCGTCGTGCGGCCACGCGAGCGCTTCGAGCAGCGTGCGGCTGCCCTGCGAAACGGCAATGGCGCGCGGATCGCCAGCGCTGTCCTCGGGTTCGCGCGCGTCGATCAGCGCGATCGAGAGACCTTGCGTGGCGCTGCGCCGCGCGAGCCAGCCCGCAAGCGCAAGACCCACCGGCCCCGCGCCGACGATCGTCACGTCGTGATCGAAATGCGCGTGCGCGTTCGCGCCGGTGGAAGTGTCGTTCGCGCTGCCGGAAACTGCGTTCATGTCGTTTGCTTTGCTTCGTGTGGAATCTTCGCGTGTTCGCGTCTGCGCTTGCGTCAGGCGCCGCGCTGCGCGTTCTGCATCAGCGCTTCGATTTCATCGGCGGCAACGGGCACGCCGCGCGTGATCAGCTCGCAGCCCGTTTCGGTGACGATCGCGTCGTCCTCGATGCGAATGCCGATGTCCCAGTAGCGCTCGGGCACGTCCTCGGCCGCGCGGATGTAGAGACCCGGCTCGATCGTGAGCGTCATGCCGGCGCGCAGCGTGCGCCAGGGCGGCGCAGCGTCGGGCTTTTCGGCGCTAGCTGCAAGACCGCGCTCACGGTAATCGCCCGCGTCATGCACATCCATGCCGAGCCAGTGCCCGGTGCGATGCATATAGAAGCGCGCATAGGCGCGCTCGGCGATCACGTCGTCGACGCTCGCAAAGCGCTGGCGGTCGACGATGCCGGTATCGAGCAGCCCCTGCGCGAGCACACGCACTGCGGCGTCGTGCGGCGCCTCGAAGTTCACGCCCGCCCGCGTGGCGTCGATGGCTGCCTGCTGCGCGGCGAGCACAATGTCGTAAAGCTCGCGTTGCGCGCTCGTGAAGCGCCCGCTCGCGGGGAACGTGCGTGTGATGTCCGAGGCGTAGCCGTTCAGCTCGCACGCGGCGTCGATGAGGACGAGGTCGCCCTCGCGCGCCACCGCGTTGCCCGCGGGGTAGTGCAGCACGCATGCGTTCGCGCCTGCCGCGACGATCGAGCCGTAGGCCGGCGCCTGAGCGCCGTGCTTGCGGAACGTGTAGAGCAGTTCCGCCTCGATCTCGTATTCGCGCATGCCGGGCCGGCACGTCTGCATCGCGCGTACGTGCGCGAGCGCCGAGATTTTCGCGGCGCGGCGCATCGTGTCGAGTTCGTGCGCGTCCTT
This sequence comes from Paraburkholderia flagellata, assembly GCF_021390645.1. GTDB lineage: Bacteria > Pseudomonadota > Gammaproteobacteria > Burkholderiales > Burkholderiaceae > Paraburkholderia > Paraburkholderia flagellata. The sequence continues at coordinate 447,188 of NZ_JAJEJT010000001.1, forward strand.
GATCACGCGCATGTCGTCGAGCAGCGGCAGCAGGTCGTATGCGGCGGCGGGCGCGGTGACGCCGCTGCGCCCCTGCGCACGCACGGCGTCGATCCAGCGCTTCACCTGCGCGTCGAAGCGCCCGGATGCCGCGAGCGCGTAGTGCAGCGCGGGACGGTTCGCGATGAGTTGCGGGATGCGCGCATCGAGTTCGTCGAAGGGAAAGGCGGCGTCGAAACCGAACGCTTCGCGTGCGGCGTCGGGACCGAAGCGAAACCCTTCCCACGTTTCTCGCTCGACGTTCTTCGCGCGGCAGAACAGGATCGCGGCGGGCTGGTTTTCACCCGCGTTCGCGTCGAGCACGAGCAGCGCCTCGGGCTCCGTGAAGCCTGTGAGGTAGTAGAAGTAGCTGTCGTGCCGGTAGGGATAGTCCGCGTCGCGATTGCGCAGCGCTTCGGGTGCGGTCGGCACGAGCGCGACGCCACCGCCTTGCGCTCGCAGCGCCGCGAGCACGCGTTCGCGGCGCGCGCGATAGAGCGCCGCGCCGCCGTCGGGGCCGCGCTGCATGTCGGCTGCGTCGGCAACGTTGGCGGCTGGGTGGGGTTCGCTCGAGGCGGCCGGGGCGCTGTGCTTGAGGGTCGAGTCCATCGCGAGATTGTAGCGCTGGCTACACACGGACGCGCGCGCTCGCGGCTACCCTCGGCAAGCGCCGCTGCCGCCGGGGGGTGTCTCCTGCCTACATCATTTGTAGGAAAAATCCTGCACTGCAACAGGCGGCACGTCAGAAAAACGTGAATCCAACGTATACTTCGGCCGGATTCCAGAAAAGGCAGGTGGTATGAAACTTATCGGTTCGCTCGGCAGCCCGTATGTCCGCAAGGCGCGGATCACGCTCGCTGAAAAGAAGATCGACTACAAGCTGGTGCTCGAAAACGTGTGGGGCGAGGAAACGGCGATTCACGATTTCAACCCGCTCGGCAAGGTTCCGTGTCTCGTGATGGACGACGGCGAGGCCGTGTTCGACTCGCGCGTGATCTGCGAGTACGTCGACATGCTCTCGCCCGTGGCCAAGCTCATTCCGCCCGCTGGCCGTGAGCGTATTGAAGTGCGTTGCTGGGAGGCGCTCGCCGATGGCATGCTCGACGCCACCGTGCTGATCCGCCTCGAAGGCACGCAACGCACGCCGGAGCAGCGCAACGAGACGTGGGTGAAGCGCCAGGAGCGCAAGATCCACGAAGGTCTCGCCGCAATGGCCAAGGGACTCGACGGTAATCCGTGGTGCGCGGGCAACCGCTACACGATTGCGGATATCTCCGTGGGCTGCGCGCTCGGCTATCTCGACTTCCGCATGCCGGAGCTGAACTGGCGCGAGGCGCATCCGAATCTCGCGCGCCACTTCGAGAAGCTCTCGCAGCGTCAGTCGTTCATCGACACGGTGCCGCAAGGCTAATCAGCCGTTCATCGGCAGTCGATGTGAAAACGCCCGACGGCATTACGTGCCGTCGGGCGTTTTTGCGTAAGTCGCACATCGCCTTTCTCAGGCGATCTTTTCCTCCGCCGGCGCGAACGAATCGCTGCGCGCGACCGGCCACCACTTCTCATACAGCTGATAGCGATAGCGGCCTTCGAGCAGATCGCCGGGCTTCAGGTACTTGAGCAGTTCCGACATCAGCTTCACCTCATACGACGACACGCGCCGCACGATGTGATGCGCGCGCAGATCCGACGGGCTCGCAAGACCTGCGGCCTGAATCAGTTCTTGCAGCGCGTGCAGCGTGTTGTGATGGAAGTTGAAGACGCGCTCGCCCTTGTCCGGCACGTTCAGCGCGCGCTGGCGCACGGGGTCTTGCGTGGCGACGCCGGTCGGGCAGCGGTCCGAATGGCACTTCTGCGCCTGGATGCAGCCCACGGCGAACATGAAGCCGCGCGCCGAGTTCACCCAGTCCGCGCCGATCGCGAGCGTGCGCGCGATATCGAATGCGGTGATGATCTTGCCGCTCGCGCCGATCCTGATCTTGTCGCGCAGGCCGATGCCCACGAGCGTGTTGTGCACGAGGAGCAGTCCTTCCTGCAGCGGCGTGCCGATATGGTCGGTGAATTCGAGGGGCGCTGCGCCCGTGCCGCCTTCCGCGCCGTCCACGACGATGAAGTCGGGCAGGATGCCGGTTTCGAGCATCGCCTTGGCGATGCCGAAAAATTCCCACGGATGCCCAATGCACAGCTTGAAGCCCGTGGGCTTGCCGCCCGAGAGCTTGCGCAGACGCTCGACGAATTCGAGCAGCCCCCGCGGCGTGGAGAATTCCGAGTGGCGCGCGGGCGAGACGCAATCCTTGCCAATGGGAATGCCGCGCGTTTCGGCGATCTCGGGCGTGACCTTCGCTGCGAGCAGCATGCCGCCGTGGCCGGGCTTCGCGCCTTGCGAGAGCTTCACCTCGATCATCTTCACCTGCGGCTCGTTCGCGAGGCGCTGGAATTTCTCGGCGCTGAACGTGCCGTCATCGTTGCGGCAGCCGAAGTAGCCCGAGGCGATCTCCCAGATGATGTCGCCGCCATTCTCGCGGTGATACTTCGACATCGAGCCTTCGCCAGTGTCGTGCGCGAAGCCGCCTTTCTTCGCGCCCATGTTGAGCGCGCGGATTGCGTTCGCGGAGAGCGCGCCGAAGCTCATCGCCGAGATGTTGAAGATCGACATCGAGTACGGTTGCGCGCGGTTCGCGCCGACGAGCACGCGGAAGTCGCTGCCTGCGAGCTTCGTGGGCGCGAGCGAATGGCTGATCCACTCGTGGCCCACGGCCTTCACATCGAGTTCGGTGCCGTACGGGCGGCTGTCCACCGCGTTCTTTGCGCGCTGGTAGACGAGGCTGCGCTGTGCGAGCGAGAACGGCTTTTCGTCGGTGTCGTCCTCGACGAAGTACTGGCGGATCTCGGGCCGCACGAATTCGAACAGAAAGCGCAGATGGCCCCAGATCGGGTAGTTGCGCAGGATCGCGTGGCGCTCCTGGAACATATCGTAGAGGCCGAGCGCGACGAGCAGCGCGGGCACAATTACGCAGTACCACGACAGATGATGGAGCGCAGCCGCGGCGACGCAGGCCGCGAGCAGCAGCACCGCGCCCCACATGGCGAGATAACGTCGGGAAAACATTGGGGGAACTCCTCGAACTTGATTTAGTGCGCGCCTTTGGCTCTCCTCTTGTGAAGGGGCGGTGCGCGTCAGCCGCGCGGTTGCTGGGCGCGGCTTGCGGGAATGATGCCGCAAGTTCGTGAATCTGGCAGGGAAGCGGGCATGCCGTTTGAGCGGCGTTTGGCAGGCGTCGAAAGTCTGCAAAAAAAACGCGGCGCCCAGGGGCGCCGCGCGGTGTTTTCTTACGTTTTGCCTGACGATGCGTGCATTACGCCGTCGTGGCCGTAGCGGGCTTCTTGCGCGGTACGCGCTTCTTTTTCTTCGGCGCTTCGGGCGGCAGTACCGCGGGCACGTGCGGCGCGAGCGTCGTCACCGCTTCGATGATGCCGCCGCCCAGGCACACGTCGCCGTCATAGAGCACCGCCGACTGGCCAGGCGTCACGGCCCATTGCGCATCGGGAAAACGCAGCGTGAACTGGCCCGCGCCGAATTCGTCTGCGGTATGGAACGAGCAGGGCGCGTCGGCCTGGCGATAACGCGTTTTCGCGCCGCACGCATGGCCCTGCGCCGGCGGCTCGCCTGCCACCCAGCTCACATTGCCCGCGCGCAGCTCGTGCGCGAGCAGCCAAGGGTGATCGTGGCCCTGCACAACGTAGAGCGTGTTCGAGGCCATGTCCTTGCCCGCCACGAACCACGGGTCTCCGCTGCCGTCCTTGCTGCCGCCAAGACCAATGCCCTTGCGCTGCCCGAACGTGTAGAACGCGAGGCCGATGTGTTCGCCCACGACCTTGCCGTCGGGCGTCATCATCGGGCCCGGTTTGGTCGGCAGATAGCGGTTGAGGAAGTCGCGGAACGGCCGCTCGCCGATGAAGCAGATTCCTGTGGAATCCTTCTTTTTCGCGTTCGGCAGGCCGATCTTCTCGGCGATCTCGCGCACCTTCGTCTTCGGAATCTCGCCGAGCGGGAACATCGTCTTCGAAAGCTGCGCCTGGTTCAGGCGATGCAGGAAGTACGACTGATCTTTCGTATGGTCGAGCGCCTTCAGTAGTTCGAAACGACCGTCGCGCTCGTTGTTCTGACGAACGCGCGCATAGTGGCCCGTGGCGATGGTTTCCGCGCCGAGCGACATGGCGTGGTCCAGAAAGGCCTTGAACTTGATCTCGGCGTTGCAGAGCACGTCCGGGTTCGGCGTGCGGCCCGCGGAATACTCGCGCAGGAACTCCGCGAACACGCGGTCCTTGTATTCGGCGGCGAAGTTCACGGCTTCCACGTCGATGCCGATCAGGTCAGCGACCGACACCACGTCGATCCAGTCCTGGCGCGTCGAGCAGTACTCGCCGTCGTCGTCGTCTTCCCAGTTCTTCATGAAGAGACCGACGACGTCGAACCCCTGCTCCTTGAGCAGCCATGCGGTCACCGACGAATCGACGCCGCCCGACATGCCTACCACGACCTTACGTTTGCTCATTTCTTTGCTGCCTTAGTTCAACTTGGGTGCTACCTTGGGCGCCGCTTTCGGTGCCGTCGCGTGCGTCTGGATGAAATCCAGCGGCACGCGCTTGCCTGCGAGGTAATCGTCGACACAGCGCATCACGAGCGGCGTGCGATGGCGTTCGCTCGCCGCGCGCAGTTCGTCGGGGCTCATCCACACCGTGCGCACGATGTCAGGATCGAGTGCGCGGTTTTCCGGCTCGGCTGCGACAGTGCCGCAGTACGTGAAGCGCACATACGTCGCGCCGCTTTCTCCCGGCTTGCCGAAGTGCGTCATATACACGCCGACTAGCGCCTCCGGCGTGAACGCATGCGCGGTTTCCTCGAGCGTTTCGCGCACCACGGCCTCATGCAGCGTCTCGCCCGCTTCCAGATGGCCGGCGGGCTGGTTCAGGCGCAGGCCGGCTGGCGTGTGCTCTTCGACGAGCAGAAAACGCCCGTCGCGCTCGACGATCGCGGCCACGGTGACGTGGGGTGCCCAGGTTTCCTCATTCATGGGCCGGTATTTTACCGGGACGCCGCGAACGCTGCCCGGGGCCGGATCGGGCCCTCGGGTCGGATAACGGCGGGCGTATGCCCGGCTCGCCTGGCCCTGCCGACCGTCCGGTCGGACGGCACGGCGTGTTGAGTGCGTCGCACAAAAGCGGGCAATTCCCGCTACAAGGCCGCCGCCGCTTTCGGTTAAAGTGGTGCCGTCGTTTGCCGTTGCAATGGGTGCCGGCGCTTGAACGCCGTTTGTCGGCCTCCCTTCGCTCGATTCGAGCCAGAACAGCTAGAACAAGAAGGTCGAGGAGGAAACAACGATGCATATCGGAGTGCCTGCAGAGACGCGGGCGAACGAAACACGCGTGGCCGCGACGCCGGAGACAGTCAAGAAGTACGTCGCCCAGGGCCATACGGTCACGATCCAGGCCGGCGCGGGCGCTGGCGCGAGCTATCTCGACGAGGCATACACGGCCGTAGGCGCGCAGGTCGCAGACGCAGCCACTGCATTCGGCGCGGACCTCGTGCTCAAGGTCCAGTCGCCCACCGTCAGCGAATTGCCGTTCATGAAGCGCGGCGCGGTGCTCGTGGGCATGCTCGATCCCTTTAATGCAGAAAACGCCGCGAAACTCGCCGAGGCAGGCGTGACGGCCTTCGCGCTCGAAGCCGCGCCGCGCACCACGCGCGCGCAAAGCCTCGACGTGCTTTCGTCGCAGGCCAACATCGCCGGGTACAAGGCGGTGCTCGTGGCCTCGACGCTCTATCCGCGCTTCATGCCTATGCTCATGACCGCCGCCGGTACGGTGAAGGCCGCGCGCGTGCTGATTCTCGGCGCGGGCGTGGCGGGGCTGCAGGCCATCGCGACGGCGCGACGTCTTGGCGCGGTGATCGAGGCCTCCGACGTGCGCCCGGCCGTGAAGGAGCAGATCGAGTCGCTCGGCGGGAAATTCCTCGACGTGCCTTACGAAACCGATGAGGAGCGCGATGCCGCCGTTGGCGTGGGCGGCTATGCGCGGCCCATGCCGCCATCGTGGCTTGCGCGCCAGTCGGCGCTGGTCCACGAGCGCGCGAAGCAGGCGGACATCGTCATCTCGACCGCACTGATTCCGGGTCGCGACGCGCCCACGCTGCTGCCTTCGGAAACCGTGCAGGCCATGAAGCCCGGCTCGGTGGTGATCGACCTCGCGGCAGGCCGCGGGCCAGTAGCTGACGAGGCGACGGGGCGGCGCGGCGGCAATTGCCCGCTCACCGAAGCCGACAAGGTCGTGACGCACCACGGCGTGCAGATCTGCGGCTACACGAACCTCGCCTCGATGGTCGCCGCCGACGCCTCCGCGCTTTACGCGCGCAATCTGCTCGACTTCCTGAAGCTGATCGTCACGAAGGAAGCCACGCTCAACATCGATCTCGCGGACGACATCGTCGCGGCCACGCTGCTGGCCCGCGACGGCCAGGTCACGCGCAAGACATAAAGGGGAGAACAGGAATGGAAGTCATCAACCATACCGTCATCAACCTGATCATTTTCGTGCTTGCCGTGTACGTGGGCTATCACGTGGTCTGGAACGTCACGCCCGCGCTGCATACGCCGCTCATGGCCGTGACCAATGCGATCTCGGCGATCGTGATCGTCGGCGCGATGCTCGCCACGGGCTTGACCGTGGGCGGCCCGGGCAAGTTCTTCGGCACGTTTGCCGTGCTGCTCGCGGCCGTGAACGTGTTCGGCGGGTTCCTCGTCACGAGGCGAATGCTGGAGATGTTCCGCAAGAAGGAGCCGAAAAAGCTCTCCTCTCCCGGCAGCAAGGAGGGCGCATAAATGAGCATGAACGTCGTTACGCTGCTTTATCTGGTGGCGTCGGTCTGCTTCATCCAGGCGCTCAAGGGACTGTCGAATCCGAAAAGCGCGCGCGCCGGCAACCTGTTCGGCATGGTCGGTATGGCCATTGCCATCCTCACTACGCTTGCGCTGATCGCGAAGGAGTCCGCACAGTTTGGCTCGAATCTCGGACTCGGTCTCGCGCTTTTGTTCGGTGCGCTCGTGGTGGGCGGCGGCCTTGGGGCCTATGTCGCGGCGCGCGTCGAGATGACGAAGATGCCCGAACTCGTCGCGGCCATGCACTCGCTGATCGGTCTCGCAGCGGTGTGCATTGCGTATGCGGTCGTCTCTGAACCGGCAGCGTTCGGGCTGGTCGCCGAAGATGCACCGTATCCGGGCTTCCTGCCGTACGGCAACCGCATCGAGTTGTTCATCGGCACGTTCGTGGGCGCGATCACGTTCAGCGGCTCGGTCATCGCGTTCGGCAAGCTCTCGGGCAAGTACAAGTTCCGCCTGTTCCAGGGCGCGCCGGTGGTGTATCCGGGCCAGCATCTGATCAACCTGATGCTCGCGATCGGCATGGTCGGCTTCGGCATCCTGTTCTTCATCACGCAGTCGTGGCTGCCGTTCATCATCATGACGCTGATCGCGTTCGCCTTGGGCGTGCTCATCATCATCCCGATCGGCGGCGCGGACATGCCGGTGGTCGTCTCGATGCTGAACTCTTACTCGGGGTGGGCTGCGGCGGGTATCGGCTTCTCGCTGAACAACGCCATGCTGATCATCGCGGGGTCGCTGGTGGGCTCTTCAGGCGCGATTCTCTCGTACATCATGTGCCACGCGATGAACCGCTCGTTCTTCAACGTGCTGCTGGGCGGCTTCGGCGGCGAGGCGGGCGCGGCGGCGGCGGGCGGCGCGCAGGAGCAGCGTCCGGTGAAGTCGGGTTCGGCCGATGATGCAGCGTTCATGCTCGGCAACGCGGAAAGCGTCGTGATCGTGCCGGGCTACGGCCTCGCGGTGGCGCGCGCGCAGCACGCGCTGAAGGAACTCACCGACAAGCTCGTGGAGAAGGGCGTGGACGTGCGCTACGCGATCCATCCGGTGGCGGGCCGCATGCCGGGTCACATGAACGTGTTGCTCGCGGAAGCCGAAGTGCCCTACGACATGGTGTTCGAGATGGAGGACATCAACAACGAGTTCGGCCAGACCGATGTCGTGCTCGTGCTTGGCGCGAATGACGTGGTGAACCCCGCCGCGAAGAACGATCCGAAGTCGCCAATCGCGGGCATGCCGATCATCGAGGCCTACAAGGCGCGCACGATCATCGTGAACAAGCGTTCGATGGCGGCGGGCTACGCTGGCCTCGACAACGAACTGTTCTACATGGACAAGACGATGATGGTGTTCGGCGATGCCAAGAAGGTGATCGAGGAGATGGTGAAGGCGGTGGAATAAGCGCCGCTCGCTTCAAACCCACGCGAAAGGCGCGCAGCGATGTGCGCCTTTTTCCATTCCGGGGTGCGCAGACCGCTCACAGCGAAGGCGCATTCACGCGACGCAAATAGTCGGCGAGCCGCCGCCCACTCACATCGGGAAACTGCTCGAGCACTTCCACGTTTTCCATGCGCGCGATGTTGAAGTTGCGGAAGTCCTCACGCATTTCGCACCAGGCGCCCACGGTCCACTGTGCGCCCCAGTACACGAGCCCAAGCGGCCAGATGCGCCGCTCCGTATGTGCGCCGATGCGGTCGCAGTACGCGAAGCGCACGACGAGCCGTGTGTCGACGGCGCGATGCAGCGCGTCGAGCTTGTCCGAGAACGCGTGATCCATGTGATACGCGGGCGCGAACACGGCAAGCCGCTCCAGCACGGCGCGCTTTTCCGCAGGCATGGCCGCGGCGATCTTCGCGAGCGCCCCACGAGCGCCGCTCGCAAGCGCCGCGCCGCCCCACGATTCGGCCATGCGCGCGCCCACGGCGAGCGCGGTAAGTTCGTCGGCGGTGAAGGTGAGCGGCGGCAGGCTCGCCGTGCGCGCGAGCCGGTAGCCTATGCCCGCCTCGCCTTCGATGGGCACGCCCGAGAGTTGCAGGTCGCGCACGTCACGATAGACCGTGCGCGGCGAGACTTCGAGCCAGTCGGCCAACTGCTGCGCGGTGGTGAGACGCCGGCCGCGCAGCAGTTCGGCGATGCGAAAAAGACGGTCGGCGCGGCGGGTCATGGCTGGGCGGTCGCGAGATCGGCGCAGTGATCTGGAAAACTACAGATGATAGCGCCGGGCGCGCACGCGGCGCCCGGCCGCGGTTATCCGAGCTTCGGTGCGTGCAGACCGACGCGGTTGCCTTCGGTATCGATGAAGAAGCCGATGTAGCCGTAGTTGTTCGGCAACTCGACTGCGGGACCCTGCTGCCTGCCGCCGGCTTTTTCCACGCGGTCGAGCACGGCCGTGACCGAAGGCTGCGCGTTCAGGTACACGAGCACGCCCTTCGGGTCGGGCTTCGCGTCGTGCGGATTGAACACGATGCACCCGCCGGTTTCCGTATCGGTGTGAGCGAAGAGCGCCATCGGGACGCCGCCGACCACTTCGCGCTGCAGCGCAGTGTCGAAGGCGGTTTCGTAAAAGCGGGCGGCACGCTCCAGGTCGTGCGCGGGAATTTCGAACCACGAGATCACACGGGACAGATCGGTAGACACGATGCACTCCTCGAAGGCAACGGCGGACTGTGAATGGCGGCAGCCGGGCGGTGGCGGCCTCGCCGGATGGCGTAGAAGCAGTGTGCCTGGGGGCTGCTGACAGCGTGTTGTCAGTAGGTTTGACGCGCCGTGCCGCGCGAGCTTCGGCGGCGGTTTCGAATCTTTTCGAGAGAGACTTCGGCGCGACTCTGCTGTAATCGATGGGTTCGAAATCCCCGCACTCGCATGTCTCCCACCGTCTCGATCATCACGCCCACGGGCAACCGCGAAGCCTTTCTGCCGGCAATCTGGCGCTGCATCCAGCGTCAGCGCGTGGCCTGGGAATGGCTCATCCTCGACGACAGCCCTCAGCCCAGCGCCTTCCTGAGCGCGCTCGCGAAGACTGATGCGCGCGTGCGCTACTACTGGTCGAAAACGCGCATGTCGATTGGCGGCAAACGCAACTTTCTCGTGAACGAGGCGCGCGGCGCGCTGATCGCTCACTTCGACGACGACGACCACTATGCCTCGCACTATCTCGCTGGCATGGTGCGGATGCTTGAAGAAAACGGCGCGGACCTCATGAAGCTCGCGACCTTCTGGATGTTCGCGCCGCATACGCAGTTCTTCGGCTACATGGACCTGAGCGCCCGCGTGGGGCTGCACTATGTACTGACTGGCAATAGCGTCGCGACGGTCGAGTTCCACGACAAGATGAAGATCGGCGCGGACTTCATCCTTTTCTACGGGTTTTCGTACGTGTATCGCAAGGCGCTTTTCGAGGAGGCGCGCTTCGACGATATCGACCTGAGCGAAGACGAGAGCTTTATCCGCCGCCTGGTCGATGCTGACCGCAAGGTGCTCGCCGCGGATGACACGCAGGCGAGCTGCCTCCACCTGATCCATCCGGCTTCGACCTCGCGCTGCTTTTCGCGCTATTCGATGCCGGCGTTCACGCTGCCGAAGATGTTTCCGGAGTACGAAGGGTATCCGTTGGCGCTGAACGCGCCAGGGGCGCCTGAGGTGGCGCAAGGCTGAGCCAAACGCGGCGCGGCGGCGGGTGAAAACGTCACCCGCCGTGCGTGTTTTCCAGTGTCAGCTGGCGTCGTCGTTACCGGCAGCGGGGTTCGCGCCGCCGCTGGCCGGACGCTGGCGCACGCTGCCCGCGATCAGGTCGAAGCGGAACAGGCGGCATTCGAGCGCGCCATTGAAGAGTGGCGTCTTGGCGGCTTCGCGCAGGCGCAACTGGCCCGGCAGCTTGCGGTCCGAGGTGAGGACGAAGGCGCGCCAGCCCGTGAAGCGCTGCTTGAGCGCGTCGCCGAGCGCCTGGAAGAACTCGGCGTCGGGCGCCTCGTCCTTGGCGCGGCGAAAGCCTTCGTCATCGTCGCCGCGCAGTTCGCGCGCTGTCGGGCGCGCCTCGCCGCGCGCATTGCGGCCGCGCACTTCGATACGCTCGCCGTACGGCGGATTCGCCACGAGAATGCCGGGCGCAGCCGAAGGCGGCGTCATGTTGCGCGCGTCGAGCTGCTTGAGCACCACGTTGCCGAAGCCCGCGCGCTTGAAGTTCGCGCGCGCCTTTTCCAGCATGACGTCGGAGATGTCGCTGCCGTAGATCAGCAGATCGCTGGTCTTGCTTTGCGCCAGATTGCGTGCGGTGTTCGCCTCGCTCTTGAGGTGCCGCCACGCGGCCATGTCGGCCTGCTTGAGCGACTCGAAGCCGAAGCGGCGATCGAGCCCGGGCGCGAGGTCGAGCGCGACTTGCGCCGCTTCCGCGAGGAAGGTGCCGCTGCCGCACATCGGGTCATAGAGCGGCGTGCCGGGCGTCCAGCCCGTGAGGCGCAGGATACCTGCGGCCAGGTTTTCGCGCAGCGGGGCCGCGCCCTTGTCCAGACGCCAGCCGCGCTTGAAGAGCGGCTCGCCCGACGTGTCGAGATACAGCGTGCACTCGTTCGCCGTGAGGAAGGCGAAAACGCGCACATCGGGATACGCGGTGTCGACGCTCGGGCGCGCACCGGACTTCTCGCGCATGCGGTCGCAGATCGCATCCTTCACGCGCAGCGTGGCGAATTCGAGGCTGCGCAGCGGCGACTTGATCGCGGTGATGTCGATGCGGATCGTTTCGTTCGCCGAGAACCACTTCTCCCACTGCTGCTCGCGCGCGAGCGCGTAGATGTCCTGTTCGCCGCGGTACGGGCGCTGGGCGATTTTCAGGAGCACGCGGCTCGCAATGCGCGAATGCAGGTTGGCGGCGATGCCGCCGGCCCAGTTGCCGCGGAAATGCACGCCGCCGGGCACCTCGGCGCCGACCTGGAGTGCACCGGGCGGCAGGCGCCGTTGCGCGGTTTCGGCCAGTTCGGCGGCGAGCGCGGCTTCGAGGCCACGCGGGCAGGGGGCAAAGAAATCGAAAGACATGAAGGAGGATGGGACGCTGCGGGGAAGGCGCTATTGTACGCGGGTTGCGGGGGCGGCCAGACCTGCATGCCGCGTCCGCTGCGCGAGACCGCTCAATACCCGCATTTGGCCGCCATTTGCCGCGTTACTTGCTCCCGCGCCGCAAGCGCCGCGTGCGGGCCCTTTTTTATTGGCTCCCGATCGCCTTCGAGGCGTAGAGATCAGGTGCGCCCCAGGCCCGCGTCAGCGGCAAACCACCAACTCAACCGCCGACGGCCGCCATCTGCGGACAGGCGATGCTCGGCGCCGGCTTCGCACGAGCGCCAGCCTTCGCGCCATTCGCTTGCGTACTCACGCGCGGTGCGGCCGCGAGCGTGCGCACGCCGCTTGCGATCGACTGCGAGAGCGCCTCGACCGCTTGCCGGTGGCCGATGACGAGCGCGTCATAGCCGTCGCCGACCTTCTCGTTGAGCACGCTGCGGCAGGTCATGACCGTCTGCGAGTCGAGCGCGCGTACGCTCCACACGGCGTCGATGAGCGCATGCGAGCCGGGCCACGATTCGAAGCGCTGTACGTTCACGCTCACGCGGTACACGGGCACGCCCTCGGGATGCGGCGAGCCGTACACGTCGATGGTGCCGAGCTGCTGCGTGAGGTCGCCCGAGAGCGCCCGGCGGATCTCGTCGCCGGGCATCGAGGACCAGCGCTCCTGCTCGAGTACGCGCACCTGGTTAGCGTCGGTTTGCACGACCATCTGCGCTTTGGCGACCTGCGGCGGAACATCCACAGGCGCCAGCTCGATCAGCCACTGCCCGTTGCCCGCGCCTGGCGCGGCGGTGGTGCGAGCGGTGTCGTCGGTCGGGCTTAGCGTGTAGAAGCGGCTGGCGGGCGAGCTGCAGCCTGCCAGTGCGGCTGCAACGAGAAGCGCGGCGAGCGCGGCAAGGGAGGGGACGCGTCGGAACGTCATGGCTTGTCTCCTGATTTGCCGCGCAGCAGCGATTCGGGATGGCGCTCGAGGTAATCGGAGAGCGAGTTGAGCGATTGGAGCGTGCGCGTGAGTTCCTGCATCGCCTGGTGCACGTCGGACTGCAGCGGCGAATCCTGCTGCAGCGTGGACTGCGCGGCGTTGAAGGTCTTCTGCGCCTGGTCGAGCGTGCCTTGCAGCTGCGGCAGGATCTGGTCGTTCACCTTGCCGAACAACTGGTTGGCGTTCTTGAGCGAATCGTTCAGGTTGTTGCCGATCTTGTCGAACGGAATCTGGTCGAGCTTCTTCGCAATGTCGGCCACCTGGATTTGCAGCTCTTCGAGCGAGTTCGGCACCGTGGGCAGTTCGAGCGGGTCGTGGTCGAAGTCGATCGTCGCCGGGCCGGCCTTCGGGAAGATGTCGAGCGCGATGTAAAGCTGCCCCGTGATCAGATTGCCGGTGCGCAGCTGGCCGCGCAGGCCGCGTGCGACGAGCCGCTTGATCAGCTCCTGGCTTTGCGGCGTATGCGGCGCGGGCGCTTCGCCCCGGATGCGGCGCGACAGGCGCAGCGGATACAGATCCATCGTCACCGGCATGATGAAGTTGTGCTGTTTCGGGTCGTACTCGATGCCGATCTCGGTCACCTGGCCGAGCACGATGCCGCGGAAATCGACCGTCGCCCCCACCGAAAGGCCGCGCAACGACTGGTTGAAGTACATGACCACGCGCTGTGGCGCGCCGTCCGGCTCGTGCATCGCCTCGGTCTCGTCGGAGGCGAGCGCGAAGGTGGCGTTGTCGGGCGCTTGCGGGCCCATGGACTGGCCAGCCGGAGCCTGGAACGCGAGGCCGCCCACCACGATCGTGGCAAGCGACTGCGTATTGACCTTGATGCCGTTCGAATCGAGCTGCACGTTCACGCCGCTCGCGTGCCACCAGCGCGTGTTGGTGCCCACGTACTGGTCGAAGGGCGCGCTCACGAACACCTGCACCGTCACGCCGGTGCCGTCCTTGTCGAGCGAATAGCCCGTGACCTGACCCACCTGAATGCGCCGGTAGAAAATCGGCGTGCCGATGTCGAGCGAGCCGAGCGTCGCGCTATGCAGCGTGTAGCGATGTCCCTTCTCGTCGATGGTTACGGCGGGCGGCGCTTCCAGGCCGACAAAATCGCTTTGCGAGTCCTGTGAGCGGCCGGCGTCCGCGCCGATATACGAGCCCGAGAGCAGCGTGGTGAGGCCCGATACGCCGCTTGCGCCTACGCGCGGGCGCACGACCCAGAAGCGGCTGTCCTTGACGGCGAATCGTTCGGCGTCCTTGGTGAGCTCGACCGTGACGATCACATGCGAAAGGTTGGGCGAGAGCTTGATCGCGCGCACCGAGCCGATGTCCACGTCCTTGTACTTGACCTTGGTCTTGCCGGGCTCGAGCCCTTCGGCGCTCACGAAGCTGATCGTGATGGTCGGGCCGCGCGTGGCGACCGACTTCACGACGAGCGCCACGCCGATCAGCGCCGCGACGATCGGCACGATCCAGACGAGCGAGGGCAGCCAGCGCCGCGGCTTGACGATCTCGGGCTCCGGCAGATTGGGCGGGGTCGGTCCTTTCGGACTATTCATGAGGTTGATCCTGAGAGTGTTGCGCAGGTTTGTGTTTGTCTTCGTCTACCGGATCCCAGATCAGGCGCGGATCGAACTGCATCGAGGCGATCATCGTCAGGATCACGACCGAGCCGAACGCAATCGCACCGGGGCCCGCCGTGATGACCGCAAGCGACTGGAAGCGTACCAGCGCGACGGTTAGCGTGACAACGAACACGTCGAGCATCGACCAGCGCCCGATGAACTCGACGAGCCGGTAGAGCTTCGTGCGTTCGACAGGCCGCCATGTCGAGCCGCGCTGCGAGGTGAACGCGAGCAGGGCGAGCACCGAGAGCTTGAGCATGGGCACGAGAATGCTCGCGATAAAGACGATCACGGCGAGCGGCCAGTCCCCCGAGGTCCAGAAGTAGACGACGCCGCTCATGATGGTGTCGTCCTCGTCGCCGACGAGCGAGGACGTATGCATCACAGGCAGCAGGTTCGCGGGGATGTAGAGCAGCGCCGCGGCAACGAGGAGCGCCCACGTGCGCATGATGCTGTCGGGGTTGCGCTCGTGCACGGGCGAGCCGCAGCGTGCGCAGCGCACGTGCTGGCGCGCTCGCTCGTGTGGCTGCACGTGTCCGCAGGCGTGGCAGGAGACGTAGCCGGCGTCGGTGGCGGTCTGGTATTTCATCGGGGCCCCTTGGGGAGCGGTCCGCCGCGCGGCGCCGCCGGGTCTTGCGGACTTGCGCCGGGCTCGCGGATCTCGGGCTCGTCGAGCGGGTGGGGCGCGGCCGGCGACGGCGGGCGCGCGGGGTCGCTGGAACCACCGGAGCCGCCCGCCTGCCCGTTCGGACCCGCACCGCCCTCGCGCGCCGCGCGTGCGGCGTCGCGCAGGCTGTCCGCGATGTCCCAGAGCGTGCGCGCATCGAACGTGACGACCACGGTGAACATCAGCGTGAGCGCGCCGAAGGCGAAGAGCGCGGTTTCGGGAATGACCCGCGCGAGGCTCACCATTTTCACGATGGTGATGAGCACGCCCAGCATGAACACCTCGAGCATGCCCCAGGGCCGCACGAACTGGATGGCGCGCAGCACGTAGTCGAAGCCCGGTGGAATGAAGCCGCGCCGCACCGGCAGCAGGACGTAGAGCAGCGCTACCATCTCCGTGAGCGGAAAAAGGATGGTTGCGCAGAACACGATTACCGCGATGATCTCCATGTCCTCGTGCCAGAGCACCACGAGAGCGCCGAACAGGCTCGACTCCGTAGTGATACCGTTCGCATCGAGCTCGATGATCGGGAACGACTGGGCGATGATGAAGGTGACGAGCGCCGCGACCGTGATGGCGCAGATGCGGTCGAGCTGGGACGCGGCGCTGCTGTAGAGCGTGGCGCCGCAGCGCGAGCAGCGCGCTGTCTGGCGGCCGAGCAGCCGCGGCTTACGGTAGAGCGCGTCGCAATCGTGACACGCGATCAGTTTGTCCTGGGCCATGCGGGCAGGTGACGCAAAACGACGTGAACGAAGGACGCGCGAAGGCGGCGCGCATGCTGAACGGTGCTGAGAGCGCCTCGCACCATGTTACCAAACACGCCCGGCGGCGTGCCGCAACGAGCCGCGGGCCCCCCGCCGGGTCTGGCAGTCAGGCGGCGGTTGCATGCGCGACGAACGGGCTGCGAGTGTGCCACGTTTGCGCCTTCCGCGCGTGCGAGGGAGGCAGCGACCGGGCCCTTATCTCCAGATGTTTGCTGTCCCTCAATTTGGACTATCTTTCGGGCATGGGAACACGATGGCTGCGGAACGTGGCCCAAGCCAGTCCACGAAGCGAACGACTACGAAATCAAGGCGAGACGATCATGGAAGCATTGTCGAGGTGGATTCGTTCTTATCGGTGGCGCCCGGCCGTCGGGGCCGCTGCGCTGTGGGCCGGGGCCGCCGCGGCGCTGCTCGCGGGCGGGGCCGCCCACGCGCAGCTCGACGCGGCGAAGAGCACGATCGTCGCTGTCTCGCGCCAGATGAACGTGCCGGTCCAGGGCAGCTTCACGAAGTTCGACGCGCAGATCGACTTCGATCCGGGCAAGCCCACGAGCGGCAGCGCGAAGATCACGGTCGACACGGCGAGCTATGATCTGGGCGACCAGACCTACAACGATTCGGTCCGCGGGCCCGAATGGTTCGACGCGAAGTCGTTCCCGCAGGCAACGTTCGTCTCGACTGCGATCGCGCCGACCGGCACGAACCAGTACAGCGTGAGCGGCAAACTCACGATCAAGGGGCACACGCAGAACGTGGCCGTGCCCGTCGTGCTCACGGAGCAGGGCGGGACGCAGACTTTCGACGGCACGCTGCCTATTCATCGGCTCGCCTTCGAAATCGGCACCGGCGAGTGGAAGGACACCTCGATCGTCGCAGACGCAGTGCTGATCAAAATTCATATCGTCGTCGCGCACAAGTAGATCGACGGCTTCAAGGAGATGCCTTTGAACAAGCTCGTACTGATGGCCGTTGGGGCCGCCGCGGTATCGCTCGCAGCCCAGTTGGCGCACGCCGCCGATACTTACCAGCTCGATCCGAACCACACGTTTCCGAGCTTCGAGGCCGACCACTTCGGTGGCCTTTCCACGTGGCGCGGCAAGTTCACGAAGACCACGGGCACGGTCACGCTGGACCGCGCGGCGAAAACGGGCACCGTGGACGTGACGATCGATCCGGCATCGATCCAGACCGGCAATCCGAAGCTCGACGAGCACCTGGTGGGCGACGACTTTCTCGATGTCGCGAAGTACCCCACCGCCACCTACAAGGGCACGCGCATTGTCTTCGACGGCGACACGCCCAAGGAGGTGATCGGCGAGTTCACGTTGCACGGCGTGACGCGGCCGCTCAAGCTCGAGATCGAATCGTTCAAGTGCATGCAGCACCCCGTGCTCAAGCGCGAGGTGTGCGGCGTGGAGGCCGAGGCCGCATTCAACCGCGACGACTTCGGCATGGACTCGGGCAAGAAGTACGGCTTCAAGATGAAGACCACGCTGCACATCCAGACCGAAGGCATCAAGCAGTAGGCAAGCACGACGGCGCGTCGACGGCCGTTGCGTATGCACGAAAAAAAAGCCGGTTCATGAGAACCGGCTTTTTTGCTGGTGCGCGGCTTAAACCTGCGCGCCCGCGTTCGGATCGTTCGGATCGAACTTTTCTTTCTTGTCCTTCACGAGGTCTTCGCGCTTCACGCCGAGCCACATCGCGAGCGCCGCCGCGACGAACACCGACGAGTAGATGCCGAAGAGAATACCCACCGTCAGCGCCAGCGCAAAGTAGTGCAGCGTCGGGCCGCCGAAGAAGAACATCGAGAGCACCATCATTTGCGTACAGCCGTGCGTGATGATGGTTCGCGACATCGTGCTCGTGATCGCGTGGTTGATGACGTCGGCGACGCTCATCTTGCGCTCGCGGCGGAAGGTCTCGCGAATCCGGTCGAAGATAACGACCGATTCGTTCACCGAGTAGCCGAGCACGGCGAGCACAGCCGCGAGCACCGAGAGCGAGAACTCCCACTGGAAGAACGCGAAGAAGCCCAAAATGATCACGACGTCGTGCAAGTTCGCGATCACGCCGGCCACGGCGTACTTCCATTCGAAGCGGAACGACAGGTAGATGACGATGCCCGCCACCACGCAGGCGAGCGCGAGCAGGCCGTCGGTGGCGAGTTCCTTGCCGACCTGCGGGCCGACGAACTCCACGCGCTGCAATTGCACTTGCGGGTCCGCCGCCTTGAGCGTGGACATCACCTGGTCGCTCTGCTGCGCCGAACTCAGGCCCGCCTTGAGCGGCAGGCGGATCAGCACGTCGCGCGAAGTGCCGAAGTTCTGCACCTGGGCGTCGCCGTAGCCGATCTTCGTGAGTGAGTCGCGCAGCGGCTCGAGCGGCACCGCCTGCGGGTACTGCACTTCGATGACCGTGCCGCCCGTGAACTCGATCGACAGATGCAAGCCACGGTGGAAGAGGAAGAACACCGCCGCAATGAAGGTAATGAGCGAGATCGCGTTGAAGATCAACGCGTGCTTCATGAACGGGATGTCTTTGCGGATGCGGAAAAATTCCATGGTCTTGACTCCGTATCAGCGGGACGAGCCGGTGTTGTTGCCGGAGCCGCCAGTGCCCCCCTGGGCATCGCGGCGGCGCACGACCGGCTTGGCGCGCGCGGCGCCCTTCGCGCCGGCCTTGGCCGGTTCGCGCTTGGTGGCGTTTGCGGCGGTTGCAGCCACCGCGCGGCCCGTGTCCGTGCCAGCGTCGGCGCCTGCGAGAGCGGGCGTACCTTCATCGGGTTCCGGACGCCACACTTGACCCACCGCGAGCGACTTGAGCTTCTTCTTGCCGCCGTACCAGAGGTTCACGAGACCGCGCGAGAAGAACACGGCCGAGAACATCGACGTGAGAATGCCGATACAGTGCACGATCGCGAAGCCGCGCACCGGGCCCGAACCGAACGCGAGCAGCGCGAGACCGGCGATGAGCGTGGTCACGTTCGAGTCGAGAATCGTCGCCCAGGCGTGCGCGTAGCCGTTCTGGATGGCCAGCTGCGGCGGCGCGCCGTGGCGCAATTCTTCGCGCACGCGTTCGTTGATGAGCACGTTCGCGTCGATTGCCATACCGAGCGCCAGCGCAATAGCTGCGATACCCGGCAGCGTGAGCGTGGCCTGCAGCATCGAGAGCACCGCCACGAGCAGCAGCAGGTTCACCGAAAGGCCGATCATCGAGATCGCGCCGAACAGCATGTAGTAGGCGATCATGAACACGGCGATGGCGGCGAAGCCGTAGATCACCGAGTCGAAACCCTTGCGGATGTTGTCCGCGCCGAGGCTCGGGCCAACCGTGCGTTCCTCGATGATGTCCATCGGCGCGGCCAGCGAGCCTGCGCGCAGCAGCAGCGCGAGGTCGGCGGCGGCCTGCGGCGTGGGCTGGCCCGTGATCTGGAAGCGGTCGCCCAGTTCCGACTGGATGGTCGCCACGGTCAGCACTTCGCCCTTGCCCTTTTCGAACAGCACCATCGCCATCGGCTTGCCGATGTTGTCGCGCGAGACGGCGCGCACCGCGCGGCCGCCTGCCGAATCGAGACGGATGTTGACCGACGGACGCTGATGCTCGTCAAAGCCCGCCGAGGCGTCGATGATGCGGTCGCCGGTGAATATCACCTGCTTGCGCAGCAGCACCGGCGCGGCGTTGCCTTGCGTGAAGAGCTCGTCGCCCGGCGGCACCGGCGCGTTCACGTCCGGATGCAGGCCCATCGGGTCGGCGAGGCGCGCTTCGAGCGTCGCCGTGCGGCCGATGATGTCCTTCGCCTTCGCGGTGTCCTGCACGCCCGGCAGCTCGACCACGATACGGTCGTCGCCTTGCTGCTGGATCACGGGCTCGGCCACGCCAAGCTCGTTCACGCGGTTATGCAGCGTCTGGATGTTCTGCTTGAGCGCGGCTTGCTGAACGGCAGTCTTCACAGCGGGCGTAAACGTGCCGACGAGCTGCACGCCGCCTGCGGGGTTGTTCTGCGAGGCCCACTGCAGCTCGGTAATGCCGCCCGAGCCCGCGAGCACCTTGCGCGCCTGCTCGGCCACGTCGGCGTCGGCGAAATTGACGACCACTGACTGGTCCACGCGGTTCACGCCGCCGTCGCGGATGTTCTTGTCGCGCAGGAGCGTGCGCACGTCCGAAGCGTCGGAGTCGAGCTTCTTGTTGAGCGCGCCGTTCATGTCGACCTGGAGCAGGAAGTGCACGCCGCCGCGCAGGTCGAGGCCGAGATACATCGGCAGCGCGTGCAGCGACGTGAGCCAGCGCGGCGAGGCGCTCTGCAGGTTCAGCGCGACGATGTACTGCGGGTCGCTCGGGTCGGCATTCAGCGCGTGGTTGAGCGCGTCTTTCAGGCGCAGCTGCGTGTCCGTGTCGGCGACGCGCACGCGGATGTTCGCGTTCAACGACGAGTTGTCGAACGTGACGTCGGCAGCCTTGATGTTGTTCGCGGTCAGCGCGGCTTCAACCTGGGCGAGCGTGCCCGAGTCGAGCTTGACGGTGGCCTTGCCGCTCGACACCTGGACCGCGGGCGCTTCGCCGAAGAAATTGGGCAATGTGTACACGAAGCCGATGACGAGCGCCACCAGCATCACGACATATTTCCAGAGGGGATAACGGTTCATTGGTTGACCCAACGGGGGAGGGGATGGCCTTAAGCGCAGCGCGCGCGTCCGGCTTGGCCTTCGGGGCGTTCCTGCATTGACGTTTTCTTGTCAGTGGCTGCGAGGGCGGGCGGGGCGCGCGAGGCCGTTCGTTCGGAGGCAACGGCCTCGATGATTCCGTGAAGCTTTACAGCGACTTGATCGTGCCCTTCGGCAGGATGGTCGAGACCGACGACTTCTGCACGGTGATTTCCGTGCCATCAGCGATTTCGACGCCCACGTAGGCTTCGCTGACCTTGGTCACCTTGCCGACGATGCCGCCGCTCGTGATCACTTCGTCGCCCTTGGCCATGGCCGCGAGCATGTTGCGATGTTCCTTCTGACGCTTCATCTGCGGACGGATCATGATGAAGTACAGCACGGCGAACATCAGAATGAGCGGCAGGAAGCTCATGAGGCTCGATTCGGCACTACCTGCTGCACTGCCTTGCGCGAAGGCATTGGAAATGAACGACACGTTGGTCTCTCCGTTTTTTACGATCAAAAAGCGAGCCGGTTATTCTACCACCGGCATTCATCGCGACGATGACGCAAAATAGGCTTTCCGATCAAGTGCTTATCTCGAATCCCGCCCCGGCGCGGCGTGCGCACATGGGAAAACCGGGGCGGCTCGAGTGGACTGGATGGCCTGGCCGCGTCATTTGTCGCGAAAGGTTATTGTAATGTTTCGCGGACGGCCTCAGTCCACGCCGCGTGCGCGCTGCCCGGCGAAGCGCTGGCGGAACGCCGCGAACGTCTTCGTCTCGATTGCCGCGCGCATCTCGCTCATCAGCTCCAGGTAGTAGTGCAGATTGTGGATCGTGTTGAGCTGTGCGCCGAGAATCTCGCCCACGCGGTGCAGATGGTGCAGGTAGCCGCGCGTGAAGTTGCGGCAGGTGTAGCAGCCGCATTGTTCGTCGAGCGGGCGCAGCGAGTTGCGGTGCACGGCGTTGCGGATCTTGATGTCGCCAAAGCGCGTGAAGATCCAGCCATTGCGCGCGTTGCGCGTGGGCATCACGCAGTCGAACATGTCGACGCCCGAGGCCACACCCGCCACGAGGTCTTCCGGTGTGCCCACGCCCATCAGGTAATGCGGCTTGTCGGCCGGAAGCTTCGGCGCGATGTGTTCGAGCACGCGCATCATGTCTTCCTTCGGCTCGCCCACCGAAAGACCGCCGATCGCGTAGCCGTGGAACGGCATCTGCGAGAGGCCGGCGAGCGATTCGTCGCGCAGGTCCTCGAACATTCCGCCTTGCACGATGCCAAAGAGCGCGTTCGGATTACCCAGGCGGTTGAATTCGTCGATCGAGCGCTGCGCCCAGCGCATCGACATGCGCATGGAGTCGGCGGCTTCCTTGTGCGTGGTCGGCACGCCGTTGGTCGCGTAGGGCGTGCACTCGTCGAACTGCATGACGATGTCCGAGTTCAGCACCTTCTGGATCTGCATCGACACTTCGGGCGAGAGGAACAGCTTGTCGCCGTTCACGGGCGAGGCGAAGCGCACGCCGTCTTCCGAGATCTTGCGCAGGTCGCCGAGCGAGAACACCTGGAAACCGCCCGAATCCGTGAGGATGGGCCGGTTCCAGCCCATGAAGCGGTGCAGGCCGCCATGCGCCTCGATCGTTTCCAGACCCGGGCGCAGCCACAGGTGGAAGGTGTTGCCGAGGATGATCTGCGCCTTCATTTCCTCGAGTTCGCGCGGCTGCGTGGCCTTCACGGTGCCGTAGGTGCCCACGGGCATGAAGATCGGCGTTTCGACCACGCCGTGATTGAGCGTGACGCGGCCGCGGCGTGCGAGGCCGTCGGTGCCGAGCAGCTCGAATTTCAGGCCATTTTGCGGGCGTTCGCCCAGGTATGCGCCGTGTTCGGCGCGTGCGTTGTTTTGATGACCGTCGGTCATGCATGGACTCCTGTGCAACCGGAAAACAGTCCGGCGCAGATGGTGAAACGCCGCCTTGCGTTGGGATATCGCGTGACGGCCTGGAAAGCGTGCGTGTTACTTGTTGAGCGCGTCGTCTGTTCTGGTGAGCAGCATTGCGTCGCCGTAACTGAAGAAGCGGTACCGCTCGGCAATTGCGTGCCGATACGCAGCACGGATCGTTTCAATGCCCGCGAACGCCGATACGAGCATCAGGAGCGTCGACTTCGGCAGATGGAAGTTCGTGACGAGCCGGTCGACCACGCGGAACGTGTAGCCAGGCGTGATGAAGATATCGGTTTCCGCTTGCGTTGCCGCGAGCGCGCGGCCTTCGCGGTCGGCGTCGCGCGCGGCGGCTTCGAGCGCGCGCATCGAGGTCGTGCCCACGGCGATCACGCGGCCGCCGCGCGCGCGCGCGGCGGCGATCTTGTCGACGAGCGACTGCGGCAGTTCGTACCACTCGCTATGCATCTTGTGTTCGGCAATGTTCTCCACGCGCACCGGCTGGAACGTGCCCGCACCCACGTGCAGTGTGAGCGTCGCGCGCTCCACGCCTTGCGCGTCGAGTTGCGCGAGCAGGGCGTCGTCGAAGTGCAGGCCCGCCGTGGGCGCGGCCACCGCGCCCGGATTCTGCGCGAACACCGTTTGATAGCGTGTTTCGTCGCTCGCGTCGGCGTCGTGCGTGATGTAGGGCGGCAGCGGCAGACGGCCGTGTTGCTCGATCAGCGTGAGGCAGTCGTCGGGAAAGTGCAGCGTGTAGAACTGGTCGACGCGCTCGCCCACGGTCACTTCGAACGCGTCGGCGAGGCGCAGCACCGTGCCGGGGCCCGGGCTCTTGCTCGCGCGGATCTGCGCGAGCGCCGTGCGCGTGCCGGTCAGGCGCTCCACGAGCACTTCGATCTTGCCGCCGCTGGCCTTTTGGCCGAAGAAACGCGCCTTCAGCACCTTGGTATCGTTGAAGACGAGCAAGTCGCCCGGCGCGATGCACGCGGGCAGTTCGGAGAAGCGGCGGTCGCTGAAACGCGCCGGTTGCGTGGTGTTGTCGACCTCCAGCAGACGGCTCGCGCTGCGCTCGGGCAGGGCGGTCTGCGCGATCAGTTCCTCGGGGAGGTCGAAATCGAAATCGGAAAGCTTGAACATGCGGCCTGAAATAACGGAAATGCGCCGGAGGCCCGGCGCGCGGCGGCTTTGCGGGGCCGAACCGCCAAACGGTTGCGCCCCAAAAAGCGGCTGCAATGACCGCCCACGCTTGATGAGCGGCTATGATTGCGGGACATGCGCGTTTGCGACGTGCGCGATAGCGATGCGTGCGTTGCGCCCGATGGCAAAGGCCGTCGCGCTGCACGCGCCGCGCCATGCCGGAAAGCCGATATTGTACTTGCGAAGCTGCCCATGCCCCCATCCGTTAGCCGATTGATGTCCGAATCCGATTCCGCGAGCGACGCGCCCGACGACGCGCACGTGCCCGAGGACGGCACGCGGACGCGGCAACCGGAAGGCGAGCAAGGGGCCGCGCCGCCCGCGCGCAAACGCGCCAGCAAAAAATCCGCAGATAAGGCCGCCGAAAAAGCCGCGGTCAAAGACAAGCCCAAGCTCACCAAAACCGCCGACCGCCTCGCCAAGCTCGGCCTGCGCAGCGACATCGATCTCGTGCTGCATCTGCCCATGCGCTACGAGGACGAAACCACGCTCACGCCCATCGGCGAACTGTTGCCGGGCGGCATCGCGCAAACCGAAGGCGTGGTGTTCGACAACGAGATCGCCTACCGTCCGCGCCGCCAACTGCTCGTGAAACTGCAGGACCACAACGGCGACGAGCTTCATCTGCGCTTCCTGAACTTCTACGGCTCGCAGGTCGCGCAGATGGCGATCGGCAAGCGTCTGCGCGTGCGCGGCGATGTGCGCGGCGGCTTCTTCGGCATGGAGATGGTGCATCCGGCGGTGAAGGTCGTGGAAGGCGACGCGCCGCTGCCGCAAGCGCTCACGCCGGTGTATCCGTCCACGGCGGGTGTGAGCCAGGCGTATCTGCGCAAGGCGATCGACAACGCGCTTTCGCGCGCGCATCTGCCCGAACTCCTGCCCGAAGCCGTGGCGCACGAGTTCATGGAGCCTCTGAACGTGCCGCCGCTCATGGACGCGGTCAAGACCCTGCACCACCCGCCCGTGAACGCCGACGAGCACGAACTCATCGACGGCACGCATCCTGCGTGGACGCGCATCAAGTTCGAGGAACTGCTCGCGCAGCAACTGTCGCTCAAGCGCGCGCACGAAGAGCGCCGCACGCGCGCCGCGCCCGCCATGGCTCGCCACGTCGCGGGACGCAAGAGCGAAGAGACGCTGCTCGCGCGTCTGCGCGGCGCGCTGCCGTTCACGCTCACCGGCGCGCAGGAGCGCGTGGTGGCCGAAATCGCCCACGATCTCGAACAGCCGCATCCCATGCAGCGCCTGCTGCAAGGCGACGTCGGCAGCGGCAAGACCGTGGTCGCGGCGCTTGCGGCCGCGCAGGCCATCGACGCGGGTTACCAGGCCGCGCTGATGGCGCCTACCGAAATCCTCGCGGAACAGCACGCGCGCAAGCTGCGCGGCTGGCTCGAGCCGCTCGGCGTGCAGGTGGCGTGGCTTGCGGGCAGCCTGAAGGCCAAGGAAAAGCGCGCGGCGCTCGAAGCCGCGGCGCTCGGCACGGCGCAGCTCGTGATCGGCACGCACGCGATCATTCAGGACGCCGTGGAATTCGCGCGCCTTGGCCTCGTGATCGTCGACGAGCAGCATCGCTTCGGCGTCGAGCAACGGCTCGCGTTGCGCGCGAAGGCGCAGAACGCGAAAGCGCCTGATCAGGCACACCGCGAGTTCCAGCCGCATCAACTGATGATGTCGGCTACGCCGATCCCGCGCACGCTCGCCATGACTTACTACGCGGATCTCGACGTCTCCACCATCGACGAGCTGCCGCCCGGCCGCACGCCGATCCTCACGAAGCTCATTTCCGACGCGCGCCGCGAGGAAGTGATCGCGCGCGTGCGCGCGGCGGCGCTCACGGGTCGTCAGGTGTACTGGGTATGTCCGCTCATCGAGGAAAGCGAGACGTTGCAGCTGCAAACGGCCGTCGAGACTTATGAAACGCTCGTGGCCGCGCTGCCGGAACTCACCGTGGGCCTCGTGCACGGGCGCCTCGCTTCCGCGGACAAGGCCGCCGTCATGGATGCGTTCTCACGCAACGAAGTGCAACTGCTCGTGGCAACGACGGTGATCGAAGTGGGCGTGGACGTGCCCAACGCCTCGCTGATGGTGATCGAGCACGCCGAGCGCTTTGGCCTCGCGCAGCTTCACCAGTTGCGCGGGCGCGTGGGGCGCGGCAGCGCCGCTTCGGTGTGCGTGCTGCTCTATACGGGGCCGTTGTCGCTCACGGGCCGCGCGCGCCTGCAAACCATGCGCGGGACGACGGACGGCTTCGAGATCGCGCGCAAGGACCTCGAAATCCGCGGCCCCGGCGAATTCCTTGGCGCGCGTCAATCTGGCGCGGCGATGCTGCGCTTCGCGAACCTCGAAAACGACGCGTGGCTCATCGAGCCCGCGCGCGGCGCCGCCGAGCGCCTGCTGCACGAGTTTCCGCACGTCGTCACGCAGCATTTGAACCGCTGGCTCGGCGCGCGCGAGCAGTATCTGAAAGCGTAAATAGTCCATTGCGCGGAACCTGCGCGCACCATTGCCGTCTGACCCTTTTCCCGTGATCACGCCCCGCATAGGGGTGTTGGTTATTGGCGAATCACCGCCATAGGTGTATAACTACAAGCTATTGATTCACCTTTTTTGATTGGTCCCCGAATGACGCTCACTGAATTGAAATACATTGTCGCGGTAGCTCGAGAGCGCCACTTCGGACGGGCCGCGGAAGCCTGCTTCGTGAGCCAGCCGACCCTTTCGGTCGCCATCAAGAAGCTAGAAGACGAACTGAACGTGCAGATCTTCGAGCGCGGCACGAGCGAGGTGAGCGTGACGCCCATCGGCGAGCAGATCGTGACGCAAGCGCAGCGCGTGCTCGAGCAGACGCTCGCGATCAAGGAAATCGCCAAGCAGGGCAAGGATCCGCTCGTCGGGCCGCTGCGTCTCGGCGTGATCTACACGATCGGGCCGTACCTGCTGCCCACGCTCGTCAAGCAGATGATCAAGCGCGTGCCGCAAATGCCGCTCATGCTGCAGGAGAACTACACGCTCAAGCTCATCGAACTGCTCAAGCAGGGCGAGATCGACGTGGCGATCATGGCGCTGCCGTTCCCCGAAACCGGCCTCACGCTTCGGCCGCTCTACGACGAGCCGTTCGTCGTGGCGCTGCCTTCGGGCCATGCGTGGGAACAGCGCCCGAAGATCGACCCGGACGACCTCAAGCAGGAAACCATGCTGCTGCTGGGCAGCGGCCATTGCTTCCGCGATCACGTGCTGGGCGTGTGCCCGGAACTGATGCGCTTCTCGCAAAACGCCGACGGCATCCAGAAGACCTTCGAAGGCTCGTCGCTGGAGACCATCCGCCATATGGTCGCGAGCGGTGTTGGCATCACCGTGTTACCGCGCATGTCGGTGACCGAGGTGAAGCCGCACGCGGGCGGCGTCGATTCCGGGCTGCTGTCCTACGTGCCGTTCGACGAACCGGTTCCCGACCGCCGCGTGGTGCTCGCGTGGCGCAAAAGCTTCACGCGCATGCCGGCGATCGAGGCGATCGTCGACGCCATTCACGCCTGCGACTTGCCGGGCGTGAAGAAGATCGAGGCGCCTGCCGTGGCCGCCTGACGTACATCGCGCCGTGCGCATCTGGGCTGCGTGGCGCGGTTTCCTTTCTGGCGCGGCATTCGCCCGCGCGACAAATCCCTTTCCTTACGTTTCTTGCGACCCCAATAATCAACGCCTATTTGATAGATTAAGTAAATCAACTTATCGATATCAATAGTTGTTGCTAAAGTTTCCTCCAACCGATCCCAAACGGAAACCCAGGAGGAAGCGATGCAAACCACCCACTCGAACACTCCCGCACCCAGCACCTCGGCACGCGCCGATTCTGGCCTTCGCACCGTGTGGTTCTCGCTGCTGGTCGACCGCGCGCTGTCCGCCTGACGCTCTCGCGCTACCTCGCCGCAGATTTCCCCGCGTCCTAGAACACATCCGCAAGCAAGAAAGGAATCCAGCATGACCGACCGTACTCTTACCTCGGCAGCCGGCGCACCCGTCGTCGATAACCAGAACTCCCTCACCGCCGGCCCGCGCGGCCCCGTGATGCTGCAAGACGTGTGGCTGCTCGAAAAGCTCGCGCACTTCGACCGCGAAGTGATTCCCGAGCGCCGCGTGCATGCGAAGGGCTCGGGCGCGTTCGGCACGCTCAAGGTCACTCACAACATTTCGCGCTACACGAAGGCGAAGGTGTTCGGCGAAGTCGGCAAGGAAACGCCGCTCTTCATCCGCTTCTCGACCGTGGCGGGCGAGCGCGGTGCGGCCGATGCCGAGCGCGACGTGCGCGGCTTCTCGATCAAGTTCTACACGGAAGAGGGCAACTGGGACGTCGTCGGCAACAACACGCCGGTGTTCTTCATTCGCGATCCGCTCAAGTTTCCGGACTTCATCCACACGCAAAAGCGTGATCCGCGCACCAACATGCGCAGCAACGTGGCCGCGTGGGACTTCTGGTCGCGTCACCCGGAGTCGCTGCATCAGGTGACGATCCTCATGAGCGATCGCGGCATTCCGAAGAACTATCGACAGCAGCACGGTTTTGGCTCGCACACGTTCTCATTCATCAGCGCGAATAACGAGCGCTTTTACGTGAAGTTCCACTTCAAGTCGGCGCAGGGCGTGGAGAACTACAGCGACGCCGAAGCGGCGCAGGTCGTTGCTCAGGACCGCGAATCGGCGCAGCGCGATCTCTTCAACGAGATCGAGAAGGGCAACTTCCCGAAGTGGCACTTCCGCATTCAGGTGATGCCGGAGGCCGATGCCGCGAAGGTGCCGTACAACCCGTTCGACATCACGAAGGTGTGGCCGCACAAGGACTATCCGCTGATCGACGTCGGCACGATCGAGTTGAACCGCAATCCGGAGAACTATTTCGCCGAGGTCGAGCAGGCTGCTTTCTCGCCGGCGAACGTGGTGCCGGGCATCGGCTTCTCGCCGGATCGCTTGTTGCAGGGGCGGCTGTTCTCGTACGGCGACACGCAGCGCTATCGGCTTGGCGTGAACCATCACCAGATCCCGGTGAACGCGCCGCGCTGCCCGTTCCATTCGTTCCACCGCGACGGCGCAATGCGCACCGATGGCAACCTCGGCGGCAACGTGAACTATGAGCCGAGCCGTTTCGGCGACTTCGCCCAGCGCCCGCAGGCCGGTGAGCCGCCGCTCGCAGCGGGTGCGGTCGATCACTACGATCACCGCGAAGACGACGACTATTACAGCCAGCCGGGCGCGCTGTTCCGGCTGTTCGACGCGGGCCAGCGCGAGCGGCTCTTCGCGAACATCGCACGACATATCAACGGCGTGCCCGCGGAGATCGTGGAGCGCCAGATCGAGCACTTCCGCCGGGCCGATCCGGCGTATGCGCAAGGCGTGCTCGACGCGATCGCGAAGCAGGCCAAATAAGGTTGGAGGCGCGGCTTGTTGTCACAACGCTCAGATACTGAGCCGCGCCCGAAGCAGGACTTTCAGGAAGCACCAAAGGAGCACGATCATGACCCGAACGATGACGATGACCCTCATGACCATGGGACGCGGCGAGGCCGCCACGATGGCGCGCACGCGCGCGCAAGGCACGCAGATCGTGCGCCGAGTGGTGGGTTTCGCGATTGTGGCGAGCGGCTTCGTGGCGATCGCCACACAAGCCTTCGCGCACCTCGCGGGACACTGAACGAGCCGGGCACGTCGCTGGACACTAGGGCCGGATGAACCGGTTTTCTGATATTTCCAGGCTACACTGACGGCCGATCGAGCGTTCGCGCGCCAGTATCGAGAGGCGCAGGCGGCGCGACCGGATCGCAACGAACACGCGTAGTCTCACTGCTACACAAGGAGTCGTCATGGCCAAAAAAGCAACCGTACAGCACGTGAATATCGGCATCAGCGACAAGGATCGCAAGAAGATCGCGGATGGTCTCTCGCGCCTGCTCGCGGACACCTACACGCTGTATCTGAAGACGCACAACTTCCACTGGAACGTGACGGGGCCGATGTTCAACACGCTCCATCTAATGTTCGAGGGGCAGTACAACGAACTCGCGCTGGCCGTGGACGCAATCGCCGAACGCATTCGTGCGCTGGGCGTGCATGCGCCGGGCAGCTACAAGGAGTTCGCGAAGCTCTCGTCGATTCCCGAAGCGGACGGTGTGCCGAGCGCCGAAGACATGATCCGCCAACTCGTGGAAGGCCAGGAAGCCGTGGTGCGCACGGCGCGCGCGATCTTCCCGTCGACGGAAGCGGCTAACGACGAGCCGACCGCGGACTTGCTCACGCAGCGCATGCAGACGCACGAAAAGACCGCGTGGATGCTGCGCTCGCTGCTGGCTTGATGCAGAGCGGCGCTTGCGCGCCGCACGAGAATTGCAATGCAAGGCCCGCCGGATGTCCGGCGGGCCTTTGTTCTTGCGCGGGTGCGGCTCGCGGCAAGCGCGCAGGCGGCATGGCGGCGCCCTGGCCTACAATAGCGGCATCGCTTTTCCTGCCCCGATCATGTTCGCCCGACTCCCGCTCTATTTGCGGCTCGTCCGCATGGACAAGCCGATCGGCAGCCTGCTGCTGCTGTGGCCGACGCTCAACGCGCTCTGGATCGCCTCCGACGGACATCCGCCGCTTTCGCTGCTGATCATTTTCACGCTCGGCACGGTGCTGATGCGCTCGGCGGGCTGCGCGATCAATGACTACGCCGACCGCGACTTCGACCGCCACGTGAAGCGCACGGCCGAGCGCCCCATCACTTCGGGCCGCATTCGCGCCTGGGAAGCGGTGGCGATTGCCGCTGGCCTCGCGCTCGTGTCGTTCCTGCTGATCCTGCCGCTCAATGCGCTCACGAAGCAGCTTTCGGTCGTGGCGCTTTTCGTGGCGGCGTCGTATCCGTTCACCAAGCGCTTCTTCGCGATTCCGCAGGCGTACCTGGGCATTGCGTTCGGCTTCGGCATTCCGATGGCGTTCGCCGCCGTGCAGGACCACGTGCCGGCGCTCGCGTGGATCATGCTGGCCGCGAATGTATTCTGGTCCGTCGCCTACGACACCGAGTACGCCATGGTCGATCGCGACGACGACATCAAGATCGGCATTCGCACCTCGGCGCTCACGTTCGGCCGATTCGACGTGCTCGCGATCATGATCTGCTACGCGGTGACGCTTGGCATTTATGTGTGGGTGGGCTTGGCGCTGGGTTTTGGCTGGCTTTATTGGCTAGGCTGGGCGGCTGCGGTGGGTTGCGCGATTTACCACTACACGCTCATCAAGGGCCGCGAGCGCATGCCGTGCTTCGCCGCCTTCCGCCACAACAACTGGCTTGGCGGCGTGCTGTTCGTGGGGATCGCGGCACATTACGCCGTCGCGGGACTCTAAGGCCGGATCGGCTCCAAACGAAAAAGCGCCGGGTGCATGACACACCCGGCGCTTTTTTTCAGGACGCTGCGGCAGGCTTACTGCTTGCCGAATTCCTCGCCCATTTCCTTCGCGCGCGCATCTGCCGCGAGCGCGCCCTTGACGATAGCGGCCTTCACGCCCGATGCGTCGAACGATGCCAGCGCGGCGGCCGTCGTACCGCCCTTGGAGGTCACGCGCTCGCGCAGCACGGCGGGCGGCTCGTCCGATTGCAGCGCGAGTTGCGCCGCACCCGCGAACGTGGCGATGGCGAGCGCGCGGCCTTGCTGCTCGTCCATGCCGAGCTGACGCGCCGCTTCTTCGAGCGCTTCGATGAAGTAGAACACGTAGGCCGGGCCGCTGCCCGAGATGCCCGTGACCGCGTCGATCTTCGCTTCGTCGTCGAACCAGACCGTTTGGCCCACGGCGCCGAGCACGTCGGACGCAAGCTGGCGGCCCGCCGCGTCAACGCCGCCGCTCGCGACGAGACCGGTTGCGCCCATGCCGATGAGCGCAGGCGTGTTCGGCATCGTGCGCACGACGCGCGCATGGCTGTTCAACCAGCGCGAAAGGTCGTCGATGCGAATGCCGGCCATGATGCTAATGACGACCTGATGCGCGCCGAGGTGCGGGGCGATACCTTCTGCCACGGCTTTGGCGATTTGCGGCTTCACGGCGATCAGAACCGCGTCATACGACGCGAGCGCGGCGTCTGCGGCGGCGGCGGTGCGCACGCCGAACTGCTCGGCGCTGCGCTTGCGGGCGTCCTCGTTCGGATCGATCGCGTAGAGATTGTCGGCGGGAACGCCCTTGCGGATCAGGCCGCCGATGAGCGCGGCGGCCATGTTGCCGCCGCCGATGAAGGCAATTTTCATGGTGGTGGAATCGTTCAGTGAATCAGTGAGAGTAGTCGCGCGCGCCGAAGATCGCGGTGCCGACGCGCACGATCGTCGCGCCTTCGAGCACTGCGGCTTCGAGGTCGGCCGACATGCCCATGGAGAGCGTGTCGAGCGCGAGGCCTTCTGCGCGTAGCGTTTCGAACAGCTCGCGCAGTTGGCGGTGCGGCGCGCGTTGCGCCTCGAGCGAGGTTTCCGGCTCGGGAATCGACATGAGCCCGCGCAGGCGCAGGTTGGGCAGGGCGGCGATTTGTCTTGCGACCTGCTGCGCTTCTTGCGGGGTGACGCCGCTCTTGCTGTCCTCGCCGCTCACGTTGACCTGCAGGCAGACGTTGAGCGGCGCCATGCCGGCGGGACGTTGCGCCGAAAGGCGTTCGGCAATCTTCAGACGATCGACCGAATGGACCCAGTCGAAACGCTCGGCGACGGGGCGTGTCTTGTTCGATTGGAGCGGCCCGATGAAATGCCATTCGATGCTCGCGCGCAGGTCGGCGAGCGCCTCGATCTTGTCCACGGATTCCTGCACGTAGTTCTCGCCGAACGCGCGCTGGCCGGCAGCGTGAGCGGCGCGTACGTCCTGCGCGGGAAACGTTTTCGAAACCGCGAGCAGCGCCACGCTTTGCGGGTCGCGGCCGGCGTTGCGGGCGGCGGCGGCGATGCGCTCGCGGACAGCTTCGAGATTGTGGGAGAGATCGGTCATCGGGCTTGAAGGCAGTCGCGTGTGTGGCTCGCGCCGCTTTTGGATCCAAAACGAACAGAACGACGGCCATTATACGGACTGCGCACGACGCGAAACACTGGCCAGAAAGCCTATGCCCGGTCCTATACCACTCGGCCGACTGTTGGCTCGCCGTGCGGTTCGTTAAGCTGGTTCCGTTGCCTGATGGCTCAATTTGTCGCCAGCATATGTTCGACCAGCTCGATCCAGTGCGTGACCGGAATCGCCGTGCCGCTTTGCAGATGTGTGATGCAGCCTATGTTGGCGGAAACGATCAGTTGCGGCTCCAGCGCCTGCAGCCGGTCCACTTTCTGGTTGCGCAGCGTGTAGGAAAGGCGCGGCTGCATGATCGAATAGGTGCCCGCGGAGCCGCAGCAAAGATGGCTGTCGACGGGTAGCCGCACGTCGAGTCCGAGCGCGGTGAGCAGCTTTTCCACGCCGCCGCGCAACTGCTGGCCATGTTGCAACGTGCAGGGAGGATGCCAGGCCACCGTCTGGATGCCGCGCCGTCTCGTCGCGGCCACGAGCTGTTCCTCGAAAGCCGGCAGCAGCTCCGAAAGATCGCGCGTGAGTTCGACCACGCGGCGCGCTTTCTCCGCATAGGCCGGATCGTCACGCAGCAGGTGTGCGTATTCCTTCACCGTCGCGCCGCACCCCGAGGCGTTCATCACGATCGCCTCCACGCCTTGTTCAATGAACGGCCACCAGGCGTCGATGTTCGCGCGCACGTCGTCGAGCGCATCGTCGGCGTAGCCCATATGCAGGCGGATCGCGCCGCAGCAGCCCGATTGCGGCGCCACGATCGTCTCGATGTCCAGCGCATCCAGCACGCGCGCGGTGGCGATGTTGATGTTGGGCATCATCGAGGGCTGCACGCAGCCTTGCAGCATCAGCATCTTGCGCGCGTGCTTAGCCGTGGGCCACGCGAGCGAGCGCTGGCGCACGGGCACCTTGTCGCGCAGGCGCTTGGGCAGGAGCGGGCGCACCTGCTGGCCGAGGCGCATGGCCGGCGTGAAAAGCGCGCGGCGCGGCAGCAGGCCCGCGAGCAGGCGGCGCATGAGGCGCTGGCGCAGCGGCCTTTGCACCATTTGTTCGGCGTGCTTGCGGCCGATTTCCACGAGGCGCCCGTACTGCACACCGGAAGGGCAGGTGGTCTCGCAACTGCGGCACGTGAGGCAGCGGTCGAGGTGCGTGAGCGTGCTCTTCGTGACCGGCGCGCCTTCCACCATCTGCTTCATGAGATAGATGCGCCCGCGCGGGCCGTCCAGCTCGTCGCCGAGCAACTGATAGGTCGGGCAGGTCGCGGTGCAGAAGCCGCAATGCACGCACTTGCGCAGGATCGCGTCGGCTTCGTCGCCGTCGGGGGTGTTGCGTATGAAGTCCGCGAGGTTCGTCTGCATCGCCGCGTGTGGGTGTCGTCAGAAGTCGGAATACAGCCGGCCGCGATTGAAGATGCGGGCCGGGTCGAAGGCGGCCTTCAGGCCGCGATGGATCTTCATGAGCGGCGCGGGCAGGGGCGTGAACACGCCCGCACTGCGGTCGTAGTCGCGCCCCGTGCGGAACATCGTGGCGTGACCACCGGCCTGTTTCGCGCTGATGCGCACCGTCTGCGCATCGGTTTCCGTGATCCACCAGCGCTGCGCGCCACCCCATTCCATGAGTTGCGCGCCCGGCAGTTGCAAGGGCTCCGCGATCGAGGGCAGCGCGAGCCGCCACAGCGCGGCATTCGGTGCAATCGAGGCAAAGAACGGATCGGTCTGCTCGCGCAGGCCCGCCCAGAAGCGTTCGGCCTCTACGGCATCCACCACTTCACCGCCCAGGCTCGCGCGCGCGGTTTTTACGGCCGCTTCCGCTCCGGCGAGGCGTACCGCGAGTGTCCCGTTGCGCCAGGCGCTCGCCGTCATCGGCAGCGGACGGCCGCCCCATTCGTTGAGCTTGCGCACGGCGTCGGTGCCGTTCATATCGAACTTGAGCGTGGTTTCCGCTTGCGGCACCGGCAGCACCTTCACCGAAAGCTCCAGAAGCAGGCCGAGGGTGCCGAGCGAACCCGCCATGAGCCGCGAGACGTCGTAGCCCGCCACGTTCTTCACGACCTGGCCGCCGAAATGCAGCACCTCGCCGTGGCCGTTCATGAGCACCGCGCCCAGCACGAAGTCGCGCGCTGCGCCCGCGCTCGCCCGCCGCGGCCCGGCAATGCCCGCGGCAATGCAGCCGCCCAGGGTGGCCTGTGCGCCGAAGTGCGGCGGCTCGAACGCGAGCATCTGGCTGTGGGCCGCAAGCGCCGTTTCGATTTCCGCAAGCGGTGTGCCGGCGCGCGCCGTGATCACCAGTTCGGCCGGGTCGTACGCGATGATGCCGCGGTGTGCGCGCGTGTCGAGAATCTCGCCCTCGAGCGCCTGGCCGTACCAGTCCTTGGTGCCCCCGCCGCGAATGCGCAGCGCCCGACCATCGGCGCTCGCCGCCCGGATGCGTTCGGACCAGTCCGAGACGATGTCGTCCTCTTCCATGTCGTGATGGTCGCGCTCGTTCGTTATATGGTTCGTCCGATTGTACTGAGCGAACCTCTCCTGACAACCCGGAGCGGACCCTCATGCGGGTCACGCGAAACGCATAAATGGCGCGATGCTTTGCGCGTCTGTCAGAAACGCGGCAGCTCAGGGTGTGGCAGCAGATTTCCCCGCACGTGCATGCGCCCGTACTCGGCGCAGCGCGCTCGCGTTGGTATCCCCTTATCGGGGTTGAGGAGCCTCGCCGGGTCAAACGCGTGTTTCACCGCATGAAACGCGTCGCGCTCCTGCGGCGAGAATTGCACGCACATCGAATTGATCTTCTCGATGCCCACGCCGTGCTCGCCCGTCACCGTGCCGCCCAGTTCGACGCAGGTTTCGAGAATGTCCGAGCCGAAGGCCTCTGCGCGGTGCCATTCATCGAGGTCGTTGCCGTTGAAGAGAATGAGCGGGTGCATGTTGCCGTCGCCGGCGTGGAATACGTTGATGCAGCGCAGCCCATACTGCTTTTCCATTTCGTGGATGCGCGCGAGCAGCGGCCCGATCGCGCGGCGCGGCACCGTGCCGTCCATGCAGTAGTAGTCGGGCGAGATGCGGCCAGCCGCCGGGAACGCGTTCTTGCGGCCCGACCAGAAGCGCAGGCGCTCTTCCTCGGTGCGCGAGATCTGGATGCGCGTGGCGCCATGCTCGCGCAGCACCGTGGTCGTGCGCGCGATTTCGTCGGCGACTTCCTCGGGCGTGCCGTCGGCTTCGCACAGCAGGATCGCGGCGGCGTCGAGGTCGTAGCCCGCGTTCACGAACTCCTCCACGGCGCGAGTGGCAGGCTTGTCCATCATTTCCAGGCCCGCCGGAATGATGCCCGAGGCAATGATGCCCGCCACGGCGTCGCCACCTTTCACGACGTCGTCGAAGCTCGCCATGATGACCTGCGCAGTTTGCGGGCGCGGAATCAGCTTGACGGTCACTTCGGTCACGATGGCGAACATACCTTCGCTGCCGATCATCACCGCGAGCAGATCGAGACCCGGCGCATCGGGCGCAAGCGAGCCGAATTCGACGATCTCGCCGTCCATCGTCACGGCGCGCACGCGCAGGACGTTGTGCACGGTGAGGCCGTACTTGAGGCAATGCACGCCGCCCGAATTCTCCGAAACGTTGCCGCCTATCGTGCAGGCGATCTGCGAGGAGGGGTCTGGCGCGTAGTAAAGGCCAAAGGGCGCCGCCGCTTCAGAGACGGCCAGATTGCGCACGCCCGGCTGCACCGTGGCCGTGCGCGCGTAGGGATCGACTTCGAGAATGCGCTTGAAGCGCGCAAGCGAAAGCACGATGCCATGCCGGATCGGCATGGCGCCGCCCGAGAGGCCGGTGCCCGCTCCGCGCGGCACGACCGGCACGTCGAGACGACGGCAGATCTGCACGATGCGCTGCACCTGCGACTCGGTTTCCGGCAGCGCCACCGCGAGCGGCAGCCGCCGGTAGGCGGCGAGGCCGTCGCACTCGTAGGCGACGGTGTCCTCCTCGCGATGCAGCAGGCAATGCGCCGGCAATACGGCCATCAACGCCTGGACCACCTCGCGCTGTCGTTGCGCGAGCGCTTCCGGGCTCAGCTCGGGCAAGTTCGCCTCTGGTGCGTTCATGTCTCCTCCCGTCTGTTGCGCTTGTACGCGCTCGTTTGCGCGTCCCTGCGCTTGTCGGTTACGCCGCCCAGCTGAAGATCTTGCCCGGATTCATCAGGTTGTGCGGATCGAGTGCGTGCTTGATCGCGCGCATCGTGTCGACGGTGTCCGCGCCGTGTTCTTCCACGAGAAAACCCATCTTGTGCAGACCCACGCCGTGCTCGCCCGTGCAGGTGCCGTCCATCGCGATCGCGCGCTGCACGACGCGGTGATTCAGACGCTCGGCCTCGTCGATCTCCTCGGGCTTGTCGGGGTCGATCAGAATCGCGACGTGAAAGTTGCCGTCGCCCACGTGGCCGACGATCGGGCAGGGCAGCGGCGAGGCCTTGAGATCGGTTTCGGTCTCGATCACGCATTCGGCGAGACGCGAGATCGGCACGCACACGTCGGTCGTCACGGCGCGGCAGCCTGGCTTGAGCTGCAGCATCGCGAAGTAGGCGTTGTGGCGCGCGTTCCACAGGCGGCTGCGGTCTTCGGGGCGCGTGGCCCACTCGAAGCCTTCGCCGCCGTGCTGCGCGGCAAGCTCCTGCACGAGCTGCGCCTGTTCCGCGACGCCCGCCTCGGTGCCGTGAAACTCGAAGAAGAGCGTGTGCTTCTCGCGCAGCGTGAGGTTCGAATGCTTGTTGATCGCGCGCACCGCGAGCGCGTCGATGAATTCCACGCGCGCGATCGGCACGCCAATCTGAATCGTTTCGATCACCGTGCGCACGGCCTCGGCCATCGAAGGGAACGCGCACACCGCCGCCGACACCGCCTCGGGCTGCGGGTAGAGCCGCACGGTGATTTCGGTGATCACGCCGAGCGTGCCTTCCGAGCCCACGAAAAGGCGCGTGAGGTCGTAGCCTGCCGACGACTTGCGCGCGCGCGTGCCGGTTTTGACCACGCGGCCGTCGGCGAGCACGGCGGTGAGGCCGAGCACGTTCTCGCGCATCGTGCCGTAGCGCACGGCGTTGGTGCCCGAGGCGCGCGTGGCCGTCATGCCGCCGATGCTCGCATCGGCGCCCGGGTCGATCGGGAAGAAGAGACCCGTGTCGCGCAGCGCTTCATTGAGCTGCTTGCGCGAGATGCCGGGCTCGACTGTCACGGTGAGATCCTCGGCGTTGATCGAGAGCACGCGATTCATCTGCGAGAGGTCGATCGACACGCCGCCCTGCACGGCCAGCAAGTGACCTTCGAGCGACGAGCCGTTGCCGTAGGGAATGATCGGCACGCGATGCAGGGCGCACAGCTTGACGATGGTCTGAATATCCTCAGTGCTCTGCGCGAACACCACGGCGTCGGGCAGTTGCGGGTCGAACGGCGACTCGTCGCGGCCGTGGTGGGCGCGCACGGCTTCGGAGGTGGAGACGCGTTCGCCGAACGCGCTGCGCAGTTGATCGAGGAGTTCGGCGGGGAACGGGCGGCGTGCGAGGGCCGGCGGCGCGGGGTGATTCACGCGGGTGTCTCCTTCGTATGAGTATGACTTCTGGCCTGGACCATTTTACGCTGAACGTCCGGAGCGCAAAGCCGCGCTCCGTATGCTGCGGTGCACGAAACCTATAATGGCCGGCGGATGCGCGCGCCTGACACGGCGCTGGGCGCGCGTCATGCGCGATCTGCGCGAATTTTCAGCTTCGGAGAGCACAACATGGGCAATCGCCTGAGCAAGATTGCAACGCGCACCGGTGACGACGGCTCAACCGGCCTCGGCGACGGCAGCCGCGTGCGCAAGGACGACGCGCGTATCGCCGCGATCGGCGACGTTGACGAACTGAACTCGCAGATCGGCGTGTTGCTGTGCGAGCCGCTCCCCGACGACGTGCGCGAGGCGCTCGTCGCCATCCAGCACGACCTGTTCGATCTGGGCGGCGAGCTGTGCATTCCGGGCCACACGCTCGTGACCGACGAACACCTCGCACGGCTCGATGCCTGGCTCGCGCAATACAACAGCACGCTGCCGCCGCTCAAGGAATTCATCCTGCCGGGCGGCTCACGGGCGGCCGCGGTCGCCCATGTGTGCCGCACGGTGTGCCGGCGTGCCGAGCGCGCCGTCGTCGCACTGGGCGCCGCGCCGAACTCGGGCCCGCCGCTCGCCGATACGCCGCGCCGCTACGTCAATAGGCTCTCCGATCTGCTGTTCGTGCTTGCGCGTGTGCTCAACCGGGCTGCGGGCGGCAGCGATGTGCTGTGGCGGCACGATCGCGGTATGGCCAAGGGCGCGTAGAGCATAAAAGGGCGCGAGCGACCTGCCATCGTCCGAAAGAGACTGTTTCCCGCACCGCAAAAGCCCTGTCGAAGCTTGTCCTACGGCCACCCGTCGCGAGTTCGCACCTCGCGCAATCCGAGAATTGCTGGGGTGCGACAAAATGCCCGGGTCGGACTGTCGCATTAAAGATGTATCGTGTATGCATCTTTACCAAGGAGAAGCTGCAAATGACTGCGCTCACCGTCGACCAGATGGCCCGCGTGAAGGCCACTGCGCCCGTTTTCGCCGAGCACGGCGCCACGATCACCAAGCATTTCTACAAGCGGATGTTCGCCGCGCACCCCGAGCTCAAGAACATCTTCAACCAGACGCACCAGCAAAGCGGTAGTCAGCCCGAGACGCTTGCACGCGCGGTCTATGCCTACGCGGCGAACATCGACAATCTGGGCGCGCTCGGCGGCGCGGTCACGCACATCGCGCACAAGCACGCGAGCCTGAACATCCGTCCGGAGCACTACCCGATCGTCGGCCGCCATCTGCTCGGCGCGGTCGTTGACGTGCTGGGAGATGCGGTGGACCAGCCCACGCTCGACGCCTGGGCCGTGGCCTACGAGCAACTCGC
Organism: Paraburkholderia flagellata; assembly: GCF_021390645.1. Lineage (GTDB taxonomy): Bacteria > Pseudomonadota > Gammaproteobacteria > Burkholderiales > Burkholderiaceae > Paraburkholderia > Paraburkholderia flagellata. Next base: position 486,982 of record NZ_JAJEJT010000001.1, read on the forward strand.
GAACATCATGATCGGCACCGAGGCGAAGCTGTATGAGGGTGCTTCGTGGAGTGGCTTCCGTCCGTTCAAGGTGATGCGCAAGCAAGTCGAAAGCGACGAGATCACCTCGTTCTATCTCGCGCCGGCCGACGGCGCATCCGCTGGCGGTTTCGAACCGGGGCAGTATGTGAGTGTGACGCGTTTCGTCGACAAGCTCGGCGTGGACCAGCCGCGTCAGTACAGCCTATCGGACGCACCGCACGGCAAATGGCTGCGCATCTCGGTGAAGCGCGAAGCCGGCCGCGGCGAGGCACAGCCGGGCCACGTATCGAACATCATGCATGACGGCGTGGAAGAGGGGGCGGTAGTGCACGTGAGCGCGCCGATGGGCGAGTTCGCGCTCGATCGCAAGAAGACGACGCCAGTCGTGCTGATGAGCGGCGGCGTCGGCGTCACGCCGATGAAGTCAATGCTCTCCACGTTGATCGCGGAGCGCAGCGAGCGCAAGGTGACCTTCGTGCACGCATGCCGCAACGCGAAGGTGCACGCATTCCGCGAGTTTCTGCGTCACGCCGTGTCCGAGTTCCCGAACGTCAAGCGTGCGGTGTTCTACGAAGAAGTCGGCGCAAACGACCGCCAGGGCGTGGACTATGACTTCGAAGGGCGCATCGATATCGGTCGCATCGAAGCGGACGTGCTGCTGCCCGACGCCGACTACTACCTGTGCGGCCCCGTGGCGTTCATGCGCGAGCAGCGCGAGGCGCTCGTTGCCCGCGGCGTCGACGCCTCGCGCATTCACACGGAGATTTTCGGCTCCGGCATGCTGTAACGCTGCACACCGACGTCACATCATTAGCACACCGAATGACAAAGACGCCGCGCGAAAGCGCGGCGTCTTTGTGTGTGCAGCCGTAAATCATGTATCGATTTGCAACCGGAGTCACTCGCCCGAGGCCCTCCGGTTTACTGCGCGATACCCCGATGGCGAAATCGAGAGCCTGCGCCGGAAGATCCGCGCTAGACGCTCGCCGCGCGGCACGCCGCAGCGCTGCGCAATTTCGTCGATGGGAAGATTGGTTTGCGCGAGCAACAGGCAACTGGCATCGAGCCGCGTGCGCAGCAGATATTCGGACGGCGTGAGGCCCGTTTGCGTCTTGAAGTGGCGCAGGAAGTTGCGCATGCTCATCTGCGCGACGCGCGCCGCGTCGGCGACCGAGATCGGCTGATGGTAGTTCTCGCGCAGCCAGTGAGCGGCCGAGTTGATCTTGCCGTTTGCGCTGTCCGCCTCGCCATCGTCGAGCATGGGGCCGAGCCGCTCCCACGAGCCCGGCATCGAGTCCTCGGAAACACGCTGCGCAAGCGCCACGCCGTGATTGCGCTTGACCACCTTGAGCGCTGCAACGAGCGCCTCGGAAGGCGTCACGACCGAAGCGCCGGCGTTGCGCGCTTCCAGCGCGCGGCGCAGGCGCTGCGCCGAGCTTGCAGTATTGCCGCCCGTGCGCAGGAAGGGCACATCTGCGGCGGCGAGCACGGCACGTCCCTCGCCGAGTGCGCGGATGATGCGCACCTTCGGCGCGAGCATCTGAAGCCGCGTGATGAGTCGCGCATTGGCGCGCGCCTCCATCGCACCGGGGCCACCGGCGATGAACAGCGTGTCGAAGCCGCTGCGCAGCGGGCCGTGCAGGCTCTCGGACCATATCCGCAGGCCGCAGCCGCTGGCCACGTTGCCGCCAGGCTCGGAAAGCATGACGATCGAATAAGCAGGAAGCGTGTCGGCGCAGGCATCGTTCGCGAGACGAAACACGTCGGCGAGCAAGGTCACATCCCCGAGCGGGAAGCCCTCGAAAACCAGGATGCCTATGCGTTTGGCCACGGGTCCGAACTTGAAGTGAGCGCCGCGCGGCTGGAAAGCGGCTTGCCGGCAGACCACCCTGTCGATGTACATGGCCGGTTCCTCGCGCAGAAGGGATTCGCAGGAGTACGTTGCGTTTTTGCGCCGCGTGCCCTGATCCGGCTGTGGGGCTGTTACATGCGGTCACATCACGCTCTCGGGATTCATGATAGGCCGGTGAGCACCTGACGCACGGCGCAGTCTGAAAATGCCGAGAAGTTGGCAGAATGGCTCGGTATGCGCTGGCAGGCTGGCTTGGGCTCGATCGAGCGTTGCGCATGGGCGCCGCCGGGTGCACACGGGCGTACGCGCACGCCACGCGTGGGCTTTACGAAGGCCGCGCGGGCAAAGCAAAGGGCGTGTCTAGCACTTACGCGTTTTCAGGAAAAATATTGTTTCGAGCTCTTGTGCACGTCATCGCGCATGAGCAACTCCTCTGGCCACAGCCACGCGTACTGGCTGTGCTGATCGAAGCGCCCGACTGGCACAGTGCTGTCCAGCGTGAACGCGTAAGCAAGCACAACATAATGTGTGCCGATGCCGTTCTCAGCCGCGAAATTGTCTGGATAGTGATGCTCGTACACGCCGACGAAACGCGCGGCCGAGCGCTGCATGCCTGCAATCCCGAGCTCCGTTTCGACGATGCGCGTGAACGCGGCGTCGAGCCACTCGTCCTTGTGAATGCGCCCGCCCGGCACGAACCACTTGCCGCGCGCTGGGCGATTGCGTCGCTCGCCCACAAGTACGCGGCCGTCGGCGTCAGCGACGATCAGGTCGATCCCGACAAGCGGTGCGAGCCGCACCACCTCGAGGAATTCGGTAGGCGACAGCATGGATGAGCGGATCCGTGGGGTGTCGGTCGTGTCGATATGATTGTCTCGAGCGCAGCCGCTGCGCGCGCGGCGCATGACAATCAGGCGTCGCGTTCAAGAGCAGTCTAGGCGGGTCAATATCGCGTTGCACTGTCCACAGCCGCCTAAGTCTCGCTATCGTGGGCCAAGATGCGAACAGCCGCCCATGCGCTCAAGGCTTCGGCGCGACGTAACCCGCGGGCGTGACCGCGTTCGATCTGGCGACATCGGCGTTGTCCGACACCACATAAATGGGCGATTCGGTCAGGCGCAGCGGGAGCATGCCGTCGTTGTAAGTCATCGTGGTCGGGTTGCCCATCATGTCGAACACGCTCACCTGACCCGAGCGCCCGCGCGCATCCACCTGAAGCGTGTAGTTCGTTGCCCGCGTTGCATCGAAGCCCGTTTTCGCGCTCCAGCGCGCGTTGTCATGGCTCCACAGCGCCGTGATCACCTTGCCCCCGCCCTTGCTGTCTTTATTGCCGCTACTGCCTGGACGCGCGAACGCGTAAGCGTAGACGCCCGCAGGCGTGCCGCGCAGCGGCCCAACTGTATACGTACCGTCGATCAGCCGCGTCATGGTTGCGACCGCGAGCGCGGCAGGCTTCGGGCTGATGTTAGACGAGCCGTACATGCCCTTCGGATGCTCGAGTTCGAAGAAGACGCCATAGCCGGGCGTCGTCTCCGGCATATCCGCGCCATAGAAGATGAACGTGGTATCCGCGCCTTCGCCGAGCAGGATCAGATGCGCGCGCGCCACGACCGCACCCTGCGCGTAGAGCGTTTGCGCGTCGGGATAGTTTGCCGCGTAGTTCGTACCGATGTCGTAACTAATACCTGTTTCGGTCACGAAGAGCGGGGCGCCGGGCTTGAGCATGTCGCGCATTGTCGCGCGCAGTTCGCGCATGGCTTCGGGCAGCGAAAGCGTGCCCTTCTCGGGTGCACCGTACAAACGCTCCGGCGGATGCGAAGGGCTCGTGCCGAAATCATAGTAGCCGTGGATCGTCACGCCATCGATATATTTAGCAATGCCAAGCGGTTGGAACTTCTTTAGCCACTCCGTGTTGCCCTGCACGCCTGCATAGGTTGGGCCCATCACGATCGCCGACGGGTCGGTGGCGTGTATGCCCTCGTAGACGGTCTTGTACAGATCGACGAAATGCGCGTCCGTGTCTTTCCACGGCAGCCCGCCGTCCTTGTCGGGCTCCCATGTGACCTGATAGTAGTTGTGCGCCTGGCGCGGGAAGACGCGCGCGCGAATGCGTGCGGACTCCGCGCCTACGCGCGACATGTAATCGCGCAACTGGGCCAATGACGAAGGCACGTAGCTGTGGGTCTCCTCGCCGTTCGGACTCGCCCACGCGGGAAACCCGTCGACTGTGATCAAGCGCATGATGTCGCCGGGCTTGAACTGCAGATCGAGCTCGGAAGCGGCAGCAACGAATGTATTGGGACCTTTCGGTTCCATGACGTACCAGCCGCGCTTGTCGTTGGCCCAAGCAAGGCCGAGGTCTGTGTAAAGCGGACGCAAGCCATCGCCGCCGCAGCAGTGCTGGCCAGGCGCGATATATGCTGAGCCTTGTCCACCGAAGCGGTGGAGGTCCTGGCGTGCAAAGACGGGTGCGGGCAGTGCTGCGCTCACATCGGGCAGCACGCCGAACGTGGTGATGCCGGCCGGCCGCGTGCCGCGCTGTGGCAAACCCGCAGAGGGCTGCGAAGCCAGCGACGCCGAAAACGCGAAGTAGCCTGCCTGCGGCAGCGTGCAAGTGAGCGACGTGACGCGCGGGCCGGCTGCCACCGTGAAGTTGCCGCTGGCCTGCGGGCGGCTCCACGTATCCGTGATCTGCCATTGCACCTTGTCGTCGCGCGTGGCGCGCGTGGTCACTTCGATACGCACGCTCTTGCCGCGCGGAAAAAGCCGCGTGCCGTCGCTGCCGGGCGTGTCGGCCGAGATGGGATCGTCGCCTGCGTCTGCCGCCGCGCGGCTGGCGGCGCTGCTGCAAACGGGCGTGTCGGCGGCGCGGCAACGCATTGCCGGGAGAAGGGTGCCGAGGAAGCCGAGCACGAGCGCTGCAGCCGGCACCCATGAACTGGCGCGCGAGCAGCGCGCGCAACGAGGCGTCATGAACGCGGATGCAGGGGCTAGGCGCAATGTCATTGGCAGGTTCCTCACAGCATGAAAGGGTAAGCCTAGTTGTTCGAGCAAGTCATTTGACGCCAGCCTCCAGGCTTTTCGCGCAATTTTCCCTGGAAGCCCCGCGCGAGAGTTGTGCAGTGCTCGCGGAGTCCAAGCATATAAAGCGGCTTTTTGTGAATTTTTTTATTGTGCGGCGCAAACATGATTTAACAGGTTTAAACTGCGTTTCGCGTGCTCGAAATTCGAGTGCAAAGCTTCTTAAACATCATTTAATCAGACGAATAGAGGCACAGGCTTTTATTGCTCGTTTCTCTTCCATCCCATGCGCACGCATCGATCGGAAGGCATCGAACGATTTTGTCGTAACAATGGCGAAAATACCGGCCTGTAACGGTTATCCGGCACTTTTGCCGAAGTCGATGTAATCGAACAAATTGCCTTTCACGCGGTTTGCTTTTTGTCATTTGACTTGGCGTCCAAGCTTCTAAACGGTCCTCGACCGGACTAAATGCGCCAATGTCTCGCCAGTTTCGGTCAGTCGTCGTTGCGGGAATTTTTCTCTGCATATGATGCACTGCACATGGAATGCTATCGAAATGCTATTACCGGGACTTTTCGCTTGGTACGGGGGATTGTTTAGGGGAAAAGCATGGCGTACGCAAGTCTGGATTTACCGTCGTTCAGTCGCCCGCATCTAGTGACCGCGGGCATCAGTCGAGAGGTGCGTCATATCGCAATTCTGCTGTTCGATGGTTGTTCGCTCCTCGGCGCCGGTATTGTGGCTGAAGTGTTTCATGTAGCGAACGAACTCTCGACAGACACCGCTCGTAGCTCACCATACGATGTAAGCATCCTTTCGGCCGATGGCGGCAACGTGACGTGCTCGTCTTCGGTACGGGTCTGGACAGACGGACTCGATGCACGCCACTACGTCGGTTTCGACGCGCTGTTCGTGGCGGGTGGAAAGGGCGCCTTCGCGGCCGCCAACGACGAACGTCTCGTCGCATGGCTGCGTCGCGTGCATGCGAATACCGGCACCATTCGTCCGATTGGTGAAGGGCGTTCACTGCTCGAGGCGGCGAGTCTGTGCGGCCAGCGCACGCAGCACGAGTTCGGCTCGTTTGCGATGCAAACGGGACGCGAGGAAGCGGGCGGCGACGCCGGCGACCGGCTCGAGTCGATGAAGAGCGCGCTCACGCTGGTCAAGCGCGACCTGGGTGTGGATGTTGCGCGCGCCGTGACTGAGCGGCTCATGCCCGATTCGGGCGGCAATCTGTTGCCGTTTCTCGGCGATGCGCTTGGCAGCGCGCCCGCTGACAAAGTGCGTGCAGCCGCGCGTTGGCTGCAGGAAAACTGTCAGCGCGCCATTTCGATAGCAGACGCGGCACAGGTCGCTGCGATGAGCGAGCGAAACTTTCTGCGCCGCTTCAAGCTCGAGATGGGCATCACGCCATCTGATTACCTTTTGCACGCGCGCCTTGCCATTACCTGCAGCCTGCTCACCGATTCGGAATTGCCGGTCGACAAGATCGCGCGCCGCACCGGCATGGGCAATGGCGACCGCCTCGCCAAGATCTTCCGCAAGCGCATGATGATTTCGCCTACCGAATACCGCGAGCAAAGCCGCCGCGAGGCCGGCGTAGCAGTCTCGTAACGCCGCGGTAACAACGGTCGCACTTCGTTACAAACGGGGGTCGCTATTCGCGAGCCGAAGTGATCCTGCCCGATATGAAGGAGTCCGAAGATGAATGAAAGGTCGTCGATTCATGAAGGACAAAGTCAGGCCCGCGTAGAAAGCGAGCCGGGTGCTGCGCGCGCAGACATTACACCGTGCACGCGCATCGTGCCTGTGGTGCTGGCGGGCGGTTCTGGTACGCGTTTGTGGCCGATGTCGCGCGCGCATTTCCCTAAGCAGCTAATTGGTGTGGTGGGCAGCGATACGCTGCTGCAGGCAACCGTGCATCGCCTCGACGGCTTTTCGTCAGACTGGCAGGTCGCGAGTTCACCAATCGTCGTATGTGGTGAAGAGCACCGCTTCGTGATCGTCGAACAGTTGCATGCGTGCGGTATCGACGCGCGGCTTGTGGTCGAGCCCGCGAGGCGCGACACGGCCCCGGCGCTTACGCTCGGTGCAGCACTTGCGTGCGCAAACGGTGACGACGCGATTCTGATCGTGATGCCTTCGGACCATGCGATTGCCGACACGGATGCCCTGCAGCGCGCGCTCGAATGTGCCGCGCGCCACGCGCAGCGCGGCGCAATCGTCACGCTGGGCGTGCCGCCGCGCTCGCCCGAAACGGGGTTTGGTTACATCCGCGTGGGAGAGGCGATTGCCGACGGCGCGCACCGCATCGACGGCTTCGTTGAGAAGCCCGCGCCCGAACTCGCCACTCAATACATCGCACAGGGTGGCTACTGGTGGAACAGCGGCATCTTCGTGATGCGTGCGAGCGTCTGGCTCGACTCGCTGCGCGCGCTGCAGCCCGACATGCACGCAGCGTGCCTTGCCGCATTCGTCGATGGTGAGCAAGACGGCGCCGTGTTCCGGCCGGCGACCGAGGCTTTCAAGGGCGCGCCCGCGGACTCGATCGACTATGCGGTCATGGAGCGGCTATCGGGCAGCAACGGATGGACGCCCGAGGGCGTGGTGGTCGCGCTCGATGCGGGCTGGTCCGACCTCGGCTCGTGGGACGCCGTGTGGGCCGCAATGGAAAAGGACGAAGACGGCAATGTTGGACGCGGGCGCGTGGTGTTCGAGGGGGCAGTTGCAACTTACGCGCATTCCGATGGCAGGCTCGTGGCTTGCGTGGGGACTTCAAACCTCGTGGTGGTCGAGACCGCCGATGCGGTTCTCGTCGCGGATCGCTCGAAAGTGCAGGACGTGAAGGGGCTCGTTGCGCGTATCAAGGCTGAGCGCGCTCCCGAGGCGGATTCGCATCGCAAGGTGCAACGTCCGTGGGGCTTTTACGATTCCATCGACTCCGGCGAGCGCTTCCAGGTCAAGCGCATCGTCGTCACGCCAGGCGCGCGGCTCTCGCTGCAACTGCATCACCATCGCGCCGAGCACTGGACCGTCGTGCGAGGCACTGCGCTCGTTACACGTGGTGAGGAATCCTTTCTTCTGACGGAAAACGAGTCCACTTACATTCCGCTCGGTGTGCGTCATCGGCTGGAAAATCCGGGCAAGGTGCCGCTCGAAATCATCGAGGTGCAGTCTGGGGCGTATCTGGGAGAGGACGACATCGTCCGTCTCGACGATACGTACGGCCGCTGCGGTTGAGGGCAGCGGCACGGCTTGCAGGGAGAAAAAAGGGAGAAAGCATGCGCGAGCTACAAAATCTGATGGCTAGAGTGCTCGACGTAGCTGCCGTGATGATCGGCGCGAGCGTGGCTTCGGAGATCCGCTTCGAAGATATCGTGCCGCGCGGCGTGAACGAAGCCTTCGTGCTGCTCGCCGCGGCGTTCGCGCTCGTGATCTTTCCGGCGTTCGAGCTTTACCAGTCGTGGCGCGGCCGCTCCAAGGCGCTGCTCGCGGGCCAGGTGTCGCTTGCCTGGCTCGTCGTGCAGGCCTGCGCGCTGATGTCGATGTATTCAACGATGCATCATGTCGACGTCGTTTCGCGCCTGTGGTTCGCCTATTGGACAGCGGTTGCCGGCGGTCTGCTCATTACGTGGCGCTTCCTCGCGCACGGCGTGCTTGCGCGCATGCGGCGCGCGGGCATGAATCTCCATCAGGTCGCCATTGCGGGTTCCGCTTCGCAGTGCGACGAAATTGTGCGGCGCATCGGTGCGGAGCCAGGCACCGGCTTTCGCGCGAGTGCCCTTTACAACACGACGCCGCATGCGGCGCGGCCCGCCAGCGAGAAAGACGCGCCGGTGTGCGACACGATCGAGGCGTTCGCGCAGCATATCCGCGAGCATGACGTGCACGAGTTATGGCTTGCCCTTTCGCTTGCCGAGGAGCGCACGGTGGTGCGGCTCGTGAGCGAGTTTCGCAACGACCTCGTGAATATCCGCTTCATTCCGGACGTGCGCTCGCTGGCTCTCTTCGACACCAGTACGGTGATCGAGCTGCTCGGCGTGCCCGCGATCAACCTCGTCGCCTCGCCGCTGCCCGCGAGCGCGCAGTTCAAGAAGGCGATGTTCGATCGCGTGTTCGCGGCGCTTGCGCTCGTGAGTCTCATGCCGCTGCTCATCGGTATTGCCATCGCGGTGAAGGTTACCTCGCCGGGGCCGGTGTTTTTCAGGCAGCGGCGCAAGGGCGCCGACGGCCGCGTGTTCACGATCTACAAGTTCCGCACGATGCGCGAGCACAAGGAAGCGCCCGGCACGGTGAGCCAGGCGACGCGCCACGACCCGCGCGTGACACGTCTCGGCGCGTTCCTGCGCCGCACGAGCCTCGATGAATTGCCGCAGTTCTACAACGTGCTGCGCGGCGACATGTCGGTGGTCGGCCCCCGCCCGCATGCGCTCGAGCACGACGATCTTTATCAGAGCGTGGTGAAGGGCTATATCAACCGCTACCGGATCAAACCCGGCATTACCGGCTGGGCGCAGGTCAACGGATTTCGCGGCGAAACCGATCGCCTCGAAAAAATGGAAATGCGCGTAGCGCACGATCTGTATTACCTCGGCCATTGGTCGTTCTGGCTCGATATGCGCATCATCGCGGCCACGATCGTTCACGGGCTGGTTGGCCGCAACGCGTACTGAGCGCTGCGGCGCATTCGAGCAAAGCATCACCAGCAAGCAACACCAGGTTTCGGGAGAAGCAAGATGGCGATGAATTATGACGGCGCTTACTACGGCGCAGCAGGCGCCGACGAGCGATACCTAGGCGACTACCTGCAAACGATGGTGGCGAACTGGCGCGCTATCGCGATCGTGACGCTCGCCGTCACGCTGCTGGGCACGGCCTATGCCTTCCTCGCCACGCCGACCTATCGTGCCGACGTGCTGTTCCACCTCGTCGACAAGGGCGACGCGAGCAAGAAGGACAGCAGCCTGCCGCCGCTCACGGGCATGTTCGACGAGAAGTCGACCGCGAACGGCGTGATCGAAATGCTGAAGTCACGCAATGTGACCGAGGAAACGGTGCGCAAGCTGCACCTCGACATTTCTGCGCGGCCGCGCGAAATGCCCGTGATTGGCGGCTTGCTCTCCGGCATCCTCGGCTCGCCCTGGGCGCAGAAGCTGCCCGGGTTCGTGCGCCCGTCGGGCTATGCATGGGGTGGCGGCGACATCAAGGTGTCGCGCTTCGATACGCCCGAAGCGATGTATGAGCGCGATTTCACGGTCGTGGCCGGCGACGAGCCCGGCACGTTCACGCTGCGCGACCCCGACGGCATTCCGCTCCTGCAAGGCCGCGTGGGCGAGGACGTGAGCGCCAATACGGCAGTCGGGCCGATCGCGCTGCACGTTGACAGTTTGAGCGGGCCGCCCGGAACGCCTTTCCTGCTGACGCGCGCCTCGACGCTCACCACCGTCGACCGGCTGGAGCGCGCGCTCGAAATCCAGGAAGTCGGGCTCCAGTCCGGCGTGATCCGCGCGAGTCTCGAAGGCCACAACAGCAAGACGACGGCCGCGATCCTCAACAACGTGGCGCACGAATTCATCAAGCAGGACATCGCCAGCCGCTCGGCCGAAGCAGAACACATGCTCGCGTTCCTCGACGACCAGTTGCCGCAACTGCGTTCGCAGGTCGATGCGGCCGAGCAGAAGTACAACAAGTTCCGTAACGAGCACGGCACCGTCGATCTCGGCGAAGAAAGCCGCCTGCTGCTTCAGCAGGTGAGCGACAACAAGATTCGTCTCGAGGATCTGCGCCAGCAACGCGCCGAACTCGCGCAGCGTTTCACCGAACATCACCCGGCCGTTCAGGCGCTCGACGCGCAGATCGGCACGCTGCAAGCCGCGCAGTCGCAACTCACGCGTAACGTGGCGCAACTGCCTGATACGGAGCAGTCCGCCGTGCGGCTCCTGCGCGACGTGCATGTGAGCACGGAGCTTTACACGAGCCTCTTGAACAGTGCGCAGCAACTGCGTGTGGCGCGCGCGGGCCAGGTGGGCGACGTGCGCGTAGTCGATTTCGCCGAAGCGCCGGATGATCCCGTGCGCCCGAAGAAACTGCTCGTGATTGCGCTTGCGATCGGCACGGGCCTCGTGCTGGGCGTGCTCGTCGCGTTCGTGCGCAAGTCGCTGTACGGCGGCGTGGAGCGCCCGGACGAACTCGAAGCCGCGCTCGGCGTGCCGGTCTTTGCCGTGGTGCCGCGCAGCCCGCAACAATTGCGGCTGCAGCATCACGTGTCGTCGCGCCGGCGCGGGCTGCACGTGCTCGCGCAGCAGAATCCGCAGGACGTCGCGGTGGAAGGTGTGCGCAGCCTGCGCACCTCGCTGCAGCTCACGCTCAACGACGCGCGCAACAACATCGTGATGCTCACGGGCTCGCGCCCTGACATCGGCAAATCGTTCCTGTCGGTCAATCTCGCCGCGCTGGTCGCCTCGGTGAACAAGCGCGTGCTGATCGTCGACGGCGACATGCGGCGCGGCGACGTGCATTCGCACTTCGGCATTGCGCACCAGCCGGGCCTCTCCGACGTGCTGCTCGGCGCGGAGCTGGAGCGCGCGATCCAGCACGAGGTGCTGCCGGGACTCGACGTGCTCGCCAAGGGCTCGCTGCACTCGCATCCATCTGAGCTGCTGATGAGTCCGCGCTTCGAATCGCTGCTCGAAGAACTGGGCGCGAAGTACGACCTCGTGATCGTCGATACGCCGCCGGTGCTCGCGGTGACCGACTCGACGGTGATCGGACGCTACGCGGGTACGACGCTTCTCGCGATCCGCCATGGGCGGCATCCGATTTCGGAGCTCGAGGAAACAGTCAAGCGCCTGCGCATTGGCGGCGTGAATCTGCGTGGCGTGCTGCTCACCGACGTGCCGAAGACCGGCGCATTCATCGGCGGCGGGTATCGCGGCGGTTATTACGGTTACGAAAGCGTTTCAGGATAGAAGCAGGTTGACGGCCGGTTTTCGGGCCAGCCGTCGATGATGAAAACCACCGAATCCCATTTCGCGCACGCGAGGAGAGTACGATGGCACTGGCTAGTAAAGTTGCTTTGATTACCGGCATCACCGGTCAGGACGGTTCGTATCTGGCAGAACTGCTATTGAACAAGGGCTATGAGGTGCATGGCATCAAGCGCCGCTCGTCGCTCTTCAACACGGACCGCATCGATCACCTGTATCGCGATGCACACGATTCGGGGCCAGGCATCCACCTGCATCACGGCGAAATGACGGACACTACGGCGCTGCTGCGCGTAGTCCAGGAGATCGCGCCCGACGAGATCTACAACCTCGCCGCGCAGAGCCACGTGGCCGTGTCTTTCGACGAGCCCGAGTACACCGCGAACGCGGACGGCCTTGGCGCTCTGCGCATTCTGGAAGCGATCCGCATTCTCGGCCTCGCAAAGAAAACGCGCTTCTACCAGGCTTCGACGTCCGAACTGTATGGGCTCGTGCAGGAAGTGCCGCAGCGCGAAACCACGCCGTTCTACCCGCGCAGCCCCTATGCGGTCGCGAAACTCTTCGCGTACTGGACCACGGTCAACTACCGTGAGGCCTATGGCATGTACGCGTGCAACGGCATTCTCTTCAACCACGAGTCGCCGCAGCGTGGCGAAACCTTCGTCACGCGCAAGATCACGCGTGCGATTGCCCGCATCGCCGTCGGGTTGCAGAAGGAACTCTATCTTGGCAACCTCTCGGCCATGCGCGATTGGGGCCATGCGCGCGATTACGTCGACATGCAGTGGCGCATGCTCCAGCAGGAGAAGCCCGAGGACTTCGTGATCGCAACGGGCGTGCAATACAGCGTGCGCGACTTCGTGCGCGCGGCGGCGCTGGAACTGGGCATCACGGTGCGTTTCGAGGGCAACGGTGTCGATGAGGTCGGTATAGTCGACCACGTGGACTCGCGCGAGATGCGGCTCGAAGCCGGTCAAGTGATCCTGCGTGTCGATCCGCGCTACTTCCGCCCGGCCGAGGTCGAGACGCTGCTTGGGGACGCCTCCAAGGCGCAGGAGAAACTGGGCTGGAAGCCGGCCACCTCGTTTCACGCGCTCGTTAAGGAAATGGTACGAGCCGACTATCAGGCCGCCCGGCGCGACGCGCTCGTCACGCTGGCCGGCTTCAAGGCTCTCGAACATCACGAGTGAGACGCCATGGACAAGAACTGCCGAATCTTCGTTGCCGGCCACCGCGGCATGGTGGGCTCAGCGCTCGTGCGCGCGTTGCAGGCGCACGGCTACCGTAACCTCGTCACGCGTTCTCACGCGGAGCTTGACCTCACCGATCAGGCCGCGGTCGATGCCTTTTTCGAAGGCGAGAACATCGACGCCGTGCTGCTCGCGGCCGCGCGCGTGGGCGGCATCCTGGCGAATTCGACACAGCCTGCGCAGTTCGCCTGGGACAACCTGGCGATCGAGACCAACGTGATCCGGGCGTCGTACAACGCGGGTGTGCAGCGCCTCGTGTTCTTCGGCTCGTCATGCATTTATCCGCGCGAATGCCCGCAGCCGATCCGCGAAACCTATCTGCTCACCTCGCCGCTCGAGCCGACCAACGAGGCCTACGCGATCGCGAAGATCGCGGGCCTTAAGCTCTGCGAAGCGTACAACCGGCAGTACGGCACGCATTTCGTCTCGCTCATGCCGACCAACCTGTACGGTCCCAACGACAACTACGACCTCGGCAGCAGTCACGTGCTGCCCGCGCTGATCCGCAAAGCACACGAGGCGCGCAGGAACGGGCAGCGCACGCTGACCGTCTGGGGGTCAGGCAGGCCGCGCCGCGAATTCCTGCACGTCGACGATCTCGCCGACGCGACGATCTTCGTGCTGGAGCACGAGACCGGCGATGGCGTCTACAACGTCGGCGTTGGCGAGGACCTGTCGATCCATGACCTCGCGCAGCGCGTGTGCGACGTGGTGGGCTTCGACGGCGAACTGGTATTCGATTCGACCAAGCCCGATGGCACGCCGCGCAAGCTGCTCGACGTGTCGCGTCTGGGCGATCTGGGCTGGCACGCGCACATTGGCCTGCAGGAGGGGCTCGCCCGCACCTACGACGACTTTCTCCAAACCTATGCCGCGCCGGCATACGAGGCGGGCATGCGGGCTTGATGTGGCCTGCCGGGACCGATGGCTTTGAAGCAATCGGCTCCAGGGATGAAAGGGAAGAGGCGTCTGGTTGGTGGTGGGCGTCGTGCGCGGACCGGATGCACGACGCCCGCTTTTTTTCGCTCGGCGCGCGAGACGAATGAAAGCGGTCGATAAGCAGTTCAAAAGCAGTTCAGGGACGGAAGCAACGCAATGAGAATCCTGATCTACGGACTGAATTACGCGCCCGAAGTGACGGGCGTCGGCAAATACACAGCCGAAATGGCGGAACTGCTCGCGACGCACGGCCATGAGGTGCGCGTCATCTGCGCGCCGCCTTATTACCCGCAGTGGCGCGTGCATGACGGCTATCGCGCCGGGCGCTACACGCGCGAAACCTTGCGCGGCGTGAGCGTGTGGCGTGCGCCGCTGTGGGTGCCTTCGCAGCAGGGCGGCTTCAAACGCATCGTGCATCTGGCGAGCTTCGCGCTTTCGTCGCTGCCGCTCCTTGCGCGGCTCGCGGCGTGGCGGCCCCAGGCCGTCATGCAGATCGTGCCGACACTCTTTTGCGCACCCGGCGCGCTCATGCTCGCGCGCGCCGTTGGCGCGAGCAGCTGGCTGCATATTCAGGACTTCGAAGTCGATGCAGCATTCGATCTGGGGTTGCTCAAGGGCGGCCAGGGGTCGCGTCTCGGGCGCGCGGCCTTCGCCGGCGAACGCTGGCTGTTGCGGCGCTTCGACGCCGTCTCGTCGATTTCGGGGCGCATGGTCGAGCGCGCCATCGACAAGGGCGTCGACGCCTCGCGCGCCGTGTGCCTGCCGAACTGGGTCGACACCGAGGTGATCTTTCCGCTGCCGTATCCGAGCGCGTTCCGGCGGCGCCTTGGCATCCCGCAGGACAACACCGTCGTGCTGTACTCGGGGAACATGGGGGCGAAGCAGGGCATCGAAATCCTCGCGGACGTCGCAACGGCGCTCGCCGCGCGCACGGATATCAGCTTCGTGTTCTGCGGCGACGGAGCGGCCAAGCGGGAGTTGTTGGCGCGTTGCGAGCCGCTCTCGAACTGTCATGTGCTGCCGCTGCAGCCATCTTCGATGCTCAACGAACTGCTGAACGTGGCCGATATCCACGTGCTGCCGCAACGCAACGACGCCGCCGACCTCGTGATGCCCTCGAAACTCACCGGCATGCTCGCGAGCGGCCGTGCGGTGGTCGCCATGGCGCGGCCCGGAACGAGTCTCTTCGACGTGGTCTCGGACCACGGCATCGTCGTGCCGCCCGAGGATGGCGAGGCGCTGGCTGCGGCGATCGTCGAACTGGCCGGTGACCCCGCGCGTCGCGCAGCGCTTGGCCGTGCCGCACGGCGTTACGCGAAGCGAATGCTGTCGCCGCAAGCGATCTTCGATGTGCTCGAAGCGCGGCTTGCCGCCCTCGCGGGTACGGGTGCCGCGCCGGAAGGGCAGACGCAAATCGAGCCGCAGTCGGCGGCAAGTGGCGCTTCTGCGGCGCAGCAAGGCGCGGGTCAGCCTGCGCATCGAGCAGGCAAAGGCGGATCGACGTTGCCGGAGGTCGAGCAGTCCGATGTGTGATCGACGGCACCCAAGGCCGCGTTTGTGGCCTTGGGTGCTGCCTTGTGCCGCTAGCAGAACCTACCAGGGCGACTTGTACAGTTCCGAGTTGGCTTGGTCCGGCGACCCGTACGGATTGTTGTACGGCTTGCCATAGACCTGGGCGGTCGGAGAGGTTTCACTGGCGCCGTAGTCATACCCGGCGGTCGACCGATGTCCGCCTGCCGAACTCTTCGCCATAGCGTTGCTGGCGCGAGACCTGCCATTCGATCCGATCCTGCCGCTTCCCGAAGCGCCGCCTCTGTCGACCCTGCCGCCCGTGGCGTTCGCCGCGCTCGCTGCGTAATCCCCTGGAGTGACGACGTGCATGTGCTTTTCGTTCGTGAGCGCGTCTTGCGCGTCGTCTGGTGAAGCGCCGTTGCTGTTGTACGGGGTCACGCTGTACGGGTTACCCGACGTGCCCGGGCCGCCAAGCAGGCGCTCTTCGTCGAGTTGTTGGCGCTGCACGGCGTTGGTCAGGGTGTCGCCCTGGTTACTCGCAGTAGCGGACGAACTACCGGCCGGGACGCCGGGCGGGGCGTTTTGTGCCAAGACCGCGCACGGCCAAGCGGCAAAAGCGGCTTGCAGTGCGGCCGCGAGCACGTAAGGCGCAAATTGATGACGATAAAAACTGGACATGGCATGGATCCCGCGCGCCGCGAATCATGCGGCGTCAAGCCTTCATGTTGCCCACGCTGCGTCGCCCCGCTGCGCCAAAACCCCTGCCGTGTCGGCCACGCGCGAGAGTCGATGCGCAGGCCGCCCGATAATGAAATCGTGGCTTGATGCGGCCCGTTGTCCGTTCGGCAAGGGCTCGCGGCAAGCTGGGAAGCACACAGAACCGACCCGGATGGGCAAGGAGCGTTCATGGCGGAAGCGGTCGAAGGTTTAGGGACCCTCAAAGGGAACGTCGGCGCGGCTGGTCGCAGGGATGGCGCTGGCGAGGCGCCGTCCGCAGGCGTCGCGCCGCCGCAAGCCGCAGCCGCGGCGCAGTCCGCGAGCGCGGAAATCCACGTCATCGATTTGAGCCGCGCGGGCAAGGGCAACTACGTCGCGCGCCGGGGCAAGCTCGTGCAGGCCGCGTGGTATCTGGTCGAGACCTGCGTGCTCGACAATCGTCTGCTGCCGCTCTCCGCGCTGCGCGTGGGCTTGCTGCGCCTGTTTGGCGCAAAGGTCGGCGAGGGGTGCCGTCTCGTGCACCCCATGCGTGTGAAGGCACCGTGGAATCTGGAGATGGGCGACAACTGCTGGATCGGCGTGGACGTGTGGATTTACAACCAGGCGCCCATCCGCATTGGCTCGAACGTCTGCATTTCGCAGGGGGCGTTTCTCAGCGCCGGATCGCACGACATGCGCACGAACATGGACTTGCACGTCGCGCCGATCGTGATCGAGGACGGCGCGTGGGTCTCGTCGAAATGCGTGGTGCAAATGGGCGTGACGATCGGACGCTCGGCGGTCGTCACGCCGCTCTCGGTCGTGCATCGATCTCTGGAAGCCGGCGGCGTGTATGGCGGCAATCCGTGCCGCTTCATCCGCTGGCGCTTTGAGGAAAGCAAGCCGCCCAAGGCATAAGGCGGCTCCAGGCCGGCCAGTTTCAAGCTGGTTCATTTGCGGTATGAGCAGGCCTGAAGGCCTGCTCATACCCACACGAACCCCAACCTGTTAGTACCCGCCGTAACCCACCGCCCGGCCCGCAGCGGCTGCCTGCGTACTCGGCAGGATCAGGTTGATGACGCGGCTCCACTTCACGAGCGCCGAGGCATCGACGAACACCACATCGTTCGGCTTCAGCTCGAATTCGTCGGCCGTGGCCATGGCTTCCGGCGTCGAAGCATCGAGGTGGTAGACCGTGCGGTGTCCTTCCTTCTGCCCGCGCACCACGTACACCTGCGAGGCGTCGCCCGATCCCTGGCTGACGCCGCCTGCGTTGCCAAGCGCGTCGTTCAGCGAGAGGTGGCCGTTATCGAACGGAAGCGGACCCGGGTGCCCGACTTCGCCCAGCACGAACACGCGGCTTTCGTTCGCGGAATACACGCGCACGAGGTCGCCGTTTTGCAGCAGGATTTTGTCCGGGTTCACCCCTTCCTTGATCATGTCGGGAATGTTCACCATGATCGTCTTGTCGCCGCGCGTCACGCTAACCCGCGAGCGGTCGCCCGACGCCGTGAAGCCGCCCGCGCGGTTGATCGCCTCGGGCAGCGACATCGTCATGTCGTTGAGCACCATGAGGCCAGGCGTGCGCACTTCGCCGTCCACATACACGCGCCGGCTGCGGTATGACTCGATGCGCAGCGTCACCTGTGGCTTGTTCAGGTAGTAGGCCAGTTTGCTCGCCACGAGGTTGCGCGCTTCCAGTTCGGTGAGCCCCGCTACGTGGATCGGCCCCACGTAGGCCACCTGGATTGCGCCAGTCGAGTCGACGGTATAGCCCGACTGCACCTGGCTCGCGCTCTGATCCTGTTGTCCGTTGCCGCCGCCACCGCCGGCCGATGGCAGGTTCATCTCGGGGTGATCCCACACGACGATGCTCAGCACGTCGCCGGGTCCGAGCGTGTAGGGCTTGGGCGTGCCGAACAACGACTGGACGTTGGTCGGGACCGTCGCCGGTCTCTCCGCCGCTTGCTTCGCGACCAGTTCGTTGTTGATCTCGACGAGCGCGCCCGGTGGCGGTTGATCCCCGTTGCCGCCCGTGCGCGCGGTGCCAGTTGCGGCCTTCGCCTGCGTGACGCTCGATGGCGCCGACATGCCAGGCGAGAGCCCGCAGCCCGCAAGCAGGGCCGCGGTCGCCGCGATGGCCACCATTGCCGACATGGCCGCCCGTACGCGGCCTGCCGACAATCTGCGCAAACTGCGCGCGGGCTGCGTCGCGGTTGCTGCAGTTGCATCCACGGTCTCGCCGCCAGAACAATCAGGTGTGCTGTTTAACATAGTGTTGCCCCCTTACTCACAGGATTCGCACATCGCCACGAAAGTGCAACGCGGGCTCATCGTTTGACTCGTTATGACGCTTCAGCTGCGTTGCTTCGTCACCCCTGCCAATCCCTACGATTACCGCTATCTGATGCCTTCTTTTTCCGCTTATTCGGTTTGCTCCACGGGCTCGCCCTGCGCCATGGTGCTCATCGGGCGCTCTGGGCGAAATCTTGCGCCCGCGTGCGACGGATGTTCCTGCAACAAGGTGAGCAGCGAGCGCACCATGCCGTCCATCGCGAAGCGCGCGTCAAACGTGCGCCGTGCCTGCGCGCGCATCGCGTCGCGTGCGCGTTCGTCAAGCGCGCGCCATGACGCGAAGTTCCGCTGCGTGCCGGCGACCGTGTCGGGTGCGACGAAACCCGCGCCATCCTCATCGATCTCGCGCCATACGCCCACCTTGTCGGAGACCAGCGCGGGCAGCCCACACGCCAGCGCCTCCGCCACGGCAACGCCGAAGTTCTCCTGATGCGATGGCAGCGCGAACACGTCGCTGGCGAAAAACGCGCCCCACTTGAGGTTGCCCTGCAGCATGCCAGGCCAGCTGATGCGGTGCGCGATGCCGTGTGACTGCGCTATCGCTTGCAGCGCGGGCTGCCAGTTGCTGCTGTCGGGGCCGCCCATCAACAGATGCGCATCCGGCGTTTGGCGCGCATGTTCGGCGAACGCGTGAACCAGCACGTCGCAACCCTTCTTCGGGTGCAGACGCCCGAGGAACAGCACGATGCGCTTGTTGCGCAGATGCGGCGACTGTTGCAGGAAGGCTTCGCGCAACGTGTCCGGGTCCTCGTTGGGTGGATTGGTCCCGAACGGCACGACGCGCTCGTTCGCGCGGTAAAGCCAGAACGATTCGCGCGCGAGCAGGCGTTCTTCGTCGGTCGTGAAGATCACGGCGGCGGCGTCGCGCAGCACGCGAAAATCGGCCCACGGCCAGTAAGCCCATTTCTTCAGATGCTTGGCCGGATAGGTCGCCTTGAACCACGGATCGAGCATGCCGTGCGTGTACACGTAATACGGCACCTGGGCGTGGCGCAGCGCGCGCCACGCGCCGAAGCCATGGTATTGCCAGAGTCCGTGCACGATCGCCGCGTCGAAGCGCCTCGCGTTCGCGCGCAGCCACGGCACGTAGCCGGGGTTGTATCCGTAGTGTCCGCGGCCCGGGCCCAAGGCGTGGAGCGGGAGCGGAAATTCGCGCACATAAGGCGCGTCGATCGGGTCGAGCGAGGCCACTTCGATCTGGTGACCGAGCGCCGTCATCGCGAGACCGCTCTGGCGCACGCCTTCAATCGGGCCGCCCGAACGGGGGTCGACCGTGGATACGAGGTGCAGGATTTTCATCGGGGCTCCGGGGTCGCATACGTGGTGAGCGGCACCGGCGCCGCCGCGGGCGCCGTGGGTCGGAAGGCAGGCTCGCGCCCGTAGGACGGGTGCAGGCGCTGGCGCTTGCGTTGCAGGTCAATGCGGTAATGAAGCTGCGAATACAGTGCGACGATGAGGCCGAGCGCGAGGCCGTACACGAGGCCCGAGAAGCGCGTGCCAAGCGGATTGCCGCCGATCGACGCGCCCGGCAGTGCGGCGAGCACGAGCAGCGCCATGCTGAGCGGCATGAGCATCGGGTGGCGCGGCGCAATGCGGCGCCATCGCCTGAATGCGCGTCCCGCGACGATGAGCGCGACGATCACCGCGAGCGGCATGCAGCCGCCGAACACGATACCTTCGGCGTAGAGCTGATACACCCAGAAGTTGTGGCCCGCCACCCAGTCGCTGGTGTTGAAGTAATCGTCCTTGCTGAACGTCTGGTTCACGTACTGGAAGTAAATGGGCGAGTAGCGATAGAGGTGGCCGTAACCCTTGCCGAACAGGACCGACTCCACCGATTCGGTGACCTGATCGTACTGGTCGCGCATTTCCGCAATACGCGTGACGGTGGTCGGATCGCGGTCGGACTCCGAGTTTTGCGCGGCCGTCACGCGCTGCGTCCAGTGTTCGGTGATGGACGGGAAGAGCCACGCTGTCCCCACGCCCAGTGCCACGACGAATGAAAGCGCGATACCCGTGCGGAAGAACGATTTGATCAGATGGCTGAACGACGGCGAGGCGAGCCACGCCGCGAACATGGCGAGCAGGACGGTCGCGATCAGCAGGCTACGCGTGACGCTCAACAATTCGACGACGAGCGTGGCAAGGAACACGACTACCATCGACATGTTGAAGCGCCGGGCGACGATGAACTGGTGCAGCAGCATGGCCTGCAGCGCGAGCATGGTCGGCGAGACGATGCGGAAACGGATGTCGGAGAGCGGTCCGCCTACGGCCAGCAAGCCGAAAAAGAACGTGAACACGAGACACAGCACGTTCGAGTAATAAAGCGCGCGCTGCATCTGCATGACGCGAATGGGGTGCCACGGGCGGCACATGGCCCAGTAGCCGAGCACGAACAGCAGGAAGGGCAGCATCACGCGCAGGTACTGGCCAACCGGGTTGTGCTGCAGCAATTGCGCAATGAGGCTGCCGACGAGGCTCGCCACGAGCGCGCCCGTGACGAACGAGCGCAACCGGCTCGGACGCGCGAAGCGCGGGCCGATCATCGCAAGAATGAGCGCGCCAGCCAGGGCCGGAATGACGGCCAGCCATTGCGCGCCGTGGCCGAACTGGGAGTCCGGGGCCTTATAGTCGAAAGCGAGAGGCACAAGGCACACCCAGAGCCACAGAGCAGCATGTTTGTTTCGCATCGGCGTTTCTCCCGGTGCGGTGCATAGGGTCGCATACGTAGCGCAAAATCCATGCGCGCCGCACGCGTTGGCTCGATTCAATATAAAACGCCGCAAGCGGCTTGCGCATGCGCGTGGCGGGAAGCGGCAGGGTTGTGGCGGCAGGAAAAAAATTCTGATTTGGCCTGTGGTTTCGCCCACACACCTGGCCGAGAACGGCGGGAACTTGGCGCACGCTGCACGGCGCCTGTGTTCATGATGGGGTCGGCAGGAGTAAGTTTTTCATCGTCTGCCTTGCGTAAGAATCCGGCATGGACGAAAGCGAGGAAAAGGTCATGAAGCTACTAGACGGAGTGAGACCGTCGACGAAAGGGCGTTCCGTCGAACTCGACTTCGTGCGTGGCATCGCGATCTTTGTCGTGATGGGCTACCACTTCCATACGGTGCGCACGGGCCATCCGTGGGTGAGTGTGATCGAGTACCCGCTGAAAAGCTTCGGCCACGAAGGCGTGAACCTGTTCTTCACACTAAGCGGTTTCCTCGTGGGCGGCCTGCTGCTGCGCCAGTACTCGCAAACGGGCCACATCGGCGCGCGCCGTTTTATCGTGCGGCGGCTCTTCAAGATCTGGCCTGCGTACTACGCGCTGATTTTCTTTCACCTGCTGGCGGGCCGCCATCGGCCCGATACGTTCCTCTGGCAGAACCTCACTCACATGCAGAATTATTTCGGCACCTCCATTGCGCAAACGTGGAGCCTCGCTGTCGAAGAGCACTTCTATCTGTTCCTGCCCGCACTGCTGATCCTGCTCGCACATTTCCGGTTGCGCGCGAATGCGCTGATCGCCGTGATGGCGGGCCTGTGCGCGATCGTCTTGAGCGCGCGTTGCATCGCGGTATCGCACGGCGATCTCGTCGGGGCGTTCAACTACACGCAGTACCGCATGGACAGCCTGCTGATCGGCGTGATACTCGCGACCATCTACTGGATGAAGCCCGAAGTCTGGCGCATGCTCGTCGCGAAGAAGCGCTGGCTGTTGGGCGCGGTGGGGCTGCTTTTCGCCTGGCTCATCTTCGCAACGCCCGATGTCGCGCTGGACGAGAGCGTTGGCTACACGATCCAGGCCATCGGCTTTTGCGCGCTCATCATGCTCGTGCTCGAACATTCGGGCAGATTGCGCACGACGTGGGCGTATCGCGGGCTTGCCTGGCTCGGGTTGTACTCGTACGGCATCTACCTTTGGCATTCGCTCGCGCTCGCGCCCGGCGACTATCTGATCCACAAGGCGAGCGCGCTCGGCGTGCCGCCGCTCGCCGCCTGGCCTGTCGTGATCGTCGCGCAGTTCTTCATCGCTGCGGTGCTGGGCTATCTCACCACGCGCGCCGTCGAGTTCCCGTTCCTGCGGCTGCGCGACGCGATGTTCCCCGACAAGCGCGGGGCCGTTGTTGCCGAGCGCCCCAACGCGAGCGCGGCGGACAACAAGATCGAAGGCGTTGCGTGAGCGGGTCGAACTGATTTGGTCTGCTGATTAGTTGTTGGCGTTTGCCTAAGCGTTTGCCCGTGCTCACGCCATCGCGGCTTGCAGCGTGTGCTTGAACTGTGCGAGCGTGTTGCTCGAAAGGATGTGCTCTCCCGCGGGCTGCGGGGCGTCCGAACCTTCGCGCCAGCGCTGCGCGAGGGCATCGAGCGCGTGCGCGATCGTGGCAGGCTCCAGGTCGTCGAGAAGCGGGCCGAGCGCGCCGTCGCGGCAATACCAGCCAATCAGGCCATCGGCGCTGGCCACCACGGGCTTGCCGAAGCGGTACGCCTGCACGAGCACGCCGCTCATGCCGTAGTGCTGCTTGTAGCCCAGCCACACGGCGTCGCAGGCGGAGAAGAGTTCGCGCTCCATCTCGTCGGAGATGAACTGGTTGAAGATCACCGGCGCGCTCGCGAGTCGCGGTGCGTGTTGGTCGATGAACGCGCGCGTTTCGTCATCCTGCTGGCCGGCGATGACGAGGCGCGGCGCGTCGGGCTTTTGCTCGAGTGCGAGCATCAGTTCGCGAATGCCCTTGCGTTCTCCTATCGCGCCGTACACGAGCAGATAGCGCGTATGCGCGTCGAGCTTCAGTTGCGCGCGCGCGAGCCGCGGATCCATGCCCTCGATTTCGGGAAAGGGGTCGGCCAGATAGCTGAGCGGCGCGGCGCGCTGGGGCTTCGTGGACGCGAACCAGTCGGGCAGCGTCGGGTCGATCGTGAAGAGTTCGCGCAACCCGCGCGAGCGCATGGCGCGGCGAAACAGCGCCGACTTGGCCACGTCGACGAAGCGCCGGCGCGGCGTGCGCAAGCCGATGCCCGCGTGATGAAACGTCATGCCCATCACGATGGCAATCCACGGTGTCTCGCCGAATGGCGAGTCGAATCCCGCGAGCGTGTAGAAGAAGTAGTCGGCATAGGGCGCCACGACGAGCCGC
This sequence comes from Paraburkholderia flagellata, assembly GCF_021390645.1. GTDB lineage: Bacteria > Pseudomonadota > Gammaproteobacteria > Burkholderiales > Burkholderiaceae > Paraburkholderia > Paraburkholderia flagellata. The sequence goes on from NZ_JAJEJT010000001.1 coordinate 510,741, forward strand.
ACGGGCGTCGTTTTGCTGATCTGCCGGAAGGCGCGCGCATAGAAGTTGCGAAAGCGCATGTACACGCTCGCGGCGAAATGCGGGCCGGGCGGAACAGTGTGCAGGTCGAGCAGCACGAGGCGCAGATCGGGCCGCGCCTCGCGCATGATGCGTTGCGCGAGCGGATGGTCCGCGTACTCCGTATCGGTGACGACGAGGCAGCGGTGCCGGGCTTCCACGCACGCCTGTGCGATCCACTCGACGTAGCGCCAGCGGTGGCCTGTGAAGTTCGGCTCGATGATGGCGATCCAGTCGCCGCTCGCCGATGCGCGCACGCCGGGTGGCTCGGACATCACGAGCGTGTCGGCCTCGGCGTCGGACAGTGCGGCGTCCGGGGTCTTGGGGTCGGCATTGCGATATCTGGCGATCGACACGTTTTCCATGCGGCAGGCCCGATGAGCATTATTACGAACAAAATAGCAGTGGTGCGCAATCGGTATGCGCCAGATTGCGGAGCAGGGTGGCCGAATATGCCTGGGGATATGCCGATTGATTGAGTGTTCATGAGAGGGCGTCCTGCGCGGTCTGGACGGGGCTCGCCACCCCACGGATGGCCGCCCCGTCCGAATCCGCCTGGTTGATGGCGCGTCGTGGCAACTGGGGCGCGGTAAGGTCCAGAACGGGTGACAAAAAGCGCGTTCTCAAACATGCGTGAAGGGAACTGGGAACAGGAGCCGAAGCTCCGACTCAGGGATCGAAAACAGGAGATGTATTTTGCGCGCCATGCGGCTGCCAGCAATACCGATCAAGGCCGGCTTCGGACCCGGCGCGGCGACCTGGGTGCTGTTGCAGCAGGTCGTCGTGCGCGGCCTCGTGGCCGTCAAGTTCCTCGTGATCGGGCGCATTCTCGGGCCGTCCGCAATCGGTCTTGCGAGCGTCGCGCTGCTCGCGGTTGCGATTGCCGAAGCGCTCTCCGACACCGGGCTCGCGCAAGCCGTGATCCAGGGCCAGTCGCCGCCAACGCGCGCGGAGGCCGGCGCCGTCTGGACCACGCTCGCCACGCGGGGCTTGCTCATCGGCGTGCTGCTCGTCGCGAGCGCGCCGCTCATGGACGCGCAGTTCCACCTCGGCGGCGCCATCGGGCTCGTGCAGCTTGCTGCGCTGCTGCCGCTCTTGCGCGGACTCGCTTCGCCCGCGTATTTCATCACGCAGCGCGAGCGCCACTTCCAGCATATTGCGGCGATCGAAGTCTCGTCTGCGTTTCTCGACTGCGGCTTCGGCATTGGGCTCGCGCTCGCAGGTGCGGGTCCGTACTCGCTGCTGCTCGGCATGATGATCGGCGAGGCCTTCAAGAGCGTCGTGACGTGGATCGCGCTCTCGCCGCGTCCGCCGATCCGGCTGCGCTGGTCGGGCATCGGCCATTACGTGGGTTTCAGCCGCTGGATCTGGGCGAGCAGCGTGATCATCCTCATCACCAACCAGTTCGACAAGGTGGTGGTGGGCAAACTGCTCGGGCCGACACAACTGGGCGCCTGGCAGATGTCCTCGAAGCTCGCGCAGATGCTGCTCGCCGACGCCGCGCTCGCCATGTCACAGTATCTGTTTCCCACGTTCGCCGCGCATCATCGCGGCGGCGCGCAATCGGCCGCGCGCCTGTTCCGGCTGTATCTGATGGTGGCCGTGGCGGGGCTGGCGTGCGTGGTGATCGTGCTGCGCTTCGCCGCCGAGCCGCTCTTCTCGCTCGTGCTCGGCGCGGCGTGGCTGTCGGCCGTGCCGCTCTTTCGCATCTTCGTCATCAACATGGCGATCAGCGCGTTGAATTCGGTGCTTGCCTCGTATCTGCGCGCCGTTGGCGACGCGCGTGCCGTCACCGTTGCGTCGCTGCTTCAGGTCGTGACGCTCATCGTTTCCGTGCCGCCTTCGTTGCATCTGTTTGGCGTGACGGGCGTGGCATGGTCGATGACCTTCGGGCTGGCCTCGTGCGCGGCCTGGATGCTGTATCGCGTCTCGCGGCAGAAATAAGCAGGGATTCAGCAGGGATTCAAGCGCGCAGCGCCGCTTCGACGATCTCGGCGAGCTGATGGCCTAGCGTAGGCGAGTTGAGCTGGCAATACACCGCATGCGCGGCGGCGGCGGCTGCGCGCATTTCGTCGGGCGGCATGGACCAGATGCGCCGCAGCGTGGCGGCAAGCGCTTCTGCTCCACCGTCGCGGCCGAAGAAAAAGCCGGTGCGGCCATCCTCGACGTAGCCCGGCTCCGGGCCCATGTGCAGCGGCAGCCGGTCGTGCACGATGGGCGGCAGGCTCAACGCAAACATGTGCACGACGCTCAAGCCCGCCGAGCCCGGATAGCAGCCCACGCGGCAGAGCCGGCTGATGGTCGCGATTGCGTCGTCGTCGAACACCGCGCCATACCAGACCACGTAGCTGCGATCGCTGTATTTGCGCTTCAGGCGCTCGCCATGTTCGCCGTCGCCAATCACGTGGAGCGTGATGTCGTTGCCTTCGCCATGGAGCTGGCCGACCACGTCGATGAGCGGTTCGATCTCCGAACCTTCGCGCAGCCTGCCAATGAAGAGGACGCCGCTCTCGGCGCCTGTCTTGGTGTCGGGCTCCACACCGCACGAGACCGTGAGCGCGTTGTTCGCGACGACGAGCTTCGCGGGCGGGCAGCCGATGCCGATGAGCGAGCGCCGCGAAGCTTCGGTGTAGCAGACGTAGCGCACGGCGAGCGCGACTGCGAGGCGGTAGCAGACCGTGCGCATGAATCCCGCGGACTCGTGCCGGTAGAGCCCCTGGCCGTGAATCAATACGGGCACGCGCATCACGCGCCCGGCGAGGAGCGCAAGCCACAGCGAGAGATAGCGCACGTCTGCAAAGATCAGGACGGCATCGGGATGTTCGAAAACGATACGGCTCAGCACGCGGCTTTGCATGCGGATACGCCGCGAGGGCAGGCCCGCGAAACTCGCGATATGCGTTTCGACGAATTCGTCGCAGGCGGGTTTCTCGCGCGAAAAGCCGTTGGCTTCCACGCCCTCGGAGCACGCGAATACCTTGACGGAGAAAAGACGGTTGAGCGACTCGATGACTTCGATGCGATAGCGCGCGATCAACGGCTGCACGTAGAAGACCACTGGGCGTTTGAGCCGCGCACCGGATTCGGTATCGCAAACCGTTGTGCCTGGAGAGATGATCTCGTGTTCCACTGGCTGGCTCCGACGTGTCGACGCAGTCATGTTTAGAGGATCTTTCCGGGGACGGGTTAGTCGGTCATATTTGCGTGGATCTCTTTTAGCAGTTGTAGATGAGTCTTATCAAAAGAGGAATCCGAAAATTGCTATTAAAGGAATTTCACAGAGGGTGCTGCGCTATGGGTCATGCGTAATCGATAAAAACGCGGAAAAAGTGCAATAAATGCGAAATTAATTAACGAAAGGCGTGGCGGTAAAAGGTGCGTAAATGGGCGAGCGGCGACAGCGCGCACAGCGTCCGCATGCATGCTCGTTCACAAACAGTTGGAATCAGTCGTTGAATAGATCGTTTCGGACAACTTGAATCCGGCCCGACCGGCAGAGCGCGAGCCTCGTGCTAACCTCGATTCGAGTCGAAACGACCACCGGAGTGCGGAGAATCCGATGACAACGCTCGCAACCGATGATCTCGCGTCTTCCACGGCCCCGAACGGCGCGAAGGCGCGCATGCGCGTCGCGGTGGTGATCGCGACCAAGGGGCGGCCAACAGCTACCGCATGGGTCGTGCGTCTGCTCGCGCGGCAAACGGTGCGTCCGGATCAGATCATCCTCTCGGGCAGCAGCGCAGACGACATTGGACCTTACGATGCCAACGGTTTGCGCGTAAACGAAATCATCGGCACGGCGGGTTCGAGCGTGCAGCGCAATCGCGCGCTCGATGCGCTCGCACCGGACATCGACGTCGTGATTTTCCTCGACGACGACTTCGCGCCCGAACGGCACTGGATCGAGCTGTGCGTGGAACTGTTCGAGAGCGACGCGAATCTCGTGGGTTTTTCGGGGCGCACGCTGCGCGACGGCGCGAATACGCAGCCAATCGCATGGGAAGAAGCCGTCGAGCTTGTGGACGGCGCGCAAGCCGAGGTGATGCGGCGTCCGCCGCTGCGGCCCTGCGTGGAACTGTACGGATGCAATATGGCGTGCCGCGCGCAGGCGATCGCCGATCTGCGCTTCGACGAGCGTCTTGTGCTGTACGGCTGGCTGGAAGATAAAGATTTCTCGCGGCGCCTTGCGCGCCGTGGCGGGGTCGTCTACTGCGACTATCTGCTGGGCGTCCACCTCGGGCTGCGAGGCGGGCGCGTGTCGGGGCGGCGCTTCGGTTATTCGCAGGTGGTCAACGCGATGTATCTGTGCAACAAGGGTGTCATGTCGCGCAAGGAAGCGACCAGCAACATCCTGCGCGCGCTCAGCATGAACTGCGTGAAGTCGGTGCGCCCGGAAGCGCATCTCGACCGGCGCGGCAGGCTAATCGGCAACGTGATCGGAATTGCCGATCTGTGCATCGGCGCGGTGCGGCCCGAGCGCGCCGCGCGACTCTGAATTCACGCGCGGTGCGGCATCAACTGACCGCGCCGCGCGCTCCAGACTCTACTGTGCTCAGTTACCCGAGCCGCGCGCAATGCGGCGCTGCTTGACCGCTTGCGCGAGCCCTTCGAGCACGCCCACGCTTTCGTCCCAGCCAATGCACGCATCGGTGATGCTCTGGCCGTAGGTCAGCTCGCAGCCTTCCTTGAGGTCCTGGCGGCCCGCCACGAGGTGCGACTCCACCATCACGCCGACGATGCGCTCGTCGCCCGACGCCACCTGGCGGCCGATATCGGCGCACACGGGAATCTGGTTCTCGTGCTTCTTCGAGCTGTTCGCGTGGCTCGCGTCGATCATGAGGCGCGCGGCGAGACCCGCCTTGCCGATGTCGCTGCATGCGGCGTTCACGCTTTCCGCGTCGTAGTTCGGCGTCTTGCCGCCACGCAGAATCACATGGCAGTCCTCATTGCCTGCGGTCGAGACGATAGCCGAGTGGCCGCCCTTCGTTACCGACAGGAAATGGTGCGGCTGCGAGGCGGCCTTGATCGCGTCCACGGCGATCTTGACGTTGCCGTCCGTGCCGTTCTTGAAGCCGACCGGGCACGACAGCCCCGAAGCCAGCTCGCGGTGCACCTGCGATTCCGTTGTGCGCGCACCGATCGCGCCCCACGAGATCAGATCGGCGATGTACTGCGGGCTGATCATGTCGAGGTATTCGGTGCCGGCGGGCAGGCCCAGTTCGTTGATCGAGACGAGCAGCTCGCGCGCGGTGCGCAGACCGTCGTTGATCTTGAAGCTGTTATCGAGGAACGGGTCGTTGATGAGGCCCTTCCAGCCCACCGTCGTGCGCGGCTTTTCGAAGTACACGCGCATCACGATCTCGAGCTCGTTCTTGAAGCGCTTGCGCTCTTCCACGAGCTTCTTCGCGTAATCGACTGCGGCCTTGGTGTCGTGAATCGAGCACGGCCCGACGATGACGATCAGGCGGTCGTCCATGCCGTGCAGGATGCGGTGCATGGCGCGGCGCGATTCGAAGATCAGCGTGGAGGCGGCTTCCGAGCACGGGAATTCGCGGATCAGGTGAGCGGGCGGCGTGAGTTCCTTGAGTTCGCGAATGCGGACATCGTCGGTGTTGTGCGGGGGCATGTCGTTTTCTCCTGATCCTGTGCGTAGCGTGCGTCGCGTGGACGGTGCTTCAAAAAATCGGTTAGATGAAGTTAAGGCTCTGGGTTAAGTCGCCACGGCTAAGGGCGAAAAAAAACCGCCAGGCTTGGCTGGCGGTTTCTCGTGTGTTCGGGGTCCTGCGCGTACTATCAACCCTCTCGATCCGCCAGCGGTCTGAGATACCAAAAGAAGTAAAAATAAAACTTCGTGGCGAACATGGCGGTCTGTGTCTGAACGTTCGTGACTTCGGTTCGTTACGTCGAAAGGGTGATTGCCTTTATAACCCGGGCTTCTCGTGGCTGGCAAGCGGGGCGCGGCAAAAAAGCGGACTATCTGCGTAAAAAACAGCGCATGTGCAGAAAATCCGCGCCGGGATGCGGAATTTCCGCATCCCGGCGCATGAACTGCGCGCCGACAAAGGTCTTACACCGTGCCGCCCACCGTCATGCGGTCGATACGCAGCGTCGGCTGGCCCACGCCCACCGGCACGCTCTGACCCTCCTTGCCGCACACGCCCACGCCCGAGTCCAGACGCATGTCGTTGCCAATCATGCTCACGTACTTGAGCGATTCCGGGCCGCTGCCAATGAGCGTCGCGCCCTTCACGGGGTAGGTGACCTTGCCGTTCTCGATCATGTAGGCCTCGGAGGCCGAGAACACGAACTTGCCGTTCGTGATATCCACCTGGCCGCCACCGAAGTTCACGGCATAGAGGCCATTCTTCACAGAGCTAATGATTTCCTGCGGATCCTTGTCGCCGTTGAGCATGTACGTGTTGGTCATGCGCGGCATGGGCAGCGCTGCGTACGACTCGCGGCGCGCGTTGCCCGTGACGGGCATCTTCATGAGGCGCGCGTTGAGCGAGTCCTGAATGTAGCCCTTGAGAATGCCGTCTTCGATCAGTGTCGTGCACTGCGTGGGGTTGCCTTCGTCGTCGATGTTCAACGACCCGCGGCGGTTCGGCAGCGTGCCGTCGTCCACCACCGTCACGCCTTTCGCGGCCACGCGCTCGCCAATACGTCCCGCGAACGCCGACGAGCCCTTGCGGTTGAAGTCGCCTTCGAGACCGTGGCCGATCGCTTCGTGCAGCAGCACGCCGGGCCAGCCCGGGCCGAGCACGACGGTCATCGCACCGGCGGGCGCCGGACGCGCTTCGAGGTTCACGAGCGCGGCGTGCACGGCGTCGTCCACATACTTCGACAGGATATCGTCGGTGAAATAGGCGTAGTCGTAGCGGCCACCGCCGCCGCCGTTGCCGATCTCGCGGCGTCCGTTCTGCTCGGCGATCACCGTGACCGAAACGCGCACGAGCGGACGGATATCGGCGGCGAGCGCGCCGTCGCTGCGCGCGACGAGCACCACGTCGTACTCGCCCGCGAGCGCGGCCATGACCTGGGTGATGCGCGGGTCGCGCCCGCGCGCCATTTCTTCGATGCGTTCGAGCAGCTTCACCTTTTCGGTGGCGTCGAGCGAGGAGAGCGGATCGGACGGCAGGTACAGATCGCGGCCCGCAATGCCGGTGAGCGACTTCGCCACCTGGATTTTCTGCTTGCCGCCGCCGGCCTTGGCGATCGAGCGCGTGGCGATGGCCGCCTGCCGGATCGCTTCGGGCGAGAGGTCGTCGGAGTAGGCGAAAGCGGTGCGCTCGCCGGACACGGCGCGCACGCCGACGCCCTGGTCGATGCTGAAGCTGCCCGACTTGACGATGCCTTCCTCGAGGCTCCATGCCTCGCTGCGCGTGGTCTGGAAGTAGAGGTCGGCGTAGTCGATGCGGTGTGTGAAGATCTCGCCGAGCGTGCGCGTGAGCACTGCCTCGTCGAGGCCGTAGGGCGTGAGGAGCAGGTCCTTCGCGGTCGCCAGATTGCGGATGCCGGGTTCGATGATGTTCATGCGCTCTTTGGGATCAATCGATGAGTCTGTCAATGGAGATTCGGGCGCGGTGCTGCGAAATCAAGCGCCCTGAAGGTGGAATTCGCGTGGAATTCGCGTGAAATGCGGTGGTGTTCATTCGCGGGGTGCCCGGGTGCCATGCGTCACGCGAGTCACGCGCAGTCGAGCACGCGGTGCCGCCACGCGGGCAGGCTCGCGCGCACGCTGGCGATGCGTTCGAGGTCGATGTCGCCGGCCACCACTCCCGCGCCTTCGTCGCGTACCGCGACGATCTCGCCCCAAGGGTCGATCAGCATGCTGTGGCCCCACGTGCGCCGCCCGTTCTCGTGCTTGCCGCCTTGCGCCGCGGCGAGCACGTAGCACTGGTTTTCGATCGCGCGGGCGCGCAGCAGGATTTCCCAGTGCGCCTGGCCGGTGGTGTAAGTGAACGCGGAAGGCACGACCATCAGTGCGCAGTCTCCCATGCGCCGGTACAGCTCGGGAAAGCGCAGATCGTAGCAGACCGAGAGGCCAACGCGGCCGAACGGCGCTTCGAACGTGCGCACCTCGGCGCCGGGCCGGATCGTGCGCGCTTCGTCGAATGATTCGGCGCCTTTTTCGAAGTTGAAGAGGTGGATCTTGTCGTAGCGCGCGCGCTCCTCGCCGCTCGGGTCGAACACGAGCGTGGTGTTGAGCACGCGCGTTTCTTCGGGTGCTTTCAGCGGCAAGGTGCCGGCGATCAACCACAGGCCATGGCGCTTCGCGGCATCGGCGAGAAAGCGCTGAATGGGTCCGTCGCCGTGCGGCTCGCGGATCGCGAGCTTGTCGCTGTCCTTGTGACCCATGAAGCAAAAATATTCGGGCAGCAACACGAGGCGCGCGCCCGCGGCGGCGGCCTCGGCGATCAGCTTGTCCGCTTCGGCGAGATTGCGCTCGCGATCGGGCGTGCTGACCATCTGCAGCGCGGCGACGCGAAACGGGTCGAGGGGGGAAGCGCTCATCGGCAGATCTCGAATGGGTTCGGGGTGCATGGCGCGCATGGTGCGTGCCCGCCGCGCGGCCCATCTGGTGCGCAATTCACTGCGCAATCTAGTGCACGGCGCCCGGCGTCTGCGCGTCCATCTTACCCTGATCGCCATGCAGCCGCTCGACGTGCGGTTTGGCCCACGGACCCGTGATCGCGAAGTCCACCGCGAACGCGTGCTCGAGCGTATGCGAGAGCACGACGTCGCCGATCAGCGCGCCGAGGCCGAAGAGCGGATTGATGATGGTCGCTGCGACCACGCCCGCGCCCGCGCTGACCGTCGGCACCACGTGTACGCGCAGGTCCTGGGTTTCGTGTGCGAGGTCCACGCTGCCAGTCATCGTCGCGCGCCCGGGAGCGGTGACGAGCTTGAAGTCGTTGGTGTTGCCAACGCCGTTCTGGATTTGCGCGGTCGCCGTCGCGCTCGTGAAGGGCAAGCCTTCGCCGATGATGTCGCGGAAGTCCGTCGTCAGGAAGCGCGCGAGGCTCTGCATGCTCAGCACGCCAAGCAGTCTCGCCACGCCAGGATCGACCTTGAGGATCTGGCCGTGATGGAGGTCGAGCGCGAGGTTGCCGTTGAGCGACGGGAAGTCGACGCGGGTGGGGCCGCCTTGCCACACGAGGTTGCCCGCGAGCGTGCCCGAGCCGTTCTTGAGCACGTGCGGCTTGCCGGCGCGTTCGAGCAGTGCGCCGGCGTCCTTGATGTCGAGATGGAAGTCGAGCGCGGTGCGGCGCGGCGTTTGCATGCCGGCGGCGGCCGAGTCGTCGCCGGCGGCAGTGTCGCCCACCGCGCGCCAGTTTTCCGTGGCGGTGAGGTGCGCGTCCGGGTTGCTGATGTCGAGCTGGTCGAGCTGCCAGACGGGCACGCCGTTGTCGTCGAAGTTGTGCGCGTTCACCTGCAAACGGCCGAGATCGCGGTCGCGCACGATGAGCTGGTTCACGACGAGGTCGATCGACGGCATGTTCTGCACCGGCTGCGACATCGCCTGGCCGAGCAGGTCGTTTTCGGTGGCGGCGGGTACGGTGAGTCGGGCGAGCCGCGCTTCGAGCGTGCCGGGCGCGCCCGGCACGGCGCCCGGTTTCCACGCGACGTGGCCCGAGACCTGGTTGGAGGCGACGTTCGCCTGCCATTCGTTGCCGCGATCGCCAGTGCGCGACGCGCCGAGCACGACGTTCTCCCAGTGGCGCTTGAGCAGTGTGAGCGTGCCGACGTGGACGGCGAAGCGCGAAGGCAGGAACTGGCCGACCGCGCCGTTGGGGGCGAGAGGGGACGAGGCGGCGGTGGGTGCCGACGCCGCTGTCGTGGCAGCCGATGCCGGGCTTTGCGGTGCGGCAGCGTTGACCGCCGCCGATTCGGAAGCTGCTGCCGGGGCCGCATTTTGAGCTTGCCTTTCGGCCGCCCTTTCTGCCGCCGTTCGCGGTGGCGGAACCGGCGCGGCCGCCGTGGGCGCAGGCGTCGAGCCCTGGGTTTGCGCCGCTGCCGTTCCGCGCATCTGCTGCACCACGGCGCGCCAGGCGTCGGCGTCGAAGGTGGGCAGATCGACGGCGGCGGTCACGCCTTCCGAAGGCAGATCCGCCGGCCGGTTCATACCGATCGCACCGCGCACCACTTCGGGCACGTGACCCGGATGGCGGCGCATTACGTAACGCGCGGCAAGCGGTCCGAGCGTCAGCTCTGCATGTTCGAAGGCGGCGTCGTCGGCCTTGCGATCGGCGCCGCTGGCGGATTCGGCGGGCGTGCCCATGCCCGGCTGCAATTCGAAGTTCAGCGGCATCGGCGTGCCCGCCGCCTTGCCGAACGGCGCTGGCAGGTCAAGCGCGAGGCCGGTGAGATCGGCGTTGGCCTTCACGTCGGGCAGGCGGCCGCGCTGGCCGGCCACCGAAAGCGAGTAGGGCGCCGCGCCCGAAAGGCGCCCGATTGCCGCCGCCGCCATGCCGTGCAGGTTCAGGCCGCGCGCCGCATCGACCGCGACGTCGCCCGCCACGTTCACCGCATAGTGCCCGTCGTCGCGCATTCCTCCGCTTGCGCGCAGGTCGCCGCCGAGGAAGCGGGCCGTGAGCCGGTCGACATTGGCGGTGTGGCTCGTGAAGCGCACCTGGCCGGTGAGGTTCGAGACCGGCGGCACGTTCTTCGCCGTGAGCGTGTTGTTCTCGAAGCCGATGGCGCCCGCGACCAGTACCTTCGGCATCGGATGGCGCGGGATCGTAAGCTTGAGTGCGAGCGTGGACTGCCCCTGCGCCTGCACCTTCGCGGTGGCGTGCTTCGACATGTAGCCGATCGAGCTGTTGTCCGCGTAGTCGAGCAGATCCGCGAGCGGACCGCGCCCGCTGCCCTCGATCACGATATCGGAGCCCTTGATGCCCAGCTCCTCGATGCGCCCGCTCACGTTGCGCAGCACGAAGTTGCGATAGTGGCCGCGATCAACGTCGAAGCGCAGCTTGTTCTCATGCAGCTTGAAGATGCCGTCGATGCCGTCGAATGCCGGCCAGACGTTCGGCGCGCCGTTGCGCATCTTGCGCGGCGGGAACGGCGACGGGTCGAAGCGCCCGCCCGTGAACGGCGCGACGATGCGGAACTGGCCTGCGTCGGGGTCGCGCGAGTAGGGGAATTTGGTGAGGTCGCCGTGGATCTCGATCGTCGCGCCCTTCGATATGCCCGCCTGCAGGCCGTGGCCGAGATAGTTGCGCGTTTTCTCGGTGAGGGCGGTGGGCAGGTAACGCGGGATGGCCTTGACCTTGGCCTCGTCGAAGTGCGCGACGAGGTCGAGCGAGCCGCGCCCCTTGCCGGGGTTCGTGTAGTGCGCGGTCATCTTCGCGCGCGCGTCGGCGTTCTCCACGCCCAGGTTCGCGACATCGACGGTGAACGCCTTCATCCGGTTGCCGGGCTCGCGCTCGGCGGCCACGGTCCATTTGGCCGCGCCATAGAGCCGGTCGAACGTGAGGCGCGGATTGTCGAACACGCCGGGCAGCGTGATGGCCACGCTGGCCGCGTCGAGATTGATGGTGCCGTGCGACTCGTCGGCGTCGATGTGCCCCCAGAGGTTCTCGACGCCCGGCAGGCCCGCGCGCGGGTGGCCGCGCGGCGTGAGACCCGGCCCCGGCTCCTGCGCGTTCACGCTGATGCCCTGCAGGTCGCCCTTGAAGCGATAGTGCGTGACCGGTTCGACGTTCGTGGAGCGCTGCTCGGCGGCCGCTTCGCCCGACTCGGGCTTCGCGCGCTCGAGGGAGAGGTCGTAGTTCGCCACCATCCCGCGTGGGTCGAAGCGCACGAGCGCGCCCTGTACGCGCCCGGGCAGCGGAAGCGCGCGCATGAACTCGGCGAGGATGCCCAGATCGATGCGGTCGCCGTGCACGCTCATCAACTGGCCGTGCTGGAGCGTTTGCTGGCGAAAGCGCGCGTCGAGCGTGGTGAGCGCGAGCGAGCGCATGAGCGGCGTGCCGTCGTCGAGCGGCGGCTGGCCGAGTTCGGCGTGGAAGTCGCGCAGCGTGAGCGTGTAGTCGTCGGGCTGAATGCCCACGCTCCAGTGGAAGCTCGCAATCGGCAGATCGAGCAGCGGCTGCGTGGGCCGCGTGCGCAGCGAAACGTTCGTGCCTTCGAGCGCGCCGCTCGCCTCGTGAATGCGCCCGTTCGAGAAGTGCGCCCAGATCGAGTTGTCGATGCGCCCGGCGTAGGTGGCGATCGGGATGTTGATGTAACGCGCGAGCGTGGGCAGATCGACGGGGCCGGTCGAGAGGTAAGTGTCCCCCGTCCAGCTGATCGGCTTGCCGGCCTGCGCGTAGTGCGCGTGCGTGAAGTGCGCGCGGAAGTCGAGCGCGCCGTGCAGCACGGCGCCCTCGGCCGGCGCCTGAAGCGCGATGCGGTGGTCGTAGCCGTCGTTGAGAATCGCGAGGCGAATGTGCGAGAGCGCGAGGTCGGGCACGTGTCGCGTGGCGTCGTGCCAGCGCAGCGTGCCGCCGCGCAGCACGATGGCCTCCTGGCGCATGAGCCAGGTCGTGAAAGTGGCGTTGCCCGTGTGCGCGGTGGGCACCGGCACGCCCGCCACGGTGAGCGTGCCGTCGTCCTCGCGCGCGATGTGCACATCGGGCTGCTCGACCACGATGCTCGAGAGCAGCGGTTCGAGCAGCACGACCGAGCGCCACGACACGGAAGCCGTGGCGTGCGGCACGTCGAGCGCGATGTTGCCGTGGCGGTCGCGAATCGTCAGATCGCTGATGTCGATGCCGGGCTGGAAGCCCGACCAATGCGGCGCGAGCTTGCCGATGCGGAATTCGGCGTGAATCTTCGAGGAGACGAGTTGCTCAATGCGCGGACGGAAGTTGTCCACGTATGGCAGCACGACGTAGCGCAGCCCGAGCAGCAGGACCGAGACGATGAAATACAGGACGAGCGCGATGATGGCCAGCACGCGCAGCGTGTGGCGCAGGACCGGGTGATGATGGTGCGGACCCCCTGGCTCGGTAGCCTGGCTGGCATGTCCAGATTGGGGTAGGCCGGCGTGATCGTTTCGCTCGGACATGCTGCGGCTGGTGCGGTATGGTAGCGTTGCGTTCTAACGACGAAATGTATCACAGAGGGGCGTCAAAACGCCCATCCGGGGAAGCCGGGATGGCCGTGCGGCGCGTGACACGCATGATCTTTTGCACTGCAGCAGCGGCGATGCCGGAGGCATCGGCCAGGCGAGACACGAGAGCCGGCGGGCGGTGCGTGCCGTGCATACGTAAGGCGGGGCGAGCCCTCGCGGTCGAACCATCGATATCGGCATCGTCGCATCGACACCGTCATCAACCCAGGCGCGCGCAACGAAACCACAGCGGACAGCGAGCCTTCCCGGCAAGCAGCATTTCATGACCGACATCCCTCTTCTGAGTTCCAGCTATTCCCGTTATGCAGCACGTGCTTGCGCCGCGCGTCCCGAACTGGCGGCACAGATCGAGGCGCTGGCCGCCGCGCCGCTCTCGCGCGAGCGCATCGTCGCGCGGCTCGACGCATTGAGCGGGCAACTGCTCGCCGCAGCAAACGCTGCACCCGGCGCGCCGCTCAACGACGAGCAGTTGAAGAAGGTCCTGCGCCAGTTGCGCGTCGAAGTGATCTGCGCCGTGATGGAGCGCGATCTCGGCGGCGTGGCCGATGTCGGCGAAGTGACCGGCAGCATGACCGATCTCGCCGAAGTCACGATCCAGCGCGCGCTCGCCTGCGTGAGCGCCGATCTCGAGACGCTCTTCGGCGAGCCGCGCGGCCCGAACGGCGAGCGCCTCACGCTCGGCGTGGTGGGCATGGGCAAGCTGGGCGGCCGCGAGCTGAACGTTTCGTCTGACATCGACCTGATCTTCGTGTACGAAGACGACGGCGAGACCACGGGCGGCCAGCGCTCGCCCATCGCCACGCAGGACTTCTTCACGCGCGTGGGCAAGCGCCTGATCGCCGCGTTGAGCGACGTGACCGCCGATGGCTTCGTGTTTCGCGTCGACATGCGCCTGCGCCCGAACGGCGACTCCGGGCCGCTCGTGTGCAGCCTCGGCATGCTTGAAGAGTACTTCTATGTGCAGGGTCGCGAGTGGGAGCGCTACGCGTGGATCAAGGGGCGGCTCGTTTCCGAGGACGAGAGCGACAGCGCGCTGCGTCTCGCGCGCCAGCTCGATTCGCTCGTGAAGCCCTTTGTCTACCGGCGCTATCTGGACTTCGGCGTGATCAGCGCGATCCGCTCGCTGCACGTGCAGATCCGCCAGGAAGCGCAGCGGCGCGCCATGATGCGCCCCGACAAGGCCGACGACATCAAGCTCGGGCGTGGCGGGATTCGCGAGATCGAATTCAGCGCCCAGGTGTTCCAGTTGATTCGCGGCGGCCAGGACGCGGGCTTTCGCGTGCGCCCGACGCTCGCGGTGCTCGGCTACGCCGCGGCGCGCGGACTGATTGCGTCCGACGTGTGCCACGACCTCACGCGCGCCTACCATTTCCTGCGTGAACTGGAGCATCGCCTGCAGTACCGCGACGACGCACAGACACACGCCATGCCTGTCGATCCCGACGAACGCGCGGCGCTTGCGAAGTCGATGGGCTTTGCCGACTACGCGGCGCTGATGACGACGCTCGACGGCCTCCGCGAAAAGGTCGAGCGCCAGTTCGTGCAGATCTTCTCCGACAAGGTGGGCGGCGAGACGGGCTGCGCCCCCTCCGAAGACGGTGCGGCCGCGTGGGTCTGGAGCAGCGCACTCGCGGAAGAGGGCGCCGACGGCGATTTGCTCGAACGTCTCACGCAGCTGGGCATCGACGAGCCCACGCCGCTGCTCGCGCGCCTGCGAGGCCTCTGGCAGTCGTCGCGCTACGCGGGCTTGCCCGAGAAGAGCCGCGAACGCTTTGACAGCGTCGCGCAGCGCGCGCTCGAGGCCGCACGGACCATCGAGCCGCGCGAGCGCCGCGGCGACACGCTCGTGCGCATGTTCGACCTGCTCGAAGCCGTGATCCGGCGCGGCGCGTATCTCGCGCTGCTCTGCGAATATCCGGACGCGCTGAACCGCGTGCTCAAGGTGCTGGGCGGCTCGCGCTGGGCGGCGGGCTACCTGATCCGCCATCCGCAACTGCTCGACGAACTGCTCGACGACGAGGCGATGGCCACGCCCTTCGACTGGCCCGAGTTCTCGCGCCTGCTGCGCGCGCGCCTGGCCGCCGCCGCCGACGTCGAGCAACAGATGGACCTGCTGCGCCACGCGCACCAGGCCGAGGTGTTCCGCATCCTTCTCAACGACCTGGCGGGACGGCTCTCGGTGGAGCACGTGAGCGACCGGCTCTCCGAGCTTGCCGACGCCGTGCTCGACGTGACCATCGAGATCGTGTGGAAGCAGTTCGCGAAGCGCCATCGGGAGGTACCGCGCTTCGCGGCGATCGCCTACGGGAAGCTTGGCGGCAAGGAGCTGGGCTACGCGTCGGACCTCGACATCATCTTTCTGTACGAAGACGAGGACGAGCGCGCCTCGGAAATCTACGCGAGCTTCGCGCGCCGCCTCATCACGTGGCTCACCACGGCCACGGGCGCGGGCACGCTGTTCGACATCGACCTGCGCTTGCGTCCGAACGGTGAGTCGGGGCTGCTCGTCACCGACCTCGATGCGTTCCGCCGCTACCAGTTGCGCGAAGGCGACGCCGCGAACACGGCGTGGGTCTGGGAGCACCAGGCGCTCACGCGCGCGCGCTTCTCGGCCGGGGATGCCGCGATCGGCAGCGCCTTCGAGGCGATCCGCGTGCAGGTGCTGACCACGCCGCGCGACGCCGGGCCGCTCGCGAAGGAAATCGTGGAGATGCGCCAGCGCGTGGAAGACGGCCACCCGAACCGCACCGAACTCTTCGACCTGAAGCATGACCGCGGCGGCATGGTGGACATCGAGTTTCTCGTGCAGTACTGGGTGCTGCTGCACGCGGCGCAGGACCCCGAGCTGATCCGCAACACGGGCAATATCGCGCTGCTGCGCGAGGTGTCGCGCTTCGGGCTCATGAGCGAGGAGGAGGCCGAGACGATAGGCTCGGCGTACCGGCTTTATCGCAAGCTGCAGCACCAGTTGCGGCTGGACGGCATGGAGAAGGCGCGGGTGGATGCTGCGCGCGTGGAGCGCGAGCGCGAGGCGGTGCTGGCGTTGTGGAAGCGGGTGTTTGGGGAGCGTGGGGAGGCTTAGGGCCTCAGCAGACGCCTTGCCAGAACGTCCTTCAAGTCTCTGCGAGTGTCGACGATCAAGTGGATATAGATCATCGGATCGTCGATCTCGTAGATGATGCGGTTCATGCCGCTCACTATCTGCCGATAGTTCGCAAAGCCCAGATCCGCGAGTTCACGAGGGATGTGTCCGTTATGGGGAAATGCCTCGAGTTGTTCGACATCGCCGCGAATCTTCGCGGACGTTTCGCGCCAGGCCTTTGGGCCGAATTTGGCGATCACATAGCGTCGGATGTCCTGCAGGTCGGTCCGCGCCGACTGGAGGAAGACGGCCTTCATGCAATACCGTCGTCCTTGTCCATCTGCTCAAGTTCCGCGAAAACATCATTTGCGGGAACGAAGCGACCGGCTTCGATCTCCTTGCGGCCCAAGGTCAGAATTTTCAGAAGTGCTAACGTCTGCTGCATGTCCTCGTAGGATTGCACGTCCTGCACGATGACCTTGGCTTCACCGTTTTGGGTAATCAGCATCGGCTCGCCACTTTCCGTGATCTCGCGGACGATCTCGGCGGCGTGGCTCTTCAGGTAGCTAATCGGCTTAACCTGGCTTGGCTTCATTTCCGTTCCTGAGTGCGAACTGTTGATCGGTCTAAATATAGACCTAAATTCGGGCTGCATGGGCGCGATATTTGGGGTTGCATCAAGACGGGAAACTGCGCCTTCAAGCCGCCAGCATTTCCTTCGCATGCCGCCGCGTGGTCGCGGTAATCTCCAGCCCGCCCAGCATGCGCGCGACTTCTTCCACCCGGCCGCCCCGGTCGAGCGGCGTGACGGCCGAAACCGTACCGCCGTTGCCGTCGCCGGACTTCGCCACCTGGAAGTGGTGATCGCCGCGCGCCGCGACCTGCGGCAAGTGCGTGACGCACAGCACCTGGCGCGCGCGCCCGAGCTGGTGCAGCAAACGCCCGACCACTTCGGCCACGCCGCCGCCGATGCCCGTATCGACCTCGTCGAAGATCAGCGTGGGCGTGGGGCTCGCCGCGCTCGCGATCACGGCGAGTGCGAGGCTGATGCGCGCGAGTTCGCCGCCCGAGGCGATCTTCGCGAGCGGGCGCAGCGGCACGCCGGCATGGCCCGCCACGCGGAATTCGATCTGCTCCAGACCGTGCGCGCTCCCGATCGGCTCGCCAGTCGAGCTGCTGCCAAGCGCCACGAGCGCGACTTCGAAGCTGCCGCCCGCCATCGACAGTTCCTGCATGCCCTGCGTAACCGCCGCGCCGAGCGCCTTCGCCGCCTTGGCGCGCGCCTTCGAAAGCTGGCGCGCCTGCACGAGATACGCCTCCTGCGCCTTCTGCTCGGCGGCGCGCAGGCCGTCGAGATCGGACGCGGCGTCGAGCGCCGTGAGCTGCTGGCGGCGTGCCGCGTGTTCCTCGGGCAGCGTCTCTGCCGGCAGGCGGAACTTGCGCGCCGTCGAATGCAGCGCGTCGAGGCGCCGTTCAACCTGCGCGAGATGTTGCGGATCGAGATCGAGACGCTGCGCGTAGTGCGAGAGCGAGTACGCCGCTTCCTGAATCTGGATTGTGGCCGGTTCGAGCGCGGCGAGCGCGTCGTTGAGTTCGGCGTCGACCTCGGCGAGGCTACGTAGCTTCGAGACGATCGAGTTCAGCTGCGAAAGCATCGCCTCGTCGGATTCGGATAGTGCCGCGAGCGCGCCTTGCACGCCTTCGATCAGGCTGGCCGAGTTCGAAAGCCGCACGTGCTCCGCGTTCACTTCTTCCCATTCGCCCGGTTGCGGCGCGAGCTTGTCGAGTTCGGCGAGCTGCCACGCGAGGCGCTCACGCTCGAGTTGCAGCTCGCGGTCGCGCGACATGGCGCTTTGCACCGCGAGACGGGCGTCGCGCGCCTCGCGCCACGCGCGCGTGACGGTGGCTGCGAGATCCGTGAGGCCTGCGTGCGTGTCGAACAGTTCGCGCTGTGCGTCGGGGCGCATGAGCAGTTGGTGCGCGTGCTGGCCGTGGATGTCCACGAGCATTTCGCCCAGTTCGCGCAGCTGCGCGAGCGTGGCGGGCGTCCCGTTGATGAAAGCGCGTGAGCGTCCGCCGCTATCCACCACGCGGCGCATCATGACGGTCTGCTCGCCGTCCCCGTTCGTGAGCGCCTGCTCGTCGAGCCAAAGCGCCGCATGCGCCGGCACGTCGAACTCGGCGGTGATGTCGGCGCGGCTCTCGCCCGTGCGCACGACGCTCGCGTCGGCGCGCGTGCCGAGCGTGAGTGCGAGGGCGTCGATCAGGATCGACTTGCCCGCGCCCGTTTCGCCGGAAAACACGGTGAAGCCGCTGTCGAATTCGAGGTCGAGCGCGGCGACGATCACGAAGTCGCGAATCGAGAGATGGCGAAGCATGGCGTCTGGTTGTGCTTTTTTGGTTGGCTTTGATTACCGTGGGACGACTGGCGGCGTGGCAACTGCGTGGCAACGAACCCGCGCGCTTCACGCGAAGACGCGGGTTTAGTCGTCCGGATCACCCTGCAGCGAAGGGTGCTCGTTCCAGTGCAGCTTTTTGCGCAGCGTGCGGAAGTAGCTGTAGCCGACCGGGTGCAGGAAGGGCACGGTGTGGCGCGAGCGGCGCACCTCGATCACGTCGTTCAGCTCCAGCGCCGTGAACGACTGCATGTCGAAGTTCACGTTGACGTCGCGGCCCGCCACGATCTGGATGCTCACCTTGGAGTCGTCGGGCAGCACGATCGGGCGGTTCGAGAGCGCGTGCGGCGCGATCGGCACGAGCACGATGCCTTGCAGCTGCGGATGCAGGATCGGCCCCTGCGACGAGAGCGCGTAGGCGGTCGAGCCGGTGGGTGTCGCGACGATCAGGCCGTCCGAGCGCTGGTTGTACATGAAGCGGCCATCCACGTTCACGCGCAGTTCGGCCATGCCCGAAAAGCCGCTACGGTTCACGACCACGTCGTTGAAGGCAAGCGCGTGATAGATCGGGTCGCCGTCGCGCGTGATGCGCGACTCCAGCAGCGACCGCTCTTCGCGCTCGAACGAGCCCGCGAGCAGTTGCGGCACGACCTCCTGCATCTCGGAGAACGCGATGTCGGTAATGAAGCCGAGACGCCCATGGTTGATGCCGATGAGCGGCGTGCGGTAGGGCGCGAGCTGGCGGCCGATGCCGAGCATCGTGCCGTCGCCGCCGAGCACGACGGCCACGTCCGCGCGCGCGCCGATTTCGGCGGGCTGCAGCGCGGGATAGCCTTGCGCGCCGATTTCCTCTGCGGTCTGCGCTTCGAACACGACCTCGAAGCCGCGCTTCGAAATGGTCTGGGCGAGCGCCGTCAGCGGCTCGGCGATGCCTGGCGTATTGCTGCGCCCAACGAGCGCAACAGTCTTGAACTGGCTCTGGATCTTCTGGATCTGCATGCCGGCATTACACCATAGTCACGTCGCGAAAAGAACCTGGCGCAGACCGGGGCAGGCCCGCCGGGCCTTGCGCGTCGCGCCTTCCAGCCCGAAGCCGGTGACACGGCGATGACAAGGCGCACGGTGTCGCGCGAAACACCAGGCCGCCGCGCCCCGAGCCGCGGGGGCCGGTCTGGCGGCGCACTCGCGGCCAACCCGCCGTTAGGCTAAAATTTAGAGTCATGCTAGATCCCCGCGCACAAACCCTCCTCAAGACGCTGATCGAGCGCTACATCGCCGAAGGTCAGCCGGTCGGCTCGCGCACGCTGTCGCGCTATTCCGGCCTGGAGTTGAGCCCGGCGACGATCCGCAACGTCATGTCGGACCTCGAGGAACTGGGTCTCGTGTCCAGCCCGCATACCTCGGCCGGACGTGTGCCCACGCCGCGCGGCTACCGCCTGTTCGTCGACACCATGCTCACCGTCGAGCCCGGCTCCGACGACGACGCGCTCACGCGCGCCGTGAAAACCACGCTGCGCCCCGGCGAGCCGCAGAAAGTGGTGGCGGCGGCCGCCAGCGTGCTCTCGAACCTCTCGCAGTTCGCCGGCGTGGTGCTGACGCCCCGGCGCAGCCACGTGTTCAAGCAGATCGAGTTCATGCGCCTGTCCGACAAGCGCATCCTGCTGATCATCGTGACGCCCGAGGGCGACGTACAGAACCGCATCATGGCGACGCAGCGCGACTTCACGCCTTCCGAGCTCATCGAAGCCTCGAATTACATCAACGCGCACTTCGCGGGCCTCTCGTTCGACGAGGTGCGCCGCCGCCTGCGCGACGAAATCGACGCGCTGCGCGGCGACATGACCACGCTCATGCACGCGGCCGT
Source organism: Paraburkholderia flagellata (assembly GCF_021390645.1). GTDB lineage: Bacteria > Pseudomonadota > Gammaproteobacteria > Burkholderiales > Burkholderiaceae > Paraburkholderia > Paraburkholderia flagellata. The sequence continues at coordinate 531,260 of NZ_JAJEJT010000001.1, forward strand.
GACCGCGAGCACCGAAGAGCCCGAAGGCGGCGACACCTTGCTCATTTCCGGCGAGCGCAATCTGCTCGAAGTGGCCGATCTTTCCTCGGACATGGCGCGCCTGCGCAAGCTCTTCGACGTGTTCGACCAGAAAACCAGCCTCCTGCAGTTGCTCGACGTCTCGAGCCACGCGCAGGGCGTGCAAATCTTCATTGGCGGCGAGTCGCAACTCGTGCCGATCGAGGAAATGAGCGTGGTGACGGCCCCCTACGAGGTGAACGGCAAGATCGTCGGCACGCTCGGCGTGATCGGGCCGACGCGCATGGCGTACAACAGGGTGATCCCGATCGTCGACATCACCGCGCGCCTGCTCTCGCTCACGCTCAGCCAGAACTGAGCGCCGCATCGGGCATCGGGCACACCTGCCTTCCTGACGATCATCCCCGAAAGCAGTGCCGCGCGCCATCGGCCGAATGGCCAACGAGTGGCCAAAGAATGGACAACGCCAGGCGACCCGCGCCGACGCAGGCCGGTTTGGCCCGCCAGGACCGCCCGCTATAATGCTTGTTTCGTGCAACCGTTGCTGCGCACTCGCGCGGCGCCACTGATCGCCTATGCGTTTCGACCTGGAGCGGCCTTCGCAGTCCGCCGCGGCGCATCGCGTCGCCGTGCTGCTCATCAACCTGGGCACGCCGGACGCGCCCACGCCGCGCGCTGTGCGCCGCTATCTCGCGCAGTTTCTCTCCGATCCGCGCGTGGTCGAGATTCCGGCGCCGATCTGGCAGGTCATCCTGCGCGCGCTGATCCTGCCGTTTCGTGGCCGTTCGTCGGCGAAGAAGTACGCTGCGGTCTGGACGCCCGAGGGCTCGCCGCTGCGCGTGCACACGCAAAAGCAGGCCGAAGGCCTGCGCCATCTGCTGCAGATCAACGACTACACGGTCCTCGTCGACTACGCGATGCGCTACGGCACGCCCGACATCCCGGCGATGCTGAACCAGCTCAAGCTGGCGGGCGCGGAACGCATCCTGCTCATGCCGATGTATCCGCAGTACTCGGCGTCGACCACGGCCACGGCGTTCGACGCGGCCTTCGTCGCGTTGCGCCGCATGCGCAACCAGCCGGAAATCCGCACGGTGCGCGGCTATCACGACCATCCGGCGTATATTGCGGCGCTCGCGGCTCAGGTGCATCAGTACTGGCACGCGCACGGCAAGCCCAATTTCGCGGCGGGCGACCGCCTCGTGCTGAGCTTTCACGGCGTCCCAAGCCGCACGCTCGATCTGGGCGACCCGTACCACGACCAGTGCCAGCAAACGGCCGCGCTGCTCACGCACGCGCTGGAGCTGACGCCGGTCGAATGCCGGGTGACCTTCCAGTCGCGCTTTGGGCGGGCGCAGTGGCTCCAGCCGTACACGGCGCCCACGCTGCGGGAACTGGGCGCGGGCGGCGTGCGCCGCGCAGATGTGTTCTGCCCCGGTTTCACGGCGGATTGCCTTGAAACCATCGAGGAAATCGGCATGGAAGTGCGCGACGAATTCCTGCACGGCGGCGGCAAGGAATTCCACCGCATCCCTTGTCTGAACGCTTCGCATGCGTGGATCGCGGCGCTGGGCGAGATCGTTGCGCAACACCTGCAGGGCTGGCCCGTGCAGGCCGCGACGCCGGCTGGCGCAGCGGCCTGATTCAGCGGATTCACCCAGCGAACTGAGCGGCGCATCCGGAAAGCTTCTGATGAACTACAAGATTTCGACTGAACCTGGCGCGCGGCTGCGCATCGACAAATGGCTATGGGCGGCGCGCTTCTTCAAGACGCGCTCGCTCGCCTCGGACGCCGTGGGCAAGGGCCGCGTGCGCATTGCCGGCGACGTCGTGAAGGCGTCGAAGGACGTGCGCGTGGGCGACCTCGTCGAAATCGAGATCGAGCACGTGGTGTGGGAAGTGCAAGTGCTGGGAATTTGCGAGGTGCGCGGCCCCGCCAGCATCGCGCAAACGCTCTATGCGGAAACCGAGGCCGGGCGCGAGAAGCGCGCGGCGGAGCAGGACCGGCGCCGGCTCTTTCGCGAACCGGCTGCCGTGTTGCAAGGCAGGCCGACCAAGCGCGACCGCCGCACTATCGACAAATTTTCGCGTGAGGATTGAAGAGCGCTTCCATCGTAGCGTGCACGCCCCCGTATTCCGTCGTGTTTTCGTTCACGGCGCCCGACATGCAGATGGTCGTGGTTCCGGCGATGAGTACCAGCGCGACCACCGATATGGCAAAGGTCAGTTTCACGGTACTCCCCTTGGGATCGCAGCAAAACAGCCAGTTTCGAGGCCCGGTCAGCGCTTTTATGTGCGGCAATGCCGCTGAAAAAATTTGCTGAGCGCAGGCCCATTCGGTGCGGTGCCGGGCTCAGGGTAAACGCGCCACGAGCAGCACCTGTTCCTGAGTGTAGGTCAGGGATGTCCCTTACTCAATTTCATTTTTGCCGCGCTGCGGTAATGGTTGTAACGGGCAGTTTCGCGGCTTTGACCTCTGTATAAAAAAGCCGCGCGAGCCCCTTGAAACAAGCGATCCGGCACCCATGTGCTGTCGCAATGTACAAAGCCTCTGTCGCGCCGCTGCAACGGCGGTCGGCGCAGCAGTGAGGGCCGCGAAGTGGCGCCCGACGCTTTGTTCCTTTTTTCACTATTCAACGACGTTCAGCGACATGGAAAACACGCAAGAGAACCCGACGAGCCAGAACCCCACGCCCGCGGACGAGGCGTCGCAAGCAGCAGCCCAGCCGCAAGCGGCTGACGCGGCCGAGCAGGCAGCCCAAGGCGGCGTGGACCAGAACGCTGCGGCGCTTGCCGAAGCCGCCCTCGCCGAAGCCCAGGCCAAGATCGCCGAATTGCAGGACGCATTCGTGCGCGCCAAGGCCGAGACGGAGAACGTCCGCCGCCGCGCGCAGGAAGATGTCACCAAGGCGCACAAGTTCGCCATCGAAAACTTCGCCGAGCACCTGCTGCCGGTGATGGACAGCCTCGAAGCCGCGCTCGCCCATAACTCGGACGACCTCGCCAAGGTCAACGAAGGTGTCGAGCTCACGCTCAAGCAACTGACCGGCGCGCTCGAGAAGGGCAAGGTCCTCGCCATCAACCCCGTGGGCGAGAAGTTCGACCCGCACCGTCATCAGGCCATCTCGATGGTGCCGTCCGAGCAGGAAGCGAACACGGTGGTCAGCGTGCTGCAAAAGGGCTATGTGATCGCCGAACGCGTGCTGCGTCCGGCGCTCGTGACCGTTTCGGCACCGAAGTAAGAGAACTGTAAGAAGCGCGGCGGCCTGAAGGCACAAAAAGGCATCAAGGGCGCCAAAAAGGCCCCGCGATTGAAAAAAATGATGGAACGCATAGCCCAAACCCCTTGAAATTGCCGTAACGGCACTTATTTGGGCAGCAGTTCCGTATTGAAGTGGACGCCAGCCGCGCACAAGGGAAAACGCGGCACGAGCATGCAGTTACCTGCGCAGCGCGAAAGCGGCGTCCGCACAGCGACCAAATTCTGGAGATTTGACAAAAATGGGCAAAATCATCGGTATCGACCTCGGCACCACCAACTCGTGCGTGGCGCTGATGGAAGGCAATCAGGTCAAGGTGATCGAGAACTCGGAAGGCGCCCGTACGACGCCTTCGATCATCGCCTACATGGACGACAACGAAGTGCTGGTCGGCGCACCGGCCAAGCGCCAGTCGGTCACCAACCCTAAGAACACGCTGTACGCAGTCAAGCGCCTGATCGGCCGCCGCTTCGAAGAGAAGGAAGTGCAGAAGGACATCGGCCTGATGCCCTACAAGATCGTCAAGCACGACAACGGCGACGCCTGGGTCGAAGCGCATGGCTCGAAGCTCGCGCCGTCGCAGGTTTCGGCTGAAGTGCTGCGCAAGATGAAGAAGACCGCTGAAGACTACCTCGGCGAGCCGGTCACCGAAGCCGTGATCACGGTTCCCGCGTACTTCAACGACAGCCAGCGTCAAGCCACCAAGGACGCGGGCCGTATCGCCGGCCTGGAAGTCAAGCGCATCATCAACGAGCCGACGGCAGCCGCACTCGCGTTCGGTCTGGACAAGGCCGAAAAGGGTGACCGCAAGATTGCCGTGTTCGACCTGGGCGGCGGCACGTTCGACATCTCGATCATCGAAATCGCAGACGTTGACGGCGAAATGCAGTTCGAAGTGCTCTCGACCAACGGCGACACGTTCCTCGGCGGCGAAGACTTCGACCAGCGCATCATCGATTACATCATCGGCGAGTTCAAGAAGGAGCAGGGCGTCGACCTCTCGAAGGACGTGCTCGCGCTGCAACGCCTGAAGGAAGCCGCTGAAAAGGCCAAGATCGAACTGTCGTCGGGCCAGCAGACCGAAATCAACCTGCCGTACATCACGGCGGACGCTTCGGGTCCGAAGCACTTGAACCTGAAGATCACGCGCGCCAAGCTGGAAGCGCTGGTCGAAGAGCTGATCGAGCGCACCATCGAGCCGTGCCGCGTCGCGATCAAGGACGCAGGCGTGAAGGTTAGCGACATCGACGACGTGATTCTCGTCGGCGGCCAGACGCGTATGCCGAAGGTGCAGGAAAAGGTGAAGGAGTTCTTCGGCAAGGACCCGCGCCGTGACGTGAACCCGGACGAAGCTGTGGCCGTTGGCGCCGCGATCCAGGGCCAGGTTCTGTCGGGTGACCGCAAGGACGTGCTGCTGCTCGACGTGACTCCGCTCTCGCTCGGCATCGAGACGCTCGGCGGCGTGATGACGAAGATGATCAACAAGAACACCACGATCCCGACGAAGCACGCTCAGGTGTACTCGACGGCGGACGACAGCCAGTCGGCCGTGACGATCAAGGTGTTCCAGGGCGAGCGCGAAATGGCAGCGGGCAACAAGCTGCTGGGCGAGTTCAACCTCGAAGGCATTCCGCCCGCACCGCGTGGCGTGCCGCAGATCGAAGTGACCTTCGACATCGACGCGAACGGCATTCTGCACGTGGGCGCGAAGGACAAGGCCACGGGCAAGGAAAACAAGATCACCATCAAGGCGAACTCGGGTCTGTCGGAAGCCGAAATCGAGAAGATGGTGAAGGACGCCGAAGCGAACGCGGAAGAAGATCACCGTCTGCGTGAGTTGGCCGACGCGCGCAACCAGGGCGACGCACTGGTTCACAGCACGAAGAAGGCCGTGGCCGAGTACGGCGACAAGATCGACGCCAGCGAGAAGGAAAAGATCGAAGCCGCACTGAAGGACCTCGAAGAAACGCTGAAGAGCTCGTCGGCCGACAAGGCGACGGTCGAGGCGAAGGTCGAGGCGCTGTCGGCAGCGTCGCAGAAGCTCGGCGAAAAGATGTACGCCGACATGCAGGCGCAGCAAGCCGGCGCGGCGGGTGCAGCGGGTGCGGGTGCCGCAGGCGCCGGTGCTGCCGAGCAAGGCGCGCAGAACAACGCCGACGACGTGGTCGACGCCGAGTTCAAGGAAGTCAAGAAGGACTAAGTCGGTTCGTGGCGGTCATGACCGTTCTGCCTGATCAGCGAACGGTCGTGGCGCTACGAAAGCGGCCGCATCGGTTACGATGCGTGTCAGCGTTGCAGCGCCTGGCGAGCCATCCGGCTCTCCGGGCACATTTGTTTTATGGAGGCCGTTCTCTTTCAGGGGCCGCCGCGGCGTGAGAATCGCTCGTGCGGATGTTCGAAGGAACGGCATACGGGTCACGAGATCCAGCATTCAAGAGGAGCCGGCGCGCGCCGTGAGGCGCGAGGTCGGCGTTGAACCGATATGGCGAAACGGGATTACTACGAGGTTCTGGGCGTCGCGAAGAACGCGAGCGACGACGAAATCAAGAAGGCGTATCGCAAGCTCGCGATGAAGTACCACCCCGACCGCAATCCGGACAACAAGGATGCGGAAGAGCATTTCAAGGAGGCCAAAGAGGCCTACGAGATGCTGTCGGACTCGCAAAAGCGCGCGGCATACGACCAGTACGGCCACGCGGGTGTCGATCCGAACATGGGTGGCGCGGGCGCGCAGGGCTTCGGCGGTTTCGCGGACGCTTTCGGCGACATCTTCGGCGATATCTTTGGCCAGGCAGCCGGCGGTCAGCGCGGCGGTCAGCGCGGCGGCCCGCAGGTGTATCGCGGCGCGGACCTGCGCTACAGCATGGAAATCACGCTGGAGCAGGCAGCGCACGGCTACGAGACGCAAATTCGCGTGCCCGGCTGGAGCGGCTGTGAAGTCTGTCACGGCTCGGGCGCGAAGCCCGGCACGAAGCCCGAAACCTGCCCGACCTGTCATGGTTCGGGTTCGGTGCGCATGTCGCAGGGCTTTTTCAGCATTCAGCAGACCTGCCCGAAGTGCCACGGCACCGGTTCCTACATTCCTGAGCCTTGCACGAACTGTCACGGCGCGGGGAAGGTGAAGGAAACCAAGACGCTCGAAGTGAAGATTCCGGCGGGCATCGATGACGGCATGCGCATCCGCTCGGCCGGCAACGGTGAGCCTGGCATCAACGGCGGGCCGTCGGGCGATCTGTACGTCGAGATTCACATCAAGCAGCACGCGGTGTTCGAGCGCGACGGCGACGACCTCCACTGCCAGATGCCGATTCCGTTCACCACGGCGGCGCTGGGCGGCGAGATCGAAGTGCCGACGCTGGCAGGCCGCGCGAGCTTTACGGTGCCCGAAGGCACGCAGTCGGGCAAGACGTTCCGTCTGCGCGGCAAGGGCATCAAGGGTCTGCGATCGAGCATCGCCGGCGATCTGTACGTGCACGTGCTGGTGGAAACGCCGATCAAGCTCACCGATCACCAGCGCGAACTGCTCCAGCAATTCGAAAAGTCGCTCGTGGAAGGCGGTTCGCGCCACAGCCCGCAAAGCAAAAGCTGGTTCGACCGCGTGAAGAGCTTCTTCGACTGATGCGCCTTTGCGGCGCCATCACGCAGAAGCACGTAGATAGCAGGTAGTTAGCGCAATGGCAGTCAATCCTGGCGGCGCGGTTTTCGCGCTGCTCGACGACGGCGACTCGACGGCGCACAGCCGCTCGAGCCGCCTCTACACGGGGTTCGTGCGCGAGCTTGCATGCGAGCGCGCGGCGGATCTCGACGCGGTGTGTTCGCAGGTGAACGCCGAACTGAGCGCGGGACTTCATGCGCTCGTGATCGGCGACTACGAGTTCGGGCGCGCGCTCGAATTCGCAAAGCACGGCACAGCCTCATCCATCGAAACGCAGCACGGCCACGCCGCGCTGCGTTTTTTATTGTTCGAACGCTGCGAAAAGCGCTCGCGCGAAGAGGTCGATGCATGGCTCGCGGCGCAGGAGGGCAATGAAGCGCCCGCGCCAGCAGGCGTGGCGGGCGTGACGATCGGTGTCGATCGCGAGCGCTTCGAGCAGGACATCGCCGCCGTGCAGGACGCCTTGCGCGCGGGCGACTCGTATCAGATCAACTACACCTACCGGCTCGGCTTCGAGGCGTATGGTTCGCCGCTCGCGCTATACAGGCGCTTGCGCGAGCGTCAGCGCGTGCGTTACGGCGCGCTGATCGCGTTGCCGGGCGAGCGCTGGGTGCTCTCGTGTTCGCCGGAGCTATTCGTGGAGAAGCGCGGAAAAACGTTGCGCGCGAAACCCATGAAGGGCACGGCCGCGCGTTGCGCCGATGCGCAGCAAGACGCCGCCGCCGCGCGCTTTCTCGCGAACGATCCCAAGAATCGCGCCGAAAACGTGATGATCGTCGACTTGCTGCGCAACGACCTCTCGCGCGTCGCGCAAACAGGATCGGTGCGCGTGCCGGCGCTCTTTAGCGTGGAGCCCTACGCATCCGTCTGGCAGATGACCTCGACCGTGGAAGCGACGCTGCGCGAAGGCACGACATTCGCCGACGCCATGCGCGCGCTCTTTCCGTGCGGGTCGATCACGGGTGCGCCCAAGCACCGGACGATGGAGTTGATCGATGCGCTCGAGCATGCGCCGCGCGGCCTGTATACGGGCACGATAGGCTGGCTCGAAGCGCCCTCGGCGGGCGAGACCTGCGGCGACTTTTGTCTCTCAGTCGTGATCCGCACGTTGACACTCGATGCGCCCGCCAGGGGCGCGGGAGCCACGCGGCGCGGCGAGATGGGCGTGGGCGCGGGCATCGTGCTCGACAGCGTGGCCGCCGACGAATACGAGGAGTGCCGTTTGAAAGCCCGTTTTCTGACCGATGCCGATCCAGGCATCGAATGCTTCGAAACGATGTATGCAACGCGCGCTGGCGGCGTGCGCCACCTGGAGCGCCATCTCACACGGCTCGCGGCGAGTGCTGCGTGGCTCGGTTTCCCGTGCGATGTCGAGGCTTTGCGCGCGCGCATTGACGATACCTGCGCCACGTTTGCAGACGATCACGCGCCACACCGTGTGCGCCTCGCGCTCGGCAAGAGCGGGGCGGCCACGCTCACGAGCGCGCCGCTCACCGCGCTTGCGCACGATACCGTAGGCGTGCTGCTCGCGCCAGACCACGGCTTCTCACCGGTCGAATCCGCCGACGCGCTGTTGCTGCGCAAGACCACGCGCCGCGCCGAATTTGATCGCGCATGGCGTGAGGCCGAAGCGCTGGGCGGCTTCGACATGCTGTTCTTCAACGAGCGCGGCGAGCTGACCGAAGGCGGCCGGTCGAACATCTTCGTGAAGCTCGACGGCAAGTGGTTCACGCCACCGCTCGCCTCGGGCGTGCTGCCGGGCGTGATGCGCGGTGTGCTGCTCGACGACGCAGCGTTCGGCGCGCAGGAGCGCGTGCTCACGCGCGACGACGTGCTTATCGCAGAGGCCTTGATGCTGACGAACGCGCTGCGCGGTGCGGTGCCAGCGCGGCTGATTCAGTGAAGCGACCGTAGAACGCGCCACATAAAAAAACGCGCTCCATTTGGAGCGCGTTTTTTTCATACTGCGAAGCAAATTCGCCGTATCAGAACACGTGCTCGGGCCCCGGGAACGTGCCTTCCTTCACCGCCTGCACATAGGCACGCACAGCCGATTCGATATCGGGCTGGCCCACCATGAAATCCTTCACGAAACGCGGCCGCTTGCCGGGAAAAATGCCGAGCATGTCGTGCAGCACGAGCACCTGGCCCGAGCAGTCCACGCCCGCGCCAATGCCGATGGTCGGAATGCGCAACTGCTTCGTGACTTCCGCGCCGAGCGCCGCGGGCACGGCCTCGATCACCACGAGTTGAGCGCCCGCGTCCTGCAGCGCCAGCGCGTCGCGAATCAACTGGGTCGCGGCCGCGTCGCTCTTGCCCTGCACCTTGAAGCCGCCGAATGCATGCACCGACTGCGGCGTGAGGCCGATGTGCGCGCACACGGGCACGGCGCGCTCCACCAGCATCTTCACCGTGGGCGCGAGCCATTCGCCGCCTTCGATCTTCACCATCTGCGCGCCGGCGCGCATGAGCTTCACGGAGTTCGCGAACGCGTCTTCGGGCGTGCCGAAGGTGCCGAACGGCAGGTCCGCGATGATCAGCGCCTTGGTTTGCGCACGCGCCACGCACGCGGTGTGATACGCGATGTCGTCGATGGTGACGGGCAGCGTGGTCGTGTGGCCCTGGAGCACGTTGCCGAGCGAGTCACCGATCAGCACCGTATCGACGCCCGCGCGCTCGCACAGCGCGGAGAAGCTCGCGTCATAGCAGGTCAGCATCGCGATGCGCTCGCCTGCGTCGCGCATAGCCTGAAGTTTGGGCACGGTGACCGCGCTGCGGCTCGTTTCCTGCAGGTAAGTCATGGGGAAATCCGTTGGGAAAGGGAAAAACGGGGAGGGGCTGCGCCGCTCGATCGCACCGATGAAACGGTTATAGCGACGTGCCCTTGACGAAGGATTCCTTGCGGCCGCGCATCGTCTCGATACGTTCGACGACGAGCGCGAGGTCCGCATCGGAATCGAGCAGATCCAGATGCTCCGCGCCGACGGTGAGCACCGGCGCATGATCGTAATGATAGAAAAAATCGTTGTAGCTGTCGCAGAGCGCATGCAGGAATGCACTCGAGATAGCCAGCTCGCGCGGTATCGCCCGCTTCTGGATGCGCGCGTAGAGTGCCTCGGGGCTCGCCTGCAGATAGACGACGAGGTCGGGCGCGGGAGCGGGCGAGGTCAGACGCGAGGCGAGCGCGCGGTAGAGCGGCAGTTCGTCTTCAGCGAGTGTGAGGCGTGCGAACAGCTCGTTGCGTTCGGCCAGGAAATTCGTCACGAGCGGCGCGCCCGTTGCCCGGCGCGCGGCCACTTCGCGCGAAAGCTGCTCGCGCTGCAAGGCGATATGCAACTGCGCGGCGAGCGCATGCGACGAAGGCGCAGTGTCGCGATACACGCGTTCCAGAAACGGATTCTCCGCGTTCGATTCGAAGAGCGTCTGCATCGACCAGCGCTCGGCGAGGCGCGTGGCAAGCGTGGTCTTGCCCGCGCCGATCGGCCCTTCGATCACGATGTACTGGAGCGCTGCGGGCCGCGGGGCGCGCGCGCTGACGACGGGCATGAGGGTCGTGCTCATCGGCAGTTGCCGGCGGGCGGCGTGTCCGGCGCAGGCGCTGTGCCCATGCACTGGCATAGCGGCTTGACCTTCTCGATGCGCTGATCGGCCACGGCGGCGAGGAACGCGCTGGCGGGCCCCAGGCCCGGAATCACGAGTTCGGGATCGATCTCGACGAGCGGCACGAGCGCGAATGCGCGGCCCGTCATGCGCGGATGCGGCACGACGAGGTCGGTTTCGTCGATGGTGGCGTCGCCGTAAAGCAGGATGTCGATGTCGAGCGTGCGTGGCGCGTTGCGAAAGGGACGCTCCCGGCCGAAGTGATGCTCGACGCGCTGGCAAAGCGCAAGCAGCGCGTGAACATCGAGACTCGTCTCGATCTTCACGACGCAGTTGTAATAGTCGTCGCCGCCCGCGTCGATGGGCGCGGTGCGGTACAGACTCGATTTGGCGACGACGGTGAGGGTGTGCTGTTGTGCAAGGCACACCACCGCGTCTTTGAGGGTCTGGCGCGCATCCCCCAGATTCGCGCCGATTCCCAGCCAGGCAACCGTCATGGCTTCACTTCCTGCGACTTTTGTTGCTGTTCGACACATGTGCGCCTCGGCTTGCCGCGACGCCGCACGGCGTCAGTCCTCGTGCGGACCGGCGTGGCCGTCATAGTCTGCACTGCTGGGTTCCTGCTCGTCACCGCCTGCGCCGGCTTCCGGCGCAGCATCTTCGCCCGTTCTGCGGCTCTTCGAGCCGCCGCGGCGGCGGCGCTTGCGCGGCGCGCGTTCCTTGCCGCCCTGCGAGAGGAGGGCCTCACGCGCGGCGATGTCGCCGGAAATGAAGTCCGTCCACCATTGGCCGACTTCGGCATCCAGCTCGCCCGATTCGCAGCGCAGCAGGAGGAAATCATACCCCGCTCTAAATCTTTGGTGTTCCAGCAGCTTGAGCGCGCCACGTCCACGCTTTTCGAGGCGCAGTTGCAGGCCCCAGATCTCGCGCATGTCCGACGAGAAGCGGCGATGGATCGCGAGCTTCTCCGTTTGCGCGTCGATCACGTCGTCCATCGCGCGATGGAGCGCCGGCACCGGGATTTCGCCCGCTGCCGTGTACTGTTGCCAGCGCTGCTGCACGTCGTGCCAAAGCAGCGTGGCGAACAGGAAGCCAGGCGACACCGGCTTGCCCGCGCGCACGCGCGCGTCGGTGTTCGAGAGCGCGAGCGTGATGAAGCGCTCGCCCTGCGGCTGCTCGAGAATCACGTCGAGGAGCGGCAGGAGGCCGTGATGCAGCCCTTCCTTGCGCAGCCACCGCAGGCACTCGAGCGCGTGGCCCGAGAGCAGCAGCTTGAGCATCTCGTCGAAAAGACGCGCGGCAGGCACGTTGTTGATGAGGTCCGCGAGCTTCGTGATCGGCTCGCGCGTGTGCTCTTCGATCTCGAAGCCGAGCTTCGCCGCGAAACGCACGACGCGCAGCATGCGCACCGGGTCTTCGCGGTAACGCGTGGCCGGGTCGCCGATCATGCGCAACAGGCGCGCGCGCATGTCGGCCATCCCGTTGTGGTAGTCGAGCACCGTCTGCGTGGCCGGGTCGTAGTACATCGCGTTGATCGTGAAGTCGCGGCGCGTGGCGTCTTCGTGCTGCTCGCCCCAGACGTTGTCGCGCAGCACACGGCCGCTCGCATCCACGGCGTGGGTCTTGCGGTCGAGCTCGTCGCGGCGCATGCGCTTCGCCGGCGCCGGCGCCGGAGCGGGCGCGGCATCGGCGGGCGGGGCGTCCACCAGCGCGCGGAACGTCGAAACCTCGATGATTTCCTGGCCGAACTGCACGTGCACGATCTGGAAGCGCCGGCCGATGATACGCGCGCGGCGGAACAGCTTCTGCACCTGGTCGGGCGTGGCGTCGGTGGCGACGTCGAAGTCCTTGGGCGCGACGCCGAGCAACAGGTCGCGCACCGCGCCGCCCACGATGAACGCCCGGAAACCCGCTTGCTGCAGGCCTTCGGTCACGCGCACTGCGTTGCGCGAGATGAGCGCGGGATTGATGCCGTGGACGTCGGCGGAAAGGATGACGGGCGTGGCCGGATCGCTCGCGCCTTTGCCACCGCGCGGCTTCGACGTCTTCTGCGCGCTGGCCGGCTTGCGGCGCGCACGGGTGGTGCCTGCTACGGCGGCTGCGCCTTCATGCGAGGCCGCGTGCGGATCGGCGGCGGGGGTTTCGGTGTCTTGCGTCGCTTCGGCGTCGTCCTGGCCGAACAACTTGCGGATGAGTTTCTTGATCACTGGGCTTGGAACAAATCGAGGATGCGCCAGCCCGCTTGTTGCGCGTGAGCGCGCAGGGTGTCGTCGGGGTTGGTGGCGATCGGGTCGCTGACTTTTTCGAGCAGCGGGATGTCGTTGTGCGAGTCGCTATAGAAGTAGCTGCGCTCGAAGTCCGACCAGTTCTTGCCGAGCGAGGCGAGCCACGCTTCGACGCGCACGATCTTGCCTTCGCGGTAGCTCGGCGTGCCGGTCGGGCGGCCGGTGAAGGCCGATGCCGGATGGCCGTCCACGGTTTCGACTTCGCACGCGATCAGCTTGTCCACGCCGAACGCCTCGGCGATGGGCGCCGTGATGAATTCGTTGGTGGCCGTGACCACACAGCAGAGATCGCCCGCTTCCTTGTGCTTTTTCACGAGCTCGACCGCGCTCGGCAGGATGGTCGGCTTGATCACCTCGTGCATGTACTGGTCGTGCCATTCCTTCAACTGCGCGCGCGAATATTTCGCGAGCGGCGTGAGCATGGCGACGAGGTACGCGTGGATGTCGAGCTTGCCGGCCTTGTAGTCGGCGTAGAAGCGGTCGTTTTGCTCCGCAAAGCGCTCGCCGTCGACAATGCCGAGCTTCACCATGAAGCGGCCCCATTCGTGGTCGCTGTCGGTGGGGATCAGGGTGTGATCGAGGTCAAAAAGTGCAAGGTTAGCCATGGGCGCTCATTTTACTTGAAGCGGGGGACGCCGTTGCCGCCGCCGGCGGGCGGCGTCGGGGCGGCGGGGTCCGCGGGAGATTCGGGTCCGCGAGGCGTGTCGCTCGCGGCAGGCGATTCGCTGTCTTGCGCTTCGAACAGGTCGGGCGTTGCCGGTGTCTGCGCGTCTGCTGATGCTTCGTTCGGCGCCTCGCCGGTGTTCGCCGCGCTTGCGGCGGTTGCGTCCGGCGGATCGAGATCGCCGCGCAGCTCGCCGGTCATTTCGTTGCTCACGTCGGCTTCGACTTCGCCCTTGAGTTCCGTGCCCAGTTCCTTGTGGACGACGTGACGATATTTGGCCCCTAATTCGCCTTCGACGTTGTCGGTCGGTTTAATGAAGGGCACGGGCGTCAGCGGACGCGCCTGCAAGGCGGGTGCTTTCGGCGCTTCGTAGGGTTGGGCGTCGTCGGGCTCTGCTGCGGGCGAGGGCGGCGCTGTCGGCTCGTCGGCCTCATCGCGCTCGGCGGGTTGCAATTGCGCGGCGATGTTTTCGCCCGGGCCTGCGTCGTCTTCGTCTGCTTCGACTGCTTGCGCCGCTTCGTTCGTTTGCGCCGGTTCTTCGTCGGAAAGCGCATCGTCCGTCGCTAGCGTGCTGGCAGCGCTCACCAGATCGCCCACGCCCTTGGCGAGCATCGCGCGCAAGAGCGGCAGCGTCACCGCGCGCTTCTGTTCGAGCGAAAAGCGGTCGAGCGCGTCGAGCAAGCCCATGAGGCTCGGCATGTCGCGCCGGAAGTGCGTAAGCAGGTAGGCGGGCACGTCGTCGGCGAGCGCAATGCCGCGCTCGCGTGCGGCGAGCTTGAGGATCGCCGCCTTGCCTTCGTCGGAAAGGGGTGCCAGGTGGAACACGAGACCCCAGCCCAGGCGCGTGCGCAGGTCCTCGCGTACGGCGAGACCCATCGGCGGCGCGTTGCCCGTCGCGACGAGCGCGCAGCTGGGGTAGGAGCGCACCTCGTTGAACAGGTTGAAGAGCGCGATCTGCTGCGCGCCCGAGAGCGAATCGCAGTCGTCCACCGCGTAGATCGTCACGCGCGGATCGAACGTGAACGCGGCCAGCGCGCTTTGCGGGCCCAGATAGCGCACGTGGCCCGGTGGCGCTTCATCGGCGAGCGCGTGCAGCAGGTGGCTGCGCCCGTTGCCGGGTTCGCCCCAGACATAGAACGTGCGATCGGCGATCGGGCCCGCCGTGAGCGCCGCGTCCAGACCGCGCAGGCGCGCGACCAGCTCGGCGTTGGCGCCGATGTGGAAGTTGTCGAAGGTCGATGGCGGCGGAGTGCCGAGATCGAGCGTTAACTGTCGCTGCACGGTGTGTCTGGACGGAGTCGGTTCTAGTAAAGCGTGCTCTCGTGAGAACTGCGGAGAACACTGAGCCGCGAACGCCGCAGCACGCGGCCGATGGCGAGCGCGATCCCGGTCCAGATAGCGGCCCGACGCGGGTACGGTGCGAAATGCGGTGTGTTCTGCGGCAAAACTCGGTTTCCGGTTGTGGGGCGCCAGGCGAAGCGTGTTCCAAATCTCGCTCCACCCGCGGCGGCGGGGCGCCGTCAATCGGTTAAAATCGCATTTTACCGACCTTCTGGCGCTTCCCCATGAATCAACCGAAATCCGGCCCCGCTAATCAGGAACAAGGCCTCTCCTACGCCGACGCTGGCGTCGACATGGTCGCGGGCGACGCGCTCGTCGATCGCATCAAGCCGTTTGCGAAGAAGACCCTGCGCGAAGGCGTGATGGGCGGCATCGGCGGATTCGGCGCGCTCTTCGAAGTGCCGAAGAAGTACAAGGAACCCGTGCTGGTTTCGGGCACCGACGGTGTGGGCACCAAGCTGCGCCTCGCGTTTCATCTGAACAAACACGACACGGTCGGCCAGGATCTCGTCGCGATGAGCGTGAACGACATCCTCGTGCAGGGCGCCGAGCCCCTCTTCTTCCTCGACTACTTCGCCTGCGGCAAGCTGGACGTCGATACGGCGGCCACCGTCGTGAAGGGCATCGCACAAGGCTGCGAGCTGTCGGGCTGCGCGCTGATCGGCGGTGAAACGGCCGAAATGCCGGGCATGTACCCCGACGGCGAATACGACCTGGCCGGTTTCGCGGTGGGCGCGGTCGAAAAGAGCAAGATCATCGACGGCAGCACGATCGCCCCGGGCGACGTGGTGCTCGGTCTCGCTTCGAGCGGCATCCACTCGAACGGCTTCTCGCTCGTGCGCAAGATCATCGAGCGCGCACAGCCGGACCTCGCTGCCGACTTCGACGGCCGCTCGCTCGCCGACGCGCTGATGGCGCCCACGCGCATCTACGTGAAGCCGCTGCTCAAGCTGATGGAAACCATCACCGTGAAGGGCATGGCGCACATTACGGGTGGCGGCCTCGTCGAGAACATTCCGCGCGTGCTGCGCGAAGGTCTCACGGCTGAACTGGATCACGCGGCATGGCCGCTGCCGCCGCTCTTCACGTGGCTGCAGAAGCACGGCGGCGTGGCCGATGCGGAAATGCACCGCGTGTTCAACTGCGGCATCGGCATGGCCGTGGTCGTGGCGGCTGATCAAGCTGATGCAGCGGCGTCGCTGCTGGCCGCTGCGGGCGAGCAGGTGTGGAAGATCGGCGTGGTGCGCGAAAGCAAGGAAGGCGAAGCGCAGACCGTGGTGGTCTAAGCCTGACGCGTTCGACGCGCAAAAAAATGCCCGCCATCGATTGGCGGGCATTTTTCTTTTGGGCTGTGCGAAACGCGTTACAGCACCGTGCGCACGTGCCAAAGCTCGGGGAACAGCACGACGTCGAGCATCTTGCGCAGATACGGCGCGCCGCTCGTGCCGCCCGTGCCCTGCTTGAAGCCGATGATGCGCTCGACCGTCGTCACGTGGCGGAAACGCCATTGTCGGAACGCGTCTTCGAGATCGACGAGCTCTTCGGCCATCTCGTACAAATCCCAGTATTCCGAAGGATTGCGATACACCTCCAGCCACGCTGCCTCGACCGTGGCGTCGTGTTCGGTCGGCAGCGACCAGTCGCGGTTCAGGCGCTCGGGCGCGATCGCAAAGCCGCGCCGCGCGAGCAGGCGAATCACTTCGTCGTAGAACGAGGGCGCTTCGAGCGTCGCTTTCACCTGCTCGAATATCTCGCCACGATGCTCGTGCGGCTTGAGCATCTGTGCGTTCTTGTTGCCGAGCAGGAACTCGATCTGCCGGTACTGGTACGACTGGAAGCCCGACGACGCGCCCAGATACGGCCGCATGGCCGTGTACTCGGAGGGCGTGAGCGTCGAGAGGACGCTCCAGGCCTGCACGAGCTGCTCCATGATGCGCGAGACGCGCGCGAGCTGCTTGAACGCGGGCGGCAGCGCGTCGCGGTGCACGTTGGCGAGCGCCGCGCGCAGCTCGTAGAGCGCGAGCTTCATCCACAGCTCGCTCGTTTGATGCTGCACGATGAACAGCATCTCGTTGTGGTCGGGCGAGAGCGGATGCTGCGCACCCAGCACGGCATCGAGCGCGAGGTAATCGCCGTAGCTCATCGACTTCGAGAAGTCGAGCTGCGCGTCGTGCCAGCCTTCGCCTTGCGCCGCGTTTTCGGGCGCTTGTGCGCTCGGCGTGGTCGCGCCGTGTCCGAACGGACAGCCGCCGCGTGCGGCGCCAGTGGTTTCAGCGGCGGTTTCACCCGCGTTGGGCATGCCTGGGACTTGCATGTGATCGTTCATCTGCCGCTCCTCAGGTTACCGCGCCGCGTTCGGCGAATTCGGGCTTGCGCCAGGACTCGGTCGCGAGCACGTCACGTAGCGTCTCCACGGCGTCCCACACATCGACGTAACGCAGATACAGCGGCGTGAAGCCGAAGCGCAGCACGCGCGGCTCGCGGTAGTCGCCGATCACGCCACGCGCGATCAACGCCTGCATCACCTCATAGCCGTGCGGATGCTCGAAGCTCACGTGCGAGCCGCGCTCTGCATGCCCGCGCGGCGTAACGAGCGTGAGGCCGTATTCCTTGCAGCGCGTCTCGACCAGTTCGATGAAGAGGTCCGTGAGCGCGAGCGACTTGCGGCGAACGGCCTGCATGTCGGTTTGCAGGAACACGTCGAGACCGCATTCGACGAGCGCCATCGAGATGATCGGTTGCGTGCCGCAGAGAAAGCGGGCGATGCCGTCGTCGGGGCGGTACTCGGGGTTCATCTCGAACGGCTTCTTGTGGCCCCACCAGCCCGAAAGCGGCTGCGAGAACGCGCTCTGGTGGCGCTTGGGCACCCACACGAAGCCAGGCGAGCCGGGCCCGCCGTTCAGGTACTTGTAGGTGCAACCCACGGCGTAGTCGGCGTTCGCGCCGTTCAAATCGACCGGCACGGCGCCCGCCGAATGCGCGAGATCCCACAGAGCGAGCGCGCCCTGTGCGTGAATATGCTCGGTGAGCGCGCGCATGTCGTGCATCTCGCCCGTGCGGTAGTTCACGTGCGTGATCATCGCCACCGCCACGTCTTCGCGGATCGCGGCGCGCAGTTCGGCGGGATCGTCGACGAGGCGCAGTTCATAGCCGCGGTCGAGCTGCTCGATGAGCCCTTGCGCGATGTACAGGTCGCTCGGAAAGTTCGAGCGTTCCGAGACGATCACGCGGCGCTTCGGGTCGCGCGCGTTTTGCACGCGCAGCGCGGCGGAAAGCGCCTTGAAGAGATTGATCGAGATGGTGTCGGTGACGACGACTTCGTCGTCGGCCGCGCCGATCAGCTTCGCGAGCTTGTTGCCCAGACGCTTGGGCATGGCGAACCAGCCCGCCGTGTTCCAGCTGCGGATGAGGCCTTCGCCCCATTCGCCGCCGATCACGGCCTGCGCACGCGCGGCCGAGGCCGAGGGCGGCACGCCGAGCGAGTTGCCGTCGAGATAGATGGTGCCGGCCGCGAGCGTGAATTGCTCGCGCAGGGCGGCGAGCGGATCGGCGCGATCGGCTGCCAGGGCTTCGTTGCGGTCGTTCATGTCTACGTTTCGTTATGTGGCGGATTGAGCGGGGATTGGGTTGGTGACGGCTTAAGGAAACTCGCGCAGCACGGCGCGCACGGGGCTTGCGTCAAGCGTCGCGAACTTCAGCGGCAGCGCGATGAGTTCGTAGTCGCCGGGCATTACGTCGTCGAGCACGACGCCTTCGAGGATCGCCATGCCATGCGCGCGGATGCGGTGATGCGCATCCATCGTCTTCGATTCCTGCGGGTCGAGCGAGGGCGTGTCGATGCCGATCAGACGCACGCCGTGCGCGGCGAGCAGATCGATCGTTTCAGGCGCGACGGCGCAGAAATTGCTGTCCCAGTGGTCCTGCGGTGCGTTCGCGTAGGTGCGCAGCAACACGCGCGGCGGAATCCCTGGCAGCGCGCCTTCCACGTGCTCGGGAAGCACGAGCGGCGCGGCGCCCACGCAATGAATCACGCGGCACGCGCCGATATACGTGTCGAGCGGTACCTCGCCGATCGGCGCGCCTTCGGCGTCGTAGTGCAGCGGTGCGTCGGTGTGCGCGCCGGTGTGCGGCGAAAGCGTCACGCGCGCGACGTTGACCGGCGAACCCGCCTCCATGCGCCACACGCGCTCGACGCTCACGGGCGTATCGCCGGGCCAGACGGGCGTTTCGGGGCGAATCGGCGGGGAAATGTCTTTGATCTTCGTCATCGCAAAGTTGTCTCGTCTCCTGTCGGCCGCACTTGGCGCTTTAGCGCTTAGTGCGGCCCCATGCAAGGCTGATGCTTCGAATGATAGGCAACTCCCCGCGAAATGTGCTTGCGAAAAAAACGCCGCAAACTTCGGTTGTTGGCACATAATTTGTCTTAAGACGGGAATGGAGACCAAATATGAACGCAATCTCGCTTGATGCTACCGATTGCCGTATTCTCGCCGTACTGCAGAACGAGGGGCGGATCAGCAATCTCGACCTCGCGGAGCGCATTTCGCTCTCGCCATCGGCATGCCTGCGCCGTTTGCGGCTGCTCGAGGAGCAAGGCGTGGTGGAGCGTTACCGCGCGAGTCTGAACCGGGAGATTCTCGGCTTCGAGATGGAGGCTTTCGTGCAGGTGTCGATGCGCAACGACCAGGAGAGCTGGCACGAGCGTTTCGTCACGGCGCTGCGCGACTGGCCGGAGGTGGTCGGGGCGTATGTGGTGACGGGCGAGACGCACTACCTGCTGCGCGTGCTCGCGCACAACCTCAAGCACTACTCGGACTTCGTGCTCAACAAGCTGTACAAGGCGCCGGGCGTGATGGACATCCGCTCGAACATCGTGCTCACGACGCTCAAGGTGGAAGTGGGCGTGCCGGTGGACCTGATCGCGCAGCGCGAGCCCAAGAGCGCGCCGGCATAAACGACAGGGCGCGCGCCGCGCCCGATCAAGGCGGCTTCAGAGCGACTGGAGCTGGTGGAACGCGCCGCCGTGGAACACGAGCGGCGAAGCGTCGGTGCCATCCTCGCGCACGCCGCAGCGTTCCACTTCCCCGACGAAGATCACGTGGTCGCCTTCGTCGTAGCGGCTGCGGTTGTGGCATTCGAACCACGCGATCGCGCCGTCCAGCACGGGCATGCCGGTGTCGCCGGCCGCGTGCGAGACGCCCTCGAAACGGTCGCCCTTCACGGTCGCAAAGCGCTTGCACAGGTCGAGCTGCGACGCGGCGAGCACATTGATCACATAATGGCTGTTCGAGCGGAACACGGGCATGGAGGCCGAGCGTGTGGCGAGGCTCCACAGCACGAGCGGCGGATTGAGCGAGACCGAGTTGAACGAGCTGGCCGTGATGCCGATGAGCGTGCCGTCGGGCGCGCGCGTCGTGATGACCGTTACGCCGGTGGCGAACTGGCCAAGCGCGCGGCGGAATGCGCCGTCGTCGAAGTTGGGCGGGGTGGCGCGGCGGGTCATCGGTGCAGGCCTTCACGGGCCGCGCGCGCGGCGGCGGGAGCAGAAATCGGGATCAACGTCATGTGGAAATTCGGCGAATTGTCACAATTTTAGCGGAAGCGGCGGATGGCGGGTCGCGCAGGGCACCGCGTGGTGTGTCCGAAGTTAGGTCCGTAATTGCGTCCGCAGTCACGATCAAAGGAGCGAACAGCATGAGTCAGACAGTCGAAACGGCCACCCTGGGCGGCGGGTGCTTCTGGTGCCTGGAGGCGGTGTATCTGCGCGTGGATGGCGTGAGTGCAGTGGAGTCGGGCTACGCGGGCGGCCACGTGGCGAACCCGAGCTACGAGCAGGTCTGCGACGGCGAGACCGGCCACGCTGAGGTCGTGAAGGTGGACTTCGATCCCGCGAAGATCAGCTATCGCGAGATTCTCGACATCTTCTTCGCGATTCACGATCCCACGCAGTTGAACCGCCAGGGCAACGACGTGGGCACGCAGTACCGCTCGGCGATCTTCACGCACTCCGAGGCGCAGCGCGAAACGGCCGAGCAGGCGATTCGCGAACTGGCCGCTGAAGGCGTGTACGACGGCAAGATCGTCACCCAGGTGCTGTCGCTCGACGGCAACTATTTCCCCGCCGAGGCGTATCACCAGAACTACTTCGCGCAACACCCGAACCAGGGCTATTGCTCGTTCGTGGTCGCGCCGAAGGTTGCGAAGTTCCGGCAGAAGTTCGCGCACCGGCTCAAGCCCGAGTAAGCACCAGAAGGAGAGCGGGCGGTTTCGTTTCGCGCGTCAGTCATCGTTTTGTTCTTCTTCCTGCACGCCGGGCGATGCTTCGTCCGGCGTTGCGTCGCGTGCGGCGTCCAGTGCCGTTTCCCCGCGTAAGCGTTCCATCTCGTCCGCAATCGCCCGCGCGAGCTTCGCGCACGTGAGCGGCGCCGATCCCTCCGCCTTGTTGTTCGTCGTGATCAGCACGGGCTGGCCCGCCATCGCGTAGCGCGCGGCCAGTTCCGCGAGCGTGACGCGCGTGTGCGGGTCTTCGTCCACCAGCTTGTCGAACGGCTCGTAGCGCGCCTTCGCCTGCTCGTACTTGAAGCCGCTGTGCAGGCTCCAGCGCACGATCAGCGGGCCGGCGGGGGCCTCGCCGTCCATCAGCGCGAGCGCGGCGGCCTGGCGCAGCGGGTCCGGCATGCGGGCGTGCAGGCCGACGCAGTAGCGCACGCCCGCCGCGCGCAGCGTGCGCACGAAGCGCGGCGTGAGCAGGATCGCGTCGCGGATCTCGATGGCGTAGCAGGGGCCGTCGCCAGCTGCGCTGGGCTCGGCTGGTTTGGGCAGCGGCGGCAGCGCGGCGAGGAAGGCGGTAAGCCGTTCGACGAACGCCGCCGGGTCGGCCAGCAGCTGATCGGGCAGCGGCGGGAACTGGAACACGAGCGCGCCTGCCTTGCTGCCGAGGCCCGCGAGGCACGGCTCGACGAATTCGCGCGCGGCCAGCTCCGCATTGAGAAAGCACGGGTTCGCCGAGACGGGCTCGCCACGCTCGCCGCGCACACTGGCGTCGGTGATGAGCGCCGGCGCCTTCACGATGAAGCGGAAGTGGTCCGGCACTTGCTGCGCATAGCGCAGGTAGTCGGTGACGGTGAGGGGCGCGTAGAACGAGCGGTCGATGCTCACCGAGCGCAGCAGCGGATGCGCGCCGTAGGCCGAGAGGCCGTCGCGGGCGAGCTTGGACTGGCTGTAGTCCTCGCCGTAGACGATGCCGCGCCAGCCCGGAAACGACCACGACGAGGTGCCGAGCCGCACGCTCGCGGGCAGCGCGGCTGCGACGTCGAGCGTGTCTTGCGTGGCCACCGCGGGCAGCACGCCGCGGCCACGGCGCTTGGGAGCGTCGGGGTTGGGCTTTTTCAGCGCTTTCTCGCGCGGCTCGCCTTCTTCGCGCGCTTCCACTTCGGCGTCGTCATCGCGCGTGGGGCGAGCGGGGCGCAGGGTCGCGGACTTCGGCGCAGGCGTGGGCACCGGCGCCGCGAAGCCGAACAGGTCGGGCTGCGGCTCGGCACGGGCTTCGGCTTTCGGCGCGTTGCGGCGTGCAGCGCGGCGCGCGTCCGGGTTGGCGTCCCCGGGGCCGGAGTCGTTGGCCGACCCGCGCGTCATGTCGCCAAACAGGTCGTGGCCGTCGTCGCGTTCGTTCATGCAGTGGCGTCGTGATGGCGGTCGTGGGGCGAAGCCGCCTGAGCCGGGCGCAACTGCGGAAACAGTCGATTCGCTGGCGGCGCGGTGAACCGCGCCGCCGCCGGCGTCACAGCGGCTTCTCGTACATATACCGGCGCGACCACGGCAGCGTTGTCGCGCTGCGGCCGGCCTTGCGGCAGACGATCTGGAAGATCGACACGTCGTCGTGCTCGAACGCGTACGCGCAACCCGCCAGATAAACGCGCCAGATGCGGAACTTCACGTCGTCGACGAGCTGTTTCGCTTCCTCGGCGCGCGCCTCGAAATTCTCCGCCCACAAATCGAGCGTGTGCGCATAGTGACGGCGCAGGCTTTCCACGTCAACCGCTTCGAGGCCGCCGCGCTGCGCCGCTTCGAGCGCGAGGCCGATGTGCGGCAGCTCGCCGTCGGGGAACACGTAGCGGTCGATGAACTCGCCGCCGCCGAGCGCCGTTTCGCCCGAATCGGCGTCCGACGACGTGATGCCGTGGTTCATGGCAATGCCGTCGTCGGCGAGCAGATCGTGGACCTTGCGGAAATAGCCCGGCAGATTTTTGCGCCCGACGTGCTCGAACATCCCCACGCTCGTGATGCGGTCGAACTGGCCTTGTATGTCGCGATAGTCCTGCAGCCGGATCTCGATGCGATCTTCGAGGCCCGCGGCCTTCACACGCGCGGTGGCGAGATCGAACTGGTTCTGCGAGAGCGTCACGCCCACGCAGCGCGCGCCGAAATTCTGCGCCGCGCGCAGCACGAGCGCGCCCCATCCGCAGCCGATATCGAGCAGTGTCTGACCTTCCTTCACCTGGATCTTGGTGAGGATGTGGTCGATTTTCTTGAGCTGGGCGGTGGCCAGGTCTTCATCGCCGTTCTCGAAGTAGGCGCACGAATAGACCATGTTCTCGTCGAGCCAGAGTTTGTAGAACTCGTTCGAGACGTCGTAGTGGTACTGGATGGCCTGCTTGTCCGTGGACTTCGAATGCGTGAAGTAGCGGCGCACGCGCGCGAGCTTGCTGGCGCTCGTGACGGTGCTGCGCGCGAGCGTATAGCTGATGTTGATGATGTCGGCGAGCTTGCCTTCTATGTCGATCTTGCCCTTCACGTAGGCCTCGCCGAGATTGTCGAGGCTCGGCGTGAGCAGAAGCGGCAGCGCCGACGCGCTATTGACCTTGAGCGTGACACGAGGGGCGGCGAAGTGGCCGAAGTCGTATTGCTTCCCGCTCCAGAGCACGAGGCGGGCAGGCAGGTCGGCCTTGTTGCGCACTTCTTCTACCCACTGTGCGAGTTTTTTCTCCCAGAACATGCTTTTCTCTCCATGTCAGATGAACGAGTGAAGCCCAATGACAAAAGCGAATTGCGATGCTTGATTTATGGCGACAGCGAGGTACTGAACAACGTGAAACGAAAGCGGTGAGACGAAAACAAGGTGAGCGCGGCGTCAGTCCACTACGCCGCGCGCATTCGATCAGGGCGCGAGACGTTCGATCTTCCACGCCGCACTCGCGCTCTCACGCGCATAGCGGATACGGTCGTGCAGTCGCGACGGCCGACCTTGCCAGAACTCGATGGCCTCCGGCACGAGCCGGTAGCCGCCCCAGTGCGGCGGGCGCGGCGGCGCTTCGCCATACTGCGCGACGATTTCGCGCTCGCGTGCTTCGAGCGTCTCGCGGTTCGCGATCACCGTGCTCTGCTCCGAGGCCCATGCGCCAATGCGCGAGCCAAGCGGGCGCGAATTGAAGTACGCGTCGCTTTCCTCGGCGCTCGTGAGTTCGACCTTGCCCTCGATGCGTACCTGACGCTCCAGCTCGATCCAGTGAAAGAGCAGCGCCGCATGCGGATTCGCGCTCAGTTCGCGGCCCTTGCGGCTCTCGTAGTTCGTGAAGAACACGAAGCCGCGCTCGTCCACGCCCTTGATGAGCAGGATGCGCGCGGCGGGGCGGCCTTGCTCGTCGACGGTTGCGACCGTCATGGCGTTGGGCTCGGGCAGCTTTGCGTCGAGCGCCTGGGCGAACCAGGTCTGGAACTGGCGGATCGGATCGGGATCGACGTCGGCGGCGTCGAGCGAGCCGAGCGAGTAGGTCTTGCGGAGATCGGCGAGGGATGTCATCTTTTATGCAGACGCTTCAATGCGGACAAGTATATCGAACAGGCGAGGAAACAGGGGCGCACGGCCTCGTTCGGCGCGATCAGGCAAAATACGGGTCTTGCGAGGACCGTGACAGCAGCGTGCAACCGGTCCGCTTACGATTGCCTACCGTCATGTCCAGTATCCCGATTTCCCCTGCCGCCGGCTCCGTCGATCTTACCCCGAGCCCCGCCGACGATGTTGCCGACCGGGCCCGCCGATTCGGCGGAATCGCGCGGCTTTATGGCGCACCTGCGCTCGACGCGTTCGAGCGCGCCCACGTTGCCGTGATCGGCATTGGCGGCGTGGGCTCGTGGGCCGCCGAGGCGCTCGCGCGCAGCGCGATCGGCAAGCTCACGTTGATCGACCTCGACAACGTGGCCGAGAGCAACACCAACCGCCAGATCCACGCGCTCGACGGCAACTACGGCAAGCCGAAGGTCGAGGCCATGGCCGAGCGCATCAAGCTCATCGATCCGGCCTGCGACGTGCGTCTCGTCGAGGATTTCGTCGAGCCGTCGAACTTCGCCGAACTGCTCGGCGGCGGCTTCGACTTCGTGATCGACGCCATCGACAGCGTGCGAACCAAGACCGCGCTGATCGCCTGGTGCGTCGAGCATCGCGTGCCGCTCATCACGGTGGGCGGCGCGGGCGGGCAGCTCGACCCGACACGCATTCGCATCGACGATCTCGCGCTCACGATCCAGGACCCGCTGCTCTCCAAGGTGCGTGGCCAGTTGCGCAAGCAGCACGGCTTTCCGCGCGGGCCTAAGGCCAAGTTCAAGGTGAGCGCGGTGTATTCGGACGAGCCGCTCATCTATCCCGAAGCCGCCGTGTGCGATATCGACGCCGAGGCCGAGCACGTGACCACGTCGCCGGGGCATCACGGTCCGGTGGGGCTCAATTGCGCGGGCTTCGGTTCGAGCGTGTGCGTGACGGCGAGCTTTGGGTTCGCAGCGGCTTCGTACGTGCTGCGAACGCTGGCGCATCAAGCCAATGGGCGCTGAAGCCGGGCGCAAAGAACGCAAAAAAGCGTGCCTCGTAAGGCACGCTTTTTTTTGTAGCGTGGAAAGCGAACGAACTGCGAGCCGGCCGACTTATTCGACGGCTTCCGCTTCATGCAGGCGCGGCAGCAGACGATCGAACTCGCGGCGTACGAGACCGTAGCACTCGCAGGCGCGCGCTTCGAGGCGCTTGCGGTCGAGCACACGGATCTTGCCGCGGCTGTGATGGATCAGGCCTTCGTCGTGCAGCTTGCCGGCTGCTTCCGTGATGCCTTCGCGGCGCACGCCGAGCATGTCGGCGATCAGTTGCTGCGTCACGCTCAGATCGTTCGAATCGACGCGATCCACTTCAATCAGCAGCCACCGGCACAGCTGCTTGCTCAGCGAATGGTGACGGTTGCAGGCGGCCGTCTGCGCGACTTGCGTGAGGAGTGCATGCATGTAAAGCAGCGTGATGCGGCGCAGGAGCTCCGAGCGCGCGAACTGCTGCTTGAGTGCCTGTGCGCTGATGCGGTAGGCGAAGCCAGAGCTTTGCACCTGCACGCGGTTCGGCATGGTTTCGCCGCCGGTCAGCACCGGCACGCCGGTCATGCCTTCGCGGCCCACGGCTGCAATTTCGACGGAGCTGCCATCTTCCATCGTCGAGAGCATCGAGATGACTGCCGTCGTCGGAAAGTACACGTGATGGATACGCTGCCCACAATCGCAGAGCAGTTGTTCAGTGCGCAGTTGAACAAGTTCGAGATGCGGCGCCAACGCTTGCCACTCGTGCGACGGAAGTGCGCCCAGCAGATGATTGCCGTGCAGATCGGATTGAAGGGTCAACATGATTTGGTCCTCGCGTGAAGCGGCGTGCCGCCCCCTGATTTTTTTCTAACTCCGGTCGCCGAACTTTCTTGTTATCGCCGTTACCCGTACGGCTATACGTTCGTTGCGCCGGCCCGTAAGCCCCGTAGCAATTTGCGATCTCGATTGTCGGCATCCATGCCTCGGTCGCGAACTCTACTTAGCAGGGGTTGTGCCAGCGGCAGCGAAAGTGAGGACGCTTGCGGGTTTGCGTGGTCTGAGCAATTTCCAGGACGACACTTCGCCGCATTATTGTTTCAGTTCTGTACACCATCCGCGCGGCGCGACTTGCCAATCAACTGAAGTTTATCGTCGTCAACTCATTGATTTGTATTGATATTTGCATTCGGCATGCGGGTGGACGGAAATGAGTCCTCTTTGAAACACCGTCGGGCCAAGGCCAGGGAGGGCGGTGCACGCCGGCCTCTGCAGCGCAGCGATTTTGATTCAGTTCTGTTGGGGTGGCACTGACACTTTCGCAAAAACGTTCGGATGTGAAACATCACATCGGGCGGACCTCTTCGTGCTTAGTGCGCTGCCGCACATAACGCTGCCCGCGTCTGCGTCGCTCGGAAAAATATCGTGACGGCCCCTGCGATCAATGTGGCTGCGCGTACAGATTCGCGCGACACGTCTTGTTCTAATGGCACCCGTATGCGAACCAGATAACGAAACCAGGCACATTGCTGCGGGGGAGTCATCCTGATGAACAACGACGTGACGTCTGCCGGCCTGATAGCCGCAGCAAATGAAGGCGAAGCCGAGCTGATCGTTCAGCCCGTTGTGCTGGCGGGCGGTTCCGGCACGCGGCTATGGCCGCTTTCTCGCGAACACTGTCCCAAGCAGCTGATCGATCTGCTCGATGGCGAGTCGCTGCTCGAGGCGACCGTGCGGCGCCTCGATGGCGTATTCCTGCACGGCGTTGCCTCACTGCCTGAAGTGCACACAGCGGTTCGCAAGGCTGCGCCGTTCGTCGTGAGCAGCGAGGACCTGCGCCATCTGACCGCTGACCGTCTTGGACGCAGCGGCATGACCGCACGCTTCGTGCTGGAACCGCTCGCGCGCAACACGGCGCCCGCGTTGACTGCGGTGGCGCTTGCGGCGAGCAGAGATGGCGATCCCGTGCTCGTTGCAATGCCCGCGGACCATCTGATCGCCGATAGCGCGGCGTTCGCCGCCGCTCTCGAAGAAGCCGTGACGCACGCGGCGCGTGGCGCGATCGTCACGCTCGGCGTGCCGCCTCAGCGTGCCGAAACGGGCTACGGCTACATCGGCGCGGGATTGCCGCTTGGCAGCAGCGGGGCGCGCAGCATCGAGCATTTCGTGGAGAAACCCGATGCGCAGCGCGCGGCGAGCTATGTGGCTTCGGGCAACTATCTATGGAACAGTGGAATTTTCGTTGTGCGCGCATCGGTCTGGCTTGCGGCGATCGCACACAGCCGGCCGCTCATCGCGGCGCAGTGCGCGGCGGCGTTTGAGAGCGCCGCCGTCGACGCAGACGGCACCATCCATTTGAACCGCGACGCGCTCGCCGCCTGTCCGTCCGATTCGATCGACTACGCGGTGATGGAGTCGGTCGGCGTGAATGCGCGGCTCGCGGGCGTGGTCGTGCCGCTGCGTTCGGGCTGGTCGGACGTCGGGGCGTGGGATGCCCTGTGGCAGGTCTCGGAGAAGGACGAGAACGGCAACGTCGCGCGCGGTCGCGTGCTATTCGAGGATGCGACGGATACCTTCGTGCATTCGGACGGTCGGCTCGTTGCCTGCGTGGGCGTGCGCGGCATGGTCGTGGTCGAGACAGCGGACGCCGTGCTCGTTGTCGCGAAAGACCGCGTTCAGGACGTCAAGGCGGTGGTTGCGAAGCTCAAGGCGCAGCACAGCGAAGTGGCGCGCCAGCACAGGCGCGTGGAGCGCCCGTGGGGCTGGTACGACTCGGTCGATCAGGGCGAGCGCTTTCAGGTCAAGCGCATTGTCGTGAAGCCGGGTGGCCGGCTCTCACTGCAGATGCATCATCACCGCGCCGAGCACTGGACCGTGGTGCGCGGTACGGCCCGCGTGACGCGCGGCGACGACGTGCTTCTGCTTTCGGAGAACGAATCGACCTATATCCCGCTTGGCATGACGCACCGGCTCGAAAATCCGGGCAAGACGGCGCTCGAGATCATCGAAGTGCAGTCGGGCTGCTATCTCGGCGAGGATGACATCGTGCGCTTCGACGACCAGTACGGCCGCGTTCAGGCGTAGGCGACTGAACGTAACGCGAGGACGCACGCGGCGTCCTCGCCCCTCGCAGGATCAGTTCAGCGTCGCGCTCAGCTTGCGCCGCCATTCGCTCACGAGCTGCGGCTGATGCGCCGCGAGATCGAACACGGAAAGCATGGTCTTGCGGCCCACATCGTCGCGGAAGGTGCGGTCGCGCTTCACGATCTCCAGCAGATGTTCGAGCGCGTCCGCGTACTTGTGACGTGCGATCAGTGCGTTCGCCAGATCGAAGCGCGCTTCGAGGTCGCCAGGGTTGGCGGCGACCTGGGCTTCGAGCGCGTCGGTGGGCGGCAGGTCGGCGGCGGCGTCGAGCGCGTCGAGGCGCGTCTTGAGCGCGTTGAAGCGCGCGTCGATACCTTGCGTGGTCTTGGGCGAAAGCAGCTCGACTTCCTTTTGCGCGTCGTCGGCGCGGTTGTCGGCGAGCAGCATCTCGATCACGTCCATGCGCACTTCGTCGTTGCCCGGATCGAACGCGAGCGCGGCCTGCAGCGCTTCATACGCTTCGTCGCGGCGGCCTTCGGCCAGCGCTTCCTGCGCGACGCGGCGCGCGGCGTCGACGCCGTCGGGGATCAGGCCGTCGAGGAACTGGCGTAGCTGGCCTTCGGGCAGCACGCCCACGAACTGATCGACCGCCTGGCGGTCGGCAAATGCGACGACGTGCGGAATGCTGCGCACGCCGAAGTGCGCGGCAAGCTCCTGGTTTTCGTCGACGTTCACCTTCACGAGCTTCCATTTGCCCGCGTAGTCGGCCTCGAGCTTTTCGAGCATCGGGCCGAGGCTCTTGCAAGGGCCGCACCAGGGCGCCCAGAAGTCGACCAGCACCGGGGCGAGCGCCGACGCTTCGATCACATCTTTTTCGAAAGTGGCGAGAGTGGTGTCCATTGCGTCCTCGTTGAGAAATCCGTTATGCCGCTAGTTGGGGACGAAACGCCCGAGTTTCAATTGTCCTGCGAATGCGGCGAGCCCTGTTGAGCCTTAGCGCGGCTTCTTTTCCGGCAGCGGAATCCATTCCGTTTCGCCGGGAACATGCCCCATTTCCTGGCGCGTCCACGCTTCCTTCGCGGCTTCGATCTTCTCGCGCGAGCTAGCCACGAAATTCCATTCGATGAAGCGCTCGCCTTCGAGCTTTTCCCCGCCGAGCAGCATCACGCGTGCCCCATTTGCGCTCGAAAGCGTGACGGTTTCGCCCGGCACCAGCACGGCCATCGTGTGCTGTTCGAGCGGCGTGCCGTCGATCGCGAGATCGCCTTCCACGAGATAGACGCCGCGCTCTTCGTGCTCCGCGTCGAGCGCGATGGCGCTGCCCGGCGCGAAATCTGCGGCGACGTAGAGTGTGCCGGAGAAGGTCTCTACCGGCGCAGTCGCGCCGAACGCCGTGCCGGCGATCACGCGCATCGTCACGCCATTGCGCTCGATTTCGGGCAGCGTGTCGGCGGCGTGATGGAAGAACGACGGCTCGGTGTCTTCGTGATCGAACGGCAGCGCCACCCAGGTCTGGATGCCGTGCATGGTGAGGCCGGTGGCACGGTCCTCGTCGGGCGTGCGCTCGGAGTGGACGATGCCGCGCCCGGCCGTCATCCAGTTCACGTCGCCCGGCACGATCTTCTGGCTCGAACCGATGCTGTCGCGATGCATGAGCGCGCCGTCGAAGAGATAGGTGACCGTGGCGAGCCCGATATGCGGGTGTGGGCGCACGTCCACGCCCGAGCCCGGCGCCAGCGTGGCGGGACCCATGTGGTCGAAGAAGATAAACGGGCCGACGAGGCGCGCGGCGAGCGCGGGCAGCACGCGCCGCACATAGAGATTGCCGATGTCGCGTTGATGAGGCTTGAGAACCGCTTTGATCGATGAGGACATGAGGCTTCCTGGATGAGTCGTACGGTGCCCGCTTTGGGCCAGCGAGTGGGCGAAATCGGCGCGCGAGACAGACTGCGCGCGAGGCTGGCGCTCATTCTAACGCCGGTGTTCCCGGCGTGCGGCCAACGCATGGGCCCGGCGCTGGCGGCGCGGCGCGCGGCGGCGCGAGGCGGTAAGATCGCCGCTTCGAAGAAAAGGCATGACGCAAAAGAGGAGAGAGGGGATGTCGCCGAAGGACTTGTTGCTCGCGCTGGTGGTGGTGCTCGCGTGGGGCGTGAATTTCGTCGTGATCAAGGTCGGGCTGCACGGCGTGCCGCCGCTCCTGCTCGGCGCGCTGCGCTTCATGCTGGCGGCTTTTCCCGCCGTGCTGTTCGTGAAGCGCCCGCAAATGCCGCTGCGCTGGCTGCTGGCGTACGGCGCGACCATCTCGCTCGGTCAGTTCGCGTTCCTCTTCACCGCAATGTACGTGGGCATGCCCGCAGGCCTCGCTTCGGTCGTGCTGCAGGCGCAGGCGTTCTTCACGCTCGGCTTTGCGGCGGTGTTTCTGCGTGAGCGCTTTCACGCGCAGAACGTAATCGGCTTGTTGATCGCCGCGGGCGGTCTCGCGCTGATCGGCGTGCAATCGATGGGTGGCACTGCGGCAGCTGGCGCGCAAGGCATGACCATCGCCGGTTTCGTGCTCACGCTGTGCGCGGCCTGCATGTGGGCGCTCGGCAATATCGTCACGAAGAAGGTGGGCAAGGTGGATCTCGTCGGCCTCGTGGTGTGGGGGAGCCTCGTGCCGCCGCTGCCGTTTCTCGTGCTCTCGTACTGGATGGAAGGTCCGCAGCGCATCGTGGCCGCGCTCTCGGGCATCGGCATGACTTCGGTGGGCGCGATCGTCTATCTCGCGTTCGTTGCGACGCTCATCGGCTATAGCCTCTGGAGCCGTCTGCTCTCGAAGTATCCCGCAAGCCAGGTGGCGCCGTTCTCGCTGCTCGTGCCGATCGTCGGGCTCGTCTCGGCCTCGCTCCTGCTCGGCGAGCAGTTGAGCGCGGCCGAGATTGGCGGCGCCGCGCTCGTGATGGGCGGGCTCGCCGTCAACGTGTTCGGTGGCTGGGTCAAACAGCGCCTCGGGGCCGCGCGCTCTTGATACGTGCGCTCCAAATGAAAACGCCGCGCGAGCCCGAAGGCGTGCGCGGCGTTGGCCAGGATGCCGGACTTGCGTGCCTCAGGTCATCCGGCTCTTCGCGAGCGGTGGATTGGCCGCGAAATAGCGCTTGATGCCCTTGAGAATCGCGTTCGCCATCTTGTCGCGATAGGCGTCGTCGTTGAGCTTGGTCTCTTCTTCGGGATTGCTGATGAAGGCCGTTTCCACGAGGATCGACGGAATGTCGGGCGCCTTGAGCACCGCGAAGCCCGCCTGCTCGACCGAGCCCTTGTGCAGCTTGTTGATCTCGCCGACCTCGTTGAGCACGAAGCCGCCGTAACGCATCGAGTCGCGGATCTGCGCCGTCGTCGACATGTCGAAGAGCGCGCGGTTCACGGCGGCGTCGGCCGTCTGCACGCTGATGCCGCCGATCTGGTCCGACGAGTTCTCCTTGTTCGCCATCCAGCGCGCCGCGGCGCTCGACGCGCCGTGCTCCGAAAGCGCGAACACCGACGAGCCGCGCGCCTCGGGCGTGGTGAACGCGTCGGCGTGGATCGAGACGAACAGGTCCGCGCCCACGCGGCGCGCCTTCTGCACGCGCACGTTCAGCGGCACGAAGAAGTCGGCGTCGCGCGTCATCATCGCGCGCATGTTGGGCTGGGCGTCGATCTTTGCGCGCAGCTTCTTCGCGATGTCGAGCGCGACGTGCTTCTCGTAGGTGCCCGAGCTGCCGATCGCGCCAGGGTCTTCGCCGCCGTGGCCCGGATCGATCGCGACGGTCAACAGGCGCGTGGTGCCGCCCTTGGTGGACTTAGGCGCGGTGAAGCCGTAGTTGTCGTCGGCGCTGGCGCTTGGGTTGTCGCCGTCATCGTTGTTGCGCTGGGCGATGACGGGCGGCTTCGGCACGGCAGGTTTGCCCGGACGCGGCACGACCACGGCAGGCGGCGCCGGCGGCGTGGGACGCGGCGCGCTGGGCGCGCCTCCCGCATCGTTCTGCGCGTAGCGCTCGAAAAACGCGTCGCTGTTGTCGTGCGCAGGCGGCGTGTTCGGGCCCGCGAGCGTGGACGGCGGAGTGGTGTCCTTCATCGCCTGGTGCGCATCGAGTTGCTGCTGCTTGCGCTCGGTTTGGGCCAGCAGGTCCATGAGCGGGTCGGGCGCGACCGCCGGATAGAGGTCGAACACGAGCCGGTACCGGTACGAGCCCACCGGCTGCAGCGCGAACACCTGCGGCTTGACCGACCCCTTGAGGTCGAACACCATGCGCACCACGTGCGGCTGATACTGGCCCACGCGCACGGCCTGGATCTGCGGATCGTTAGGCGTGATCTTGGAGACGAGGTTCTTGAGCGCGTCGTCGAGATCGAGACCGGTGAGATCGACGACGAGACGATCGGGGCCTTGCAGCAGTTGCTGCGCGTTCTGCAGCGGCTGGTCCGATTCGATGGTGACGCGCGTGTAGTCGCGCGCGGGCCACACACGCACACCGATGACCGAAGTGGCCCACGCGAGGCGCGGCACGGCGAGACCGAGCACGAGCGTGGAGGCGCCCGCCTTCAGAATCTGCCGGCGACGCCAGTTGTGCGTGGCGGTGGCGGCCGACTCGATCGAGCGGAACGGTTTGATTAACATCTTTCTAGACATGCCTTTCCTGATGCGCTGAATGCGTAGGCGGTGAGCACGCGGCCTTCGCCGCTTGCATCCGGCTCGAGCGAGAACACGAGATCGGGTACGCCGAGCAGGCCGCCCGCGCGTTGCGGCCATTCGACGAGGCACACCGCACCTTGCGCGAAGTATTCGCGAAAGCCCGAGTCGGCCCATTCGGCCGGATCGCTGAAACGGTACAGATCGAAGTGATACAGCTGGAGTTCCCCATTCGGCGTTGCGACCGTGTAGGGTTCGACGAGTGTGTAGGTGGGGCTGCGCACGCGGCCCGCGTGGCCAAGCGCGCGCAACGTGGCGCGCACGAGCGAGGTCTTGCCCGCGCCGAGGTCGCCGTGCAACTGCACGTGCAGGCCGTGAAAGGGCGGTGCGTCGTGATCTTGCGCGCTGTTTTGTGCAACATCTGCGCGCAGCGAATCGAGCGCGTGCGCAAAGCGTGCGCCGAAGGCGTCGGTGGCGTCGGCATCGGCGAGATCGAAACGGCGTTCGAGGAGAACGTCGGCGGATGGATCAAGCGAAAGTGGCGCGTGGTCGTGACCGGGCGTGTCGGGCATTCTCGTAAAATGACGTGATGAACCCCACGCATTCCCCTTCCAACTCCGCGCTGGATGCGCGCGCGTCTTCGGAGGCGCTCGACCCAACGTCCGCTCAAGCGCGTGCTCAAGCACAGGCGCCGCGAGAGTCGTCTGCGCCGGCCATTGAGCCGGCCATTGCGCTCGATGAGGCGGCGCTCGCCGCGCTCGCGGCGCGCATCCGGACGTGGGGGCGCGAGCTGGGGTTCGGTGCGATCGGTATCAGCGACACCGACCTTTCCCATGCCGAGGCGGGCCTCGCCGCGTGGCTCGAAGCTGGCTGCCACGGCGAGATGGATTATATGGCCAAACATGGGATGAAACGCGCGCGGCCAGCCGAGCTTGTGGCCGGCACGCGACGCGTGATCACCGCTCGCATGGCCTATTTGCCCATCGATACGCTCGCGCCGAATGCGGTGGGAAAGACGCACGAAAGTGCTTCGCAAGCTGGCCCGGATCGAAGCGAGAGCGCTGGCACCGAAGTTGCCACCGCAGTTGCCACCGCAGTTGCCACTGCAGTTGGCACGAACGTTGCCCACGAGAGCGTTCACGCCGACTGGCGGCTGCGCGAGCACGCGCGTCTGACCGACCCGCACGCCGCCGTCGTGTCGATCTACGCTCGGGGGCGCGACTATCACAAGGTGTTGCGCGCGCGGCTGCAGCAGCTTGCCGAACGCATCGAGGCCGAGATCGGCCAGTTCGGTTTTCGCGTGTTCACCGACTCCGCGCCCGTGCTGGAAGTCGAACTCGCGCAGAAGGCGGGCGTGGGCTGGCGCGGCAAGCACACGCTGCTCCTGCAACGCGACGCGGGCTCGCTCTTCTTTCTCGGCGAGATCTACGTGGACGTGCCGCTCCCCACCGACGCCGACGACCCAGCCAGCGCCGCACCCGAAACGCCGGGCGCGCATTGCGGCAGTTGCACGCGCTGCATCGACGCGTGTCCGACGGGTGCGATCACCGGGCCATATCGCGTCGATGCGCGCCGCTGCATCTCCTATCTGACGATCGAATTGAAGGGCAGCATTCCCCTGGAACTGCGCGAGCTGATCGGCAATCGTGTGTATGGCTGCGACGACTGCCAGCTCGTGTGTCCATGGAACAAGTTCGCGCAGGCCGCGCCTGTCGCGGATTTCGACGTGCGTCATGGGCTCGATCGTGCGAGTCTCGTCGATCTGTTCGCATGGAGCGCGGCGCAGTTCGACGAGCGCATGCAGGGCAGCGCGATACGGCGCATCGGCTATGAAAGCTGGTCGCGCAATATCGCGGTGGCGATGGGCAATGCGCTGCGCGCGACGACGCATGAAGGCGCGGATACCGCCCGCGACGCCGCGCGTGCTGCGATCGTGAAGGCGCTGCGCGAGCGCGAACATGACGCGTCGGCGGTCGTGCGCGAACATGTGCTCTGGGCGCTCGAAGCGGCTTGACGCAAATGAAAACGGCTGAGGCGGACATGGACATCGACATGAAACTGAACGACGGCGCACTGGAAATCGCGCGCCCATCGCGGCACCATGGCGTGCAACGTTCGCGCACGGCTTTGCATGGGATCGGAGTAAGCGCTGAAGCGCTAACTCCGAATCGACAGGAGACGGCGATGTTCAACGCAGTGATCGACGCGCCATTCGGCAAGGTCGGCATCCGCACCGTCGGGCAAGCGCTGCGCGAGATCGTCTATCTGCCGGGGCACACGGCGAGCGTCGAGCCCGATTGCGAACTCGCCGAGCGCGCGGCCGAACAGATCGGGCAGTATTTCGAGAACGCCGACACCGGCTTCGACCTGCCGCTCGCACCGCTTGGCACCGAATTCCAGCGGCGTGTGTGGGACGGCATCTGCGCAATCGAGGCGGGTGAAGTCCTCACCTACGGCGAACTCGCGAAGCGCATTGGCGGGCTCAGCCCGCGCGCCGTGGGCCAGGCGTGCGGCGACAATCCCTTTCCGCTCGTGATTCCGTGTCATCGCGTGGTGTCGGCAAGCGGCCTCGGCGGTTTCGCGCATCACGGCGGCGACGGCTTCTTTCGCGACGTGAAGCGCTGGCTGCTCGCCCACGAATGCACGTCGAACCGATTTCAACTGCGCTGACACGATGACGATGACGACGAATCCGCCGCCGCTTCCCGCAAGCGACGCCGCCGACGAGGCGCAGCAAGCGCTCGACCCCGCAGCGGCCGAGGCGCTTGCCACGAGCCTCACCGCCATCGACACGTTTTGCGACGCTATGTGGCTCGAGCACGGCCTTTCGCGCAATACGCTCGACGCCTACCGGCGCGATCTGCGCCTCTTCGCACAGTGGCTCGCGCGCGAGCGTTCCAACGCGCTCGATACGACCCACGAAGACGATTTGCTCGCCTACAGCGCGCGCCGCAAGGAAGACAAATCCACGTCGGCGAACCGGCGCCTTTCGGTGTTTCGCCGCTACTACGGCTGGGCGCTGCGCGAGCAGCGCGTGCATTCGGACCCGACCGTGCGCATCCGGTCGGCTAAGCAGGCGCCGCGCTTTCCGTCCACGTTGAGCGAGGCGCAGGTCGAGGCGCTGCTAGGCGCCCCGGACGTCGAGACGCCGCTCGGCCTGCGCGATCGCACGATGCTCGAACTGATGTACGCGAGCGGCCTGCGCGTGACCGAACTCGTCACGCTCAAGACCGTCGAGGTGGGCTTGAACGAAGGCGTCGTGCGTGTGCTCGGCAAGGGTTCCAAGGAGCGGCTGATTCCGTTCGGCGAGGAGGCGCACGCGTGGATCGAGCGCTACTTGCGCGAGTCGCGGCCGGCGCTGCTCGGCGCGCGCACGACCGACGCGCTCTTCGTGACCGCGCGCGCCGAAGGCATGACGCGCCAGCAGTTCTGGCACATCATCAAGCGCCACGCGGCGGCAGCGGGCGTGCATGCGCCGCTCTCGCCGCACACGATGCGCCACGCCTTCGCCACGCACCTGCTCAATCACGGCGCGGACCTGCGGGTCGTGCAGCTTTTGCTCGGCCACAGCGACATCTCCACGACGCAGATCTATACGCACGTCGCGCGCGAGCGGCTGCGCCTCTTGCACGCGAAGCATCATCCGCGCGGCTGATCCTGGCACGCGGTGGCGCGCGGCCATTGCGAGTCCTCCGATTACAATGCGCCGATGAGCAAAACGAAACATGTGTCCGAAACGCCCGCCACGCAGATGCTGCGCCGCGCTGGCGTCGAGTTCGGCGAGCATCCCTACGAGTATGTCGAGCATGGCGGCACGGAAGAGTCCGCGCGCCAGCTCGGCGTGGACGAGCATCGAGTCGTCAAGACGCTCGTGATGGAGGACGAGCACGCTAAGCCGCTCATCGTCCTCATGCACGGCGACCGCAAGGTGTCGACGAAGAATCTCGCGCGGCAGATCGGCGCGAAGCGCATCGAGCCGTGCAAGCCCGAAGTCGCGAACCGTCATTCGGGATACCTGGTGGGCGGCACTTCGCCCTTCGGCACAAAGAAGGCCATGCCCGTGTACGTCGAATCGACCATACTCGAGCTCGACGAGATCTGGCTCAACGGAGGCCGTCGCGGCTATCTCGTGAGCCTTGCGCCCAAGGTGCTCACGACGCTCCTGAACGCGAAGCCGGTGCAGTGCGCGAGCGTGGAGTAACGCGCGGGGCTCGCTAAACCGGCTTCCCGCCAGTTCCCGTTGCTTCCCTGATTACCCTGGTTTGTGCGGGGTTGTGCCGTCTGTGCGGGCAGGGCGCGCCCGCGCTTCGGTAGAATGAGCGCCGTCGCGCGTTGCCGGGCGGCCACGGCCCGGCGCGCATCGTTCCACCTCCTCCGGGTTTCGTGCATGTACAACCTGTTCGTCGCCGTTCTTGCCTATCTGATCGGTTCGGTTTCGTTCGCCGTGATCGTGAGCGCCTTCATGGGCCTCGACGATCCGCGCTCCTACGGCTCCGGCAATCCCGGCGCGACCAACGTGCTGCGCAGCGGCAACAAGAAGGCCGCGATCCTCACGCTGATCGGCGACGCGTTCAAGGGCTGGCTGGCCGTCTGGCTCGTCGCGCACTTCGGCCCGAGCTACGGTCTCGGCGACGCCGCCGTCGCGCTCGCCGCGATCGCCGTGTTCCTCGGCCACCTGTATCCGGTGTTCTTCCGCTTCAAGGGCGGCAAGGGCGTCGCAACCGCCGCCGGCGTGCTGCTCGCCGTGAATCCGATCCTCGGCGTCGCGACGCTCGCCACCTGGCTCATCGTCGCGTTCTTCACGCGCTACTCGTCGCTCGCGGCGCTGGCGGCCGCCGTGTTCGCGCCGCTCTACTATGTGTTCATGTTCGGCCCGCGCATCGTCGCGCTCGCCATCCTCGCCATGAGCGTGCTGCTGTTCTGGCGGCATCGCGCGAACATCTCCAAGCTCATCGCGGGTAAGGAAAGCCGCATCGGCGAGAAGAAGGCGGCGGGCGCCGGCAAGTAGTCCATCGACAATCTATTTGTCTGATAATTTCGTTTATCCTCCGCCAATGTCTGGTAAGTAAGCGATTCAAGGCGCATCTTCTGCGGGTGCGCCCTCAAGAACACCGTGTGGTTTGCCGTAAACCCTGATAGTTCCAGATCAGGCATGGCGGCTTTCCTCTTCCTTCCCCACACGGCACTCCCCTCCGATGTTTTCCACTATCCGCGCGCGCATCGTCGCGCTATGCGTTGTCATTGTCGTGACCGCGCTTGCCGCGAATACGGCGCTCAACTATTTCGTCGCTGACTCGCACAACAAGGATTCGATCGACAGCACGCTCACGGCGCTCGAAGAGAGCCACGCGCAAGGCGTTTCCGACTGGGTCGCGACGCACGTGCGGATGATCGACTCGCTGCAGGATGCCGTGCTCGGGCCGGATCCCGTGCCGTCGCTCAAGCAGATCGCGGCGGCGGGCGGCTTCACCAACGTCTACGTGGGCTACGCCGACCGCACGGCGAAGTTTTCCGATCCGACCGGCATCCCGCCCGACTATGACCCGACCGGCCGCCCCTGGTACAAGCAGGCCGTCGCGGCAGGCAAGGCCGTCGTCACGCCGCCTTACGTGGATGTGGGCACGGGCAAGCTCGTGGTGGCGTTCGCCGAGCCCGTGATTCGCGACGGCGTGGTGAAGGGCGTGATTTCCGCCGACGTGGCGATGGACAGCGTGATCGACAACGTCCGCTCGATTCATCCCACACCCGCGAGCTTCGGCATGCTTGTCGACGCGAGCGGTGCGATCGTTGCGCACCCCGACGCGAAGCTCACGCTCAAGCCCGTTTCGGAACTCGCGCCCGAACTGGCCGGCGACCGCCTGAACGCGTTGTTCTCGGCCACCGCACCGCTGAAGGTGGACGTGAACGGCGACGTCAAGCTGATGCGCGCGCAAACGATTCCGGGCACCGACTGGCGCGTGGTCGTCGCTTTCGACCGCGCCGATGCGACGGCGGCGATGCGCTCGCTGCTCACGGCGTCGCTCATCGCGCTCGTGGTGATCGCGGTGGCGGCTGCGGCGATCGTGGCGGGTGCCACGGCCGTGTCGTTCCAGCGCCTTTCGCGCGTGCGCGACGCGATGGATGCGATCAGCGCTGGCGAAGGCGATCTCACGAAGCGCCTGCCCGCCGTGGGCGACGACGAAGTCGCGCAGATCGCGCGTTCGTTCAACGCATTCATGGACAAGCTGCGCGAGGTGATGCGCCACATCCGCGACGCGAGCGAATCGGTGCGCACGGCGAGCGACGAGATCGCGGCGGGCAACGTCGACCTCTCGGGGCGCACCGAGTCGGCGGCGGCGAGCCTCGAAGAGACGGCGGCATCGATGGAGGAAATCACGGCGACGGTCGCGCAGTCGGCGAACGCGGCGCAGCAGGCCGACGTGACGGCGGCCACGGCTTCGCAGGCGGCCTCGCGCGGCGGCTCGGTGATCGGCGACGTGGTGACCACGATGGGCGACATCGAGAAGGCGTCCGTGAAGATCGCGGACATCATCGGCGTGATCGACGGCATCGCCTTTCAGACGAACATTCTCGCGCTGAATGCGGCGGTCGAAGCGGCGCGGGCGGGCGAGGAAGGCCGCGGTTTCGCGGTGGTGGCGGGCGAGGTGCGCAGCCTCGCGCAGCGCAGCGCGCAGGCGGCGCGCGAGATCAAGGGGCTGATCGAATCGACCGTTTCCAGCGTGACTTCGGGCTCGCAACTCGTGCGCCGCGCGGGCTCGACGATGGATGAGATCGTCGCGAATGTCTCGAACGTGACGACGATCATCTCCGAGGTCACCAACGCGGCCAGCGAGCAGACGCGCGGCATCCGGGAAGTGAACCGGGCGGTGAGCCAGCTCGACGAGATGGTTCAGCAGAACGCGGCGCTCGTCGAACAGTCGACGGCGGCCGCGGCGGCGCTGCGCGGCCAGGCGGCAAGTCTCGCGGATGCGGTCGGTCAGTTCAGGCTTGATTGAGGCGGCCGAGCGCAATGAGCGGCGCTGCGGCGCCGTTCTTTTTACCTTGACATGCAACCATACGGTTGCATAATTAACGCATGAACGACGATGCCGTATTCCGTGCGCTGGCGGACGCGAGCCGCCGTCAGCTCCTCGATCGCCTCCACGTGCAAAACGGGCAGACGCTGACCGATTTATGCCAGGGGCTGGCCATGTCGCGCCAGGCGGTCACGAAGCATCTCGCGGTGCTGGAGGAGGCGAATCTCGTCGCGACGCAGCGCCATGGACGCGAGAAGCGCCATTTCATCAATCCGGTGCCCATCGGCGAGATAGCGGCCCGGTGGATCGGCAAGTTCGAGCACGAGCGCGTGGGCGCGCTCGTCGACCTCAA
The DNA here is from genome assembly GCF_021390645.1 of Paraburkholderia flagellata. GTDB lineage: Bacteria > Pseudomonadota > Gammaproteobacteria > Burkholderiales > Burkholderiaceae > Paraburkholderia > Paraburkholderia flagellata. The sequence continues at coordinate 572,004 of NZ_JAJEJT010000001.1, forward strand.
ACGCTCACTCGAAGGAGACAATCATGAGTAGCGAAAAGCACGCGCAAGTCAGTGCCGCTGGCGACTCGACGTTCGTCTACGTCACGTTCATCCGCACGACGCCGCAAGCGTTGTGGACGGCGCTCACGAGCCGCGAGTTCACCGAGCGCTACTGGTTCGGCATGCATCACGAATGCGACTGGCAAACGGGCTCGCCGTGGTCGTTGCGCTTTGCCGACGGCCGTATCGCCGACTCGGGCGCCATAGTCGAGTCCGATCCGCCGCGCCGGTTGGTGCTGCGCTGGCGCAACATGTTCGTCTCCGAACTCCATGCCGAGGGCGATTCGCACTGCACGATCGACATCGAGCCCGTCGAGCACGCGGTCAAGCTCACGATTACGCACAGCATGGCGCGGCCGGGATCGGTCTTCATCGAGAAGGTGTCGGGCGGATGGCCGCGCATCCTCTCGAATCTCAAGACACTGCTGGAAACCGGCGAGGTGCTCATGCCGCTCGTGGTGACGGCGGACTGAGCGCGAGAAAAGACGAAGGGCGTGTGTGAAACGAAAACGGGGTGGCCAAAGCCGCCCCGCAATGCACAGGACTTGCCGCTTTAATCCGCTTTAATCGCGGAAGTTGTTGAAGTCGAGCGGCGTATCGGTCACGTCCTTGCGCAGCATGGCGATCACGCTTTGCAGGTCGTCGCGCTTGGTGCCAGTCACGCGCACGGCGTCGCCCTGGATGCTGGCCTGGACCTTGATCTTGCTGTCCTTCACAAGCTTGACGATCTTCTTCGCGAGATCGCCCGACACACCCTTCTTTACGGTGATGACCTGCTTGACCTTGTCGCCGCCGATCTTCTCGATCTTGCCGTAGTCGAGGAAGCGGACGTCCACATTGCGCTTGGCCATTTTCGAGACCAGCACGTCTTTCACCTGGCCGAGCTTGAAATCGTCGTCGGCGAACGCGGTCAGCTCGCGCTCTTTTTGCTCGACGCGCGAATCCGAGCCCTTGAAGTCGAAGCGCGTGGAGATCTCCTTGTTGGATTGCTCCACGGCGTTCTTTACTTCGATCATGTTGGCTTCGCTGACGACGTCAAACGATGGCATTGCTTTCTCCAAAAAGTACGAGCTGCACGGCAGTGCAGATCGCTATGCAAACGCTGTGCAAACTGCGCGCCCGCGGCCCGCTGCCGCATTTTCAGGCAGCGGTTCGCGCACTCGCTATAATCACGGACCGACGCCATTCTACCGGCGCCGTTGCGTTTGCCCAAGGCGGCTTGCCGCCGCCCGCTGGCGAGATCCGCGGTCATGCGCGGTGCAAAGGTGTCCGCCGGCGGCCCATCCGGCTTTTTTCCGTCTGCTGTCCGTGTTCAGTTCTTCCCCAATGTCTGCCGTCCAAACGCCCGTCGCTACGTCTTCCGTGTGGTTCGCCGCTGGTTTTGCGCTGCGCGCGCACAACACGTTCGGCTTTGACGTGCGTGCCCGCTACGCGTGCCGGATCGAAAGCGAGGCCGATCTCGCCGCCGCCGTGCGCGATCCGCGCGCCCAGGGCTTGCGCACGCTCGTGCTGGGCGGTGGCAGCAACGTCGTGCTCACGCGCGACTTCGACGGACTCGTGCTGCTCATGGCGCTGGCCGGCAAGCGCGTGGCCCACGAAGACAGCCATGCCTGGTACGTGGAAGCGGCCGCGGGCGAGAACTGGCACGATTTTGTGTCCTGGACACTCGAAGCGGGCATGCCGGGCCTCGAGAATCTGGCGCTGATTCCGGGCACGGTGGGCGCGGCGCCCATTCAGAACATCGGCGCCTACGGGCTCGAGATGGCCGAGCGCTGCGTCTCGGTGCGAGCCATCGAGATGGCGACGGGACAAGCCGTGGAGTTCGACGCGGCTGCCTGCCGTTTCGGCTATCGCGACAGCTTCTTCAAGCGCGAAGGGCGCGACCGCTTCGTCATTACTTCGGTCACGTTCCGTCTGCCGAAGGTGTGGCAGGCCAACGCGGGCTATGCTGATCTCGCGCGCGAGCTGGCGCAGCACCGCGCCGGCGAGGCGCCGCATGCTCGCGCCGTGTTCGACGCCGTGGTAGCGGTGCGGCGCGCAAAGCTGCCTGACCCGCTCGCACTCGGCAATGCGGGTAGTTTCTTCAAGAATCCTGTAATCGAAGCACAGCAGTTCGACACGCTCGTCGTGCGCGAACCGCACATCGTTTCGTATCAGCAGGCCGACGGGCGCGTAAAGCTCGCGGCTGGATGGATGATCGACCGGTGCGGATGGAAGGGCCGTACGCTGCGAGCGGCGGCGGTGCACGAGCGTCAGGCGCTCGTGCTCGTCAATCGCGGCGGCGCGACCGGCGCGGACATTCTCGAACTCGCAGAGGCGATCCAGCGAGACGTGCTCGCGCGCTTCGGCGTGGAGCTAGAGCAGGAACCCATCAGCCTGTAAGGCAAAATCGAGACCTCTCAGGCGCCGCTTCGCCGCGCCTGCATCACCCTCAAACCACCTTGTCCTGGGCCGCGAATACCGGCCCCTGCACGAAGCGCACGTCGTACTGCTGCAACTGCTCGAACTGCGCTGCATCGGTCACGCGGTTGAAAATGAGCGGAATGCGCAGCCGCGCCGCATAGCTCACGAGCGGCTTGACCATCGAATCGCGCAGCGCGGACGCCGCATCCATCTTCACGAAGTCTGGCCGCGGCGTGTCCGACACCGAAAGAATCTGCCCGGCATTGGGCAGATTGCCCGCCACCTTGAACCCGTACCGCTGATAGCTCTTCGTGAGATAGCCGAGGAACGTGCGGTGCGCCACCGCCGCCGCCGGCAGTTCGATCACGATGCGCCCGGGATTGAGCCCGAACGACACCAGCACGTTCGAGAAGTGCCGCCCATGGTCGTACTTCACGCTCTTCAGAAGCCGCTCGTGCACACGCAGAAAGAGCAGCCCGTGCTGCTGGCCACCCAGAAAATTGATGGCGTGCAGCGCGCGCACCATCCGGTCGACCGCGACGAGGTCGGGATCGTCGAGCGTGTCGCTGAATGCATCGCAGGCCGCTAGCTGGCCGTTCTGCTCGCGCAGCGTGACCGCCTGATAGCCGAGTTCGTCGCCAAAGCGCGAGGCCATCGCGAGATCCGCGGTGAGCGACTGCGCCCCGCTGTGCACGCTGATGTCGTAAATCGGTTCATAGGCGCTCAATAGCTCCACGCCGCGCCGCCGCGCCACGGCCTCCTTGGCGTGCGCGCCAGTGCCCATCGCCAGGTGCTCGCCGAGAAACGGATGATCGGCGGCGCGGGCAACGAGCTCGGGAATGGTGGGAGCGATCATGGTGATGTAGCGGGGGAGCGGAAGAAAAACGCGAGCCCGACACGGGGTCGCATGACTCGATGGTAGCAGCCCGCAGCCGCGCCGGATGGACTGTTTGGTCATAACGTTATCGGCCGTTCGCCCACGTTCTGGAGGCCGCCGGTTGCTCGCCAGGGTTTACGCTTAATTTCACTAAACGTAATTCGTTTTACCATCCGTAAATCGCGTGACCCGATGTCACGGCCCGAGAACGTGGAGAGACAGCAATGAACGCACCCTTGCGGCACCCAACCGAAGTCCAGCACGGCTACATGAGCGGCTTCGCCAACGAATTCGCGACCGAGGCGCTGGCGGGCGCGCTGCCCGAAGGCCAGAACTCGCCGCAGCGCTGCGCCTATGGTCTGTATGCCGAGCAGCTCTCGGGCACCGCGTTCACCGCGCCGCGCTCGCACAACCGCCGCACGTGGTTCTACCGGATCCGTCCGGGCGCCGTGCATCAGCCGTTTGCGCCGGTCACGGCGCGCCACACCATGAACGGCGCGCCCCGCCTCGTCGCCGACTTCGGCGAGGTGCCGCCCACGCCGCCCAACCAGTTGCGCTGGGATGCGCTGCCCATGCCCACGGAGCCCACGGATTTCATCGACGGCTGGGTGACGATGTCGGGCAACGGCTCGGCGGCCTCGATGAGCGGCTGCGCAATCCACCTGTACGCGGCGAACCGGCCGATGGTCGACCGCTTTTTCTACAACACCGACGGCGAACTGCTGATCGTCCCGCAGCAAGGGCGCCTTGCCATCCGCACGGAGATGGGCCGCCTCGACGTCGAGCCCTTCGAGATCGTCGTGATCCCGCGCGGCGTGCGTTTCACGGTGGATTTGCCTGATGGCGAAGCGCGCGGCTATATCTGCGAGAACTTTGGCGCGCTCTTGCGTCTGCCGGATCTCGGCGTGATCGGCTCGAATGGGCTCGCGAATCCGCGGGACTTCCTCACGCCGGTCGCCGCGTATGAAGACCGCGAAGGCGAGTTCGAACTCGTCACGAAACTCAATGGCCAACTCTGGCGTGCCGATATCGGCCACTCGCCGCTCGACGTGGTGGCGTGGCATGGCAACTACGCGCCCTACAAGTACGACCTGCGCCGCTTCAACACCATCGGGTCGATCAGCTACGACCACCCGGACCCGTCGATCTTCCTCGTGCTGCACGCGCCCACCGACACGCCGGGCGTCGACTCGATCGACTTCGTGATCTTCCCGCCGCGCTGGCTCGCGGCTGAGAACACGTTCCGTCCGCCCTGGTATCACCGCAACGTGGCGAGCGAGTTCATGGGCCTCGTGCACGGCGTGTACGACGCCAAGGCCGAAGGTTTCGTGCCAGGCGGTGCGAGCTTGCACAACTGCATGTCGGGTCATGGCCCGGATGCCGAGACCTTCGAAAAAGCCTCGAACGCCGACACGACGAAGCCGCACAAGGTCGGCGACACGATGGCCTTCATGTTCGAAACCCGCACGCTGATCCGCCCGACGCGCTATGCGCTCGAAACGAGCCAGCTGCAGGCGCATTACTACGAGTGCTGGCAAGGCCTCACGAAACACTTCAATCCGGAGCAGCAGTCAACTACCTCATCCTGAAGGGTGGAGCTTGAGGCGGTAAATCAAGCTCGGGTTGACCAGACCCAGCGCCGCAAGGCGCTACGTTGCGCAGAAGACAGCAGACCCACCGCCGGATGCTTCACCCAGTCTGGCGCTCTGGAAGGGATGGTTGCAGACAAGCGACCGGGTAAGCACGAAACGGATCGTCCCCGTCAGCTTCATCGCTGACACCTGCTGCGCAACATCGTCGAGGGGAGACTTCCCGCAAGGGAAGCGTCACAAGGCCCGTAAGGGCACCGCTTTTACAAGGAGCCGCCGTGCCTGTATTTGTGCTGGATCGAAGGGGCAAACCGCTGATGCCGTGCACCGAAAAGCGCGCGACTCTGTTGCTCGCCCGTGGCCGCGCGCGCGTGCATCGTGTCATGCCTTTCGTGATCAGGCTCACCGACCGCAACGCCGACGCCTGCTCGTTCCAGCCGCTGCGCGTCAAGCTCGATCCCGGTAGCAAGGTCACCGGCGTTGCGCTCGTGCGCGAGGCGGATGATGGCATTGCGGTGCTCAACCTCTTCGAACTGGTCCATCGTGGCCGCCAGATCAGCGAGGCGCTGTCAGCGCGGCGGGCATTTCGTCGACGTCGTCGAGGCGCCAACCTCCGCTACCGCGCGCCCCGCTTTCTCAACCGCAGCAAATCCGACGGCTGGCTTGCGCCAAGCCTGATGCATCGGGTGCATACCACGATGGCGTGGGTGAACCGTATCCGCCGCTGGGCGCCGGTCGCAGCGCTCTCGTCGGAACTGGTCCGCTTCGACATGCAGGCGCTTGAGAGGCCGGAGATCTCGGGCATCGGCTATCAGCAGGGCACGCTCGCGGGCTACGAAGTCCGTGAGTATCTTCTCGAGAAGTGGAACCGTACCTGCATCTACTGTGACGCCACGGACCGCCCGCTGCAGATCGAGCACCTCACGGCCAGAGCGCGCAATGGCAGCAACCGCATCGGCAATTTGGGGCTCGCCTGTGGCGACTGCAACCAGGAGAAGGGCGCGCTCGATGTGCGCGAGTACGTCAAGGATCCGAAGCGTCTCGCTCGCATCCTCGCCACGGCGTCGCGTCCGTTGAAAGACGCAGCAGCCGTCAATGTGACACGCTGGGCGCTCGCCAATGCACTGCGGGCCACCGGCTTGCCACTCGAACTCGCATCAGGCGCGCGCACAAAATTCAACCGGGTCACGCACGATATTCCGAAGACCCATGCCCTCGATGCGGTGTGTGCAGGCCGGGTCAAAGCAGTCCGCGACTGGCAGCGCCCGTCGCTGACAATTAAGGCCACAGGACGCGGCAGCTACCAGCGCACGCGCCTCACGCGCTACGGCTTCCCTCGCGGATATCTCATGCGGCAAAAGCAGGTGCAGGGGTTCCAGACCGGCGACCACGTGCGCGCCGACGTGCCGCACGGCAAGAAAGCTGGCGTGCATACCGGTCGCGTTGCGGTTCGCGCCACTGGCTCGTTCAACATCCAGACAGCCACCGCTGTCGTTCAGGGCATCAGCCATCGCCACTGCACGCTCATTCAGCGTAGCGACGGCTATGCGTTCTCGCTTCAACCCAAGGATAGCTTCCGACAAGGAGACGCGGGCGATGGGCGTGCTGCGCACGCCGCGCTATCCCTCCCCGGCATGAATGCCGGGTTTTCTCGCGCAATCTGATGAACAGCACCATGACGGACGAACTCAAGGCCACGCTCGACCCCAAGCGCAAGAGCTGGGTCGAGCGCGCGAACGACGCGCAGTGCGATTTCCCGATCCAGAACCTGCCGTTCGGCGTGTTCAGCAACGCGGGCAATGCCAATGCGCGCGTGGGCGTGGCGATCGGCGACCTCGTCGCCGACCTCGCGGTGCTGCACGAAACCGGGCTGCTGCGTTTGCCCGCGAGCGCGCAACAGGACGTGTTTGCCCGTCCCGCGCTGAACGACTTCATCGCGCTTGGCCGCGATACGTGGCGCAGCGTGCGCGTGCAGCTATCGTCGCTCTTCGCGCTTGACACGGCCACGCTGCGCGACGACGCCGCGTTGCGCGAGCGCGCCTTCGTGAAGCTCGCCGACGCGAAGCTGCATCTGCCCGTGCAGATTCCCGGCTACACCGACTTCTACTCGTCGAAGGAACACGCGACGAACGTCGGCTCGATGTTTCGCGATCCGAAGAATGCGCTCTTGCCGAACTGGTCCGAGATGCCGATCGGCTATAACGGCCGCGCTTCGTCGGTGGTGGTCAGCGGCACGCCGGTGCGCCGCCCGAACGGCCAGTTGAAGCTGCCCGATCAGGAGCGTCCGGTGTTCGGCGCGTGCCGCAAGCTCGATATCGAGCTGGAAACGGGCTTCATCATCGGGCGCGGCAATGCGCTCGGCGAGCCGATCGCGTGCGAAAACGCCGAGGACCACATCTTCGGCATGGTGCTGCTCAACGACTGGAGCGCGCGCGACATTCAGCAATGGGAATACGTGCCGCTCGGGCCGTTCAACGCGAAGACCTTCGCTTCCACGATTTCGCCGTGGATCGTCACGCTCGATGCACTGGAGCCGTTCCGCGTCGCGCAGCCGGTGCAGGAGCCGCAGCCGCTCGAATACCTGCGTCACGCAGGCGACCATGCGTTCGATATTTCGCTCGAAGTGCTGATGCGTCCCGACGGCGCTCAAGAAGCCACGACCATCGCGCGCACGAATTTCCGCCACATGTACTGGTCGATGGCGCAGCAGCTCGCGCATCACACCGTGGCGGGCTGCAACACGCGCGTGGGCGACCTGATGGGTTCGGGCACGATCTCGGGCCCGACGCCCGACTCGTTCGGCAGCCTGCTCGAACTCACGTGGAACGCGAAGAACCCGCTCGAACTGAAGAGCGGCGGCACGCGCGGCTTCATCGAAGACGGCGACGAACTCACGCTCGCGGGCTGGTGTCAGGGCGATGGCTATCGCGTGGGCTTTGGCGCGTGCGTTGGGAAGATCCTGCCGGCGTTGAAGTAACGGCGCGTGAGTCTGAAGATCTGAAAAGCAAAACGGCCGATGCGCTTCGAAAGCGCATCGGCCGTTTTTTCGTTTGTGCTCGCGCTAGGCACGCGCTTGCGCGAGCCCTCGCGAACGTTCCCAACGCAGCGCGCCGAGAAACACCAGCGCGCCCGCGAACAGCACCCACAGCATCGCGTCGCGGCCCGCGTGCTCCATCAGCGCGCCCGTGATGATCGGGCCGCCAAAGCTCGCCGCGCTCCACGCAGCGCTCACGAGCGCGCTCGCGGAAACGAGTGCGACGCCCTGGAAACGCTCGCCGCACGCAACGATAGCAAGCGTGTAAATGGAGCCCGCCGCCGCGCCCAGCACGAAGAGGAGCGGCCAGCGCAGCCAGGGCGTATCGACGACGAAGGGCAAGAGCGGCAGCAGCACCGCGACGATCACGCCCATGAGCGCGTGCACGCGCTCGCGCCCGAGCCGGTCGGCGAGCCAGCCGATGGGGAACTGCATGATCGTGTCGCCGAGCAGCACGACCGAGGCGAACAGCACGGCCACCTGGCTGTCGATGCCGTGACCCATCGCGAGAAGCGGCAACAGCGATAGCGCGAGCGTGTCGAACAGCGCGAAAAAGCCCGTGGCGATGATGAGCGCGGGCATTTTCGGCATCACGTGACGCCAGCTACCGTGCGGCTCGTGCATGTCGGTTTGCTGCGGACTCGAGCGGATCGCCGCGAGCATCGGCAGCGCGATCAGAAAGAGCGCGCCGCAGATGGCGAAGCGCCATGCCGTGTACCCGGCGATCTGGCTCACGAGCACGGGCCCCGACATCTGGAACAGCGTGAACGTGGTCGCGTAGATGCCCACCACGCGGCCGCGGTTCGAGTCGTCGGCGAGTTCGTTGACCCAGGCTTCGCCGATCGTGAAGAGCAGCATGAGCGCCGCGCCGCAAAGCATGCGCAGGATGGCCCAGAGCCACAGGTCGGCGCTTGCCTGCATCAGCGCGGTTGCGACGGCCACGGTCAGCACCGCGCCGACAATCACCTGGCGCGAGCCGAAGCGGGTGGAGATCCATGGCGTGAACGGCACGACGGCGAGGCCGCCCAGCGCCTGGGCGGCCGTGAGCAGGCCGACGATGGCGGTGCCGTAGCCGGCGTCGGTGAGGGCGAGGGCGGTGAGCGGGAGTGTCGCGCCGGAGCCTAAGCCAACCACGGCCACGCTCAGGATCAGGGCGAGAAAGTCGCGGGTGAGGACGGTTTTCATCGGGCGAGATGCTACTACGTGCGTGTGTATCACGCGGCGCAGTTGTGCCTCACATTGAGCATGCGCGCCTCAACGCGACGCACGTTCGCGCAGGCGCGCATCAACAAAGCATCACGCGCAGGAAGTCGGACCCGAAACCGCCACACGGCGGCGCGTGCGCCGGTCGATCTGCGCCGAAACCAGCGTGAGCGCGAGCGCCGCGAACGCGGTGGCCACGCCCACCCACGGCAGCGCCGTGAGCGGCGCGCCCGCACTGATCGCCACGCCCCCAATCCAGGCGCCACCCGCGTTGCCGAGATTGAACGCGCCCTGGTTGAGCGTGGAGGCGAGGTTGGGCGCGTCGCTCGCGCGGTTGACGATCAGCATCTGCAGCGGCGGCACGATCGCGAACGCGAGAATGCCCCACACGAAGATCGTCGCCATGGCCGCGATCGTGTCGTGCATGGTCAGCGAGAACACGGCGAGCACCACGGCGATCATCGCGAGGAACGTGAGCAGCGAGCGCATGAGCTTCCAGTCGGCGAGCTTGCCGCCCAGCGTGCTGCCTACCGTGAGCCCGAGGCCGAACAACAGCAGCACGAACGTGACTTCATGCGGCGAGAAACCCGTCACGTCTTCGAGAATCGGCGTGATGTAGGTGAACACCGCGAAGAGGCTGGCCGAGGCCAGCACGCTCATGCCGAGCACCATGAGCACCTGCGGATTCTTCAGCACGCCGAATTCATGCACGAGGCTCGCCTTCTGCATTTCGATCTTCGCGGGCAGGCACACCTGCAGCGCCGCCGCCGCGAGAATGCCGATGGCCGTCACGGCCCAGAACGTCGTGCGCCAGCCGGCGATCTGGCCGAGCGCCGTGCCGAGCGGCACGCCCAGCACATTGGCGAGCGTCAAGCCGGTGAACATCAGCGCGATGGCCTGCGCGCGGCGGTTCGGCGCGACGAGTCCGGCCGCGACCACCGAGCCGATGCCGAAGAACGCGCCGTGACAAAACGCGGTGACGATGCGCGCGGCCATCAGGATCGAGTAGTTCGGGGCCAGCGCACACAACAGGTTGCCGACGATGAAGATGCCGATCAAGCGCATGAGCGCCTGCTTGCGCGGCACATTGGCAACGGCGATGGCGACGATGGGCGCGCCGATCGTCACGCCGAGCGCGTAGGCCGAGACGAGCATGCCCGCCGCCGGGATCGAGACGCTCAGGTCGCGCGCGACGTCGGGCAGCAGGCCCATGATGACGAATTCGGTGGTACCGATACCAAAGGCGGCAACGGCAAGGGCGAGCAGAGGCAGGGGCATGGCGTGGGGTCGGCGCAGATCGGCGACGGGCCTGAGCACGAAGCCGTTTTATTTAAGTCAACGCCGAATTGTACTGAAACCTGCCACAACGCATACGGCACGCTTTTCAACGCTGCTGGGAAAACAACAGGTTGGCTGTCCGACCTCGGTCACCGTTCCTTCATATTTCTTGACGATTTCTACAGGTTACGTGCATGGTGCAACGCGCCCGCGCGCCGCACGATAACTACACGATCCGACGAGCCAAACCGTTCCCCATCCGGCCCGCCCGCCGGAGGGCGCAGCCCTCGCGTCGTCCGTCCCGCGCATGACGGAAACGAACATGCGCAACCTTCCTGGAGCGATGACATGAACACGATGAACAAGGTACGCATCGCGGTGGCCGCAGCGGCTGCCCTCTTCGCAGGTAGCGCGCTGGCGCAGTCGCAGAGCGACGACCAGACACAACAGGCCGCAACGCCGCCGGCTGCGCAGGACGTGGGCGGCTCGCCGATGTCGACAGGCGCCTCGGGCGCGCCGATGGCGCTCACGCACGCGCAGGTCTATCAGGACCTGGTGCGCTCCGAGCAATCAGGCCAGCAGAAGGCGCTGAGCGAAGGGCTCTATCACGGGAACTGAGACAGACAAGGCTGACCAGCCTGCCAGGACGGCGACGCGACGCGCTTTCGCGACTTGTACCAACCGCTTAGCGTGTCGGGCCGCCGCCAATATGCTTTTCGATGAGCCGCATGCGCCCCGTCGGGCGCCAGGGTGCGAACCATGGATTCGTGCGCAACTCGCATAGCCGCGAACTGCGCTCGGCCAGTGCCGTTTCGAGCCAGCGGAACATTTCATCGGGCTGCGCGAGGCGCGCGTAGGCCTCGGCGATGAGTAGCGGCGAGGTGTACCGGACCCGCCGCCGCGCGAGCAGATCTTCCAGATACCAGCGCAGCACCGCGTCATAGCCGCCCGTTTCAAAGCGCGTGCGAATGGTCGCCGCGCGCGTTTGCTGGTTGCAGCGCTCGAGCGCCTCCACGGTGGCGTCCACGGCCTGCGCATACAGCTTCTTCACTTCGAACGCGGTAGCGAGCAACTGATACACGAGCGGCGGATGGTCCATGTGCCCCGGCGCGAGATATTCGCTCACGACTTCCGCATGCCTGCCCGACATCACCATGCCGAACGCGCGCGACCCCTGGAACGCCAGCGGATCGATGCGCTCCGCGCGCTCCATCGCGGCGTCGCCTTCCGCGCGGCGCCCCGCCGCCACGAGCATGCGCGCATAGAGCCGATGTGCCTCCGGGTAGCTCGGATTGCGCCGTAGCGCATCCCTGAAGCCGGCCTCGGCCTGGTCCCAGTCCCAGTCGTAGAAGTAGCGCACGGCCGCGAGCGCGTGATGCGCCTCAGGCAGGTCCGGGTCGAGTTCGAGCGCGCTTTCGGCAAGCGAGCGCGCGACCGGCCAGCCATCATCGGGTGCAATGAAGCCGTGCACCACCGTCGATCCGTAGTAGTTCGAAAGGCCGGTATAGCCGAGCGCGTAGCTCGGGTCGTGCTCGAGCGCGGACTCGAAGTAGGTTCGGCAGCGCACGAAGTCTTCGCCATCGATGCCGTGATGCGCGCAAAAGCCCGCTTCGAAATGCACGCGGCGATACCAGAAGAAACGCCCGCGCACATAGGCGTCGTGCGCGGCGGGATCGACGGGCAGGCGACGCTCGAGGCGCCTGCGCTGCTGCTCGGAAAGCGTCGACGCCAGATTTTCGGCGAGCGCCGCGACCGCTTCCTTCATGATGTCTAGCGCGCCTTGGGCGGCGCTCTCGTGCGCGCGGCTCCAGATCTGCGCTTCGTCGGCGCAGCGGATGAGACGCGTGAGTATGCGCGTTTGCTGCCCCGCGCGCGTGAGCGAGCCTTCGAGCACGTAGTCGAGCTTCAGTTCGCGCGCGATCTCGCCGATGCTCTTTTGCGTCGCGCGGTAACGCGCCGCCGTGGTGCGCGCGATCGTGAGCAGACGGTCCGGATTGAGTGCGCCGAGCGTGACCGAGATCTCGTCGGCGAGCTGGCAGCACAGGCTCTCCTGGCTCGCGTCGCCCGTGTGGTTGGTGAACGGCAGCACCAGCATGCGTACGGCGGGCGGCGCGAGTTCGCTCTCGCGCGGCGCGTGCGAGTCGCGCGCGGCGGCGGACGCGCCGTTGATCTCGGACGACTCGGGCAGGATGCCGTCGAACCGGTAGCCCTTGCCCTTCACCGTGATGAGGTGACGCGGACTGGCCGGGTCATCGGCGAGCGCGATGCGGATCTTGCGGATCGCCGTGTTCAGGCCGTTGTCCGTATCGCGAAAGGGGCTCCCGGCCCACAGCCGGTCGACGATGTCCGCGCGCGAGAGCAACTCGCCCCGGCGCGAGGTAAGCAGGATCAGAAGATCCATCGGCAACCGCTCCAGGCGGACCTCCGCACCTTCTCGGCGTAACTGGTATCGCTCGACGTCGAGCTCGAAGTCCGCGAAGCGGATGATTCGATCCGTCGGCATGAGATCGCTCCCGTGATGCGGCCTCAGGGAAGGGGACGCCAGGGCTGTTCGTCTGAAGATTGCCGTTAGACGCAGACGTGCTCAGCGTCATTACAAATGGCGGCAGGGACAGGGGCGGGGGCAGCGGCGCGGATGAATTTCAATGTAGCGGGTTGCGGGCGCGCCTTCAAGACTCAAGCGCTGGCCATTTACGCCTGAATCGCCTGCCGTGAGGTTCGCGTGCGATTATCGATCAACGGTCTACGGTTCGAGCGGTTCGCCATGACGGCCTGCGCCGGCCGCGAAGCGCGCCGCAAGCGCGAGCCCTTCGTCGAGCACCGCGCGATAGCCAAGTGCACCTTCGCGGCGCAACGCCTCGGCCAAATCGGGCAGCATGCTGTGTTCGAGTGCGGAGCGGCGATCCGCGAGCAACGCGGCTTGCGGAAGCGCTGCCAGTTGCGCAGCGAGTTGCGCGGCGGCTTCGCGCGCGGCGCCTTTCGCGACTACGCGATTGGCGAGGCCGAACGCGAGGGCTTCCTGCGCATCGACGGCGCGCCCCGTGAGGATCAGATCGAGCGCGCGCGAAAGACCGATCAAGCGAGGCAGACGCACGGTGCCGCCATCGATGAGCGGCACGCCCACGCGGCGGCAGAACACGCCGAGCACGGCGTCTTCTTCGACCACGCGCAGGTCGCAGAGCAGGGCGAGTTCGAGCCCGCCGGCAACGGCGTATCCTGAGACAGCGGCAATCACGGGCTTGCTGAACGACATGCGCGTGGGGCCGAGGGGGCCTGGGCCGCTGCCGTCCGCGTGGATTTCGTTGCGGCGTTGGGGGTCGGCGAGCGCGGTGAGGTCTGCGCCCGCGCAGAACGTGCCGCCTGCGCCGTACAGCACGCCCGCAAGCCATGCGGGATTCTCTTCGAAGCGTGTGAAAGCGGCAGCGAGTGCATTCGCTACGGGCCGGTCGATGGCATTGCGCTGCGCAGGGCGGTCAAGCACAAGAATTGCTACGCGCTCTTGCGCTTCGATGCGCACGTGTTCGCCGAAGGTTTCGATGGTCATGTGCTGCTCCTCGATGCGCCCCGCATTCGTCATAAAAATTTCATGGTCCATCCGTAGCTTAGGCCGGCTTTAATTGCCCGAACCACGTTCTCCCCCGCACGCATGCAATCGACGTCCATGTCCAGCATCACCTCCGTTTCGGATTCCTCGCCATATCCCGCTTGTGGACTCTTCTGGACCGTCCCGTTGCCCGACCACGAGGCGTACGACCATGTGCGCTTCAAGCGCGTCTTCACGACCGACGGCACGCGCCATGTCGTCGTGATCGTGGATCTGCACAAGCTGCTTGTCTGCGCCGACCGCGACGACACTGACTATGTGCTCAAGCCCGTCGACGACTGGCATAGCGGCAAGGTGCGCGGCATTCGCGAGTTTCTCGATCCGGACAACGAGCGCGTACCGCAGATGCCCTACGTGACGATCAGCAAACGCCGTGTGGCGGGGCTCGCGGGTTGGTTAGGTCTTTCGCACGAGGGCGTGGTGGCGTTTCGCAACGGCCAGCATCGCGCACGCTACCTCGCGTGGGCGGGGGCATCGTGGCTACCCGTGGAAGTGCACGAGCGCGAAGCGGCATTGCTGCGCGAACTGTGCGGCGCGGGCGACCTGGGCCTGCTGGTTCCGGTCGACGGCAATTCGCCCCGGCTCTGATGCGACGTTGCGCGCGAATGGCGTGTTCACAAACAGCGCATTCGCAAGCGGCAAGTTCTCAAACACATGTTCTCGAACAATAGGGCGCGCGCCTCACGCGCGCCCGATACGTGCTCACGCCACGCTCAGCGGCCGGGCAGGGGCGCCCGGGGAACTGGCCGGTAGTGACGTTGTAGCCGTCGCGAGCGATGCGCTGTGCGCGTGCTCGAAGTGCTCGACCGTGTAGTCGACGAAGCGGCGCGTCTTCGCGGGCAGATACTGGCGGCTCGGATAGACGATGGACATGCGCGAGTCCGGGTCGTCGATATCGTAGTCGGGCAACAGGCGCCGCAATGTGCCCGCGGTGAAGTCGTCGGCGACGAGCGGCGCGGGCACGATCGCCACGCCCATGCCGGCCAGCGCCGCGAGCCGCACCATCAGCATGTTGTTGACGGCATAGCCGGGCTGCAGCGTGACCTGTTGGGCCCGCTCGCCGGGCTTCGCGAATTGCCACGTCGCGCTGCGCTCCTCGGGAGGCAGCGCGACCGCCACGCACTGCGCGAGCTGGTCGGGCGTATGCGGCTCGCCGTGCTCGGCGAGCCACGCGGGAGCCGCGCAAGGCACGAACGACGTGGTGCCGAGCGCGCGCTCCACACACTCGCCGTTGCGTGCGGGCGTGGCGCCGACAATGCCCACATCGAAACCATCTTCCACGAGATCCACGGGCCGCTCGGCGAGCGTGAGGCGCACGTTCACGCGCGGATACAGACGCCGATAGCCGTCGATGAGCGGCGTGAGCGTGGCGAGCGAGAGCGCGCCCGCGGCCACCACGCGCAGCGTGCCGCTCGGCTCGCTTTCCGTGTGCGCGAGCGAGCGCTCGAGATGATCGAGTTCTTCGAGCACGCAACGACAGCCCTCGAGATAACGCAGGCCTGCCTCGGTGAGCGCGAGATTGCGCGTGGTGCGGTTGATGAGGCGTGTATTCAGGTGCGCCTCGAGCATCGCGACGGAGCGCGTGACGAGCGCATTGGAGACGTCGAGCTGCTGCGCGGCGCGACGAAAGCTCTCGGTTTCCGCAACCCTGACAAAGACGCGCATGGCGTGTATCTGGTTCATGTGTAGCCTCGTATGCTCAATGCATGGACCGGTTGAAGGCACTGCGACTGCTGGCGAAGCTGAGGAAGGAAGCAGTGTGCCGTGTTGTTCTGGTCAATGTGGCTCGAATGGACGACTGCGGAAGCTAACAAAAATAATATTGACAGTCGGTGAGAATTACAATATCTATCTCAACACACGTCAGCATTTCGAAGCGGTAAAAGATTCAATACTCAAATGGCATGTATTGAATGAGGAATGTGTTGTGCGCTTTTGTCACTATCGAATATTTGTGCATTGCGGATAACGTGTTTGCGCAATTCATGCAGGCGGCGGCTATCTATTGTGGAGTCTGTCAGATGCATGGCGGATCAGCCTTTGCCCGCGGAAAATTGTGAGTCATTGCGCGCTGTGAATTCATCGTAATTCACAAACCGGAAATGCGCGCACATTGATTCTTTTGCTGTGTGAAAGAATTGTTGCACATGGGGTAAATAACGACGCACGCCGGTTTTACATGTTATTTAATGTTTATTGCCGCTCAATTTCGAGCATGCTTTCGGGCTCACTAAAACGTAAATCGGCAGACCAGACATGATCGTCGAATTGCTGAAGTCGCAACCCGAGATTGCCCTGTTCGTGAGCCTCGCGCTCGGTTATCTGATTGGTTCCATCCGCTTCGGGCCGATCTCCCTCGGGGGCGTGTGCGGCACGCTGATCGTCGCGCTCGTGCTCGGGCAAACCGGCGCGCGCATCTCGCCCGACCTCAAGAACATCGCCTTTGCACTGTTCATCTTCGCGCTCGGCTTCACGGGCGGTCCGCAGTTTTTCGCGAACGTTGGGCGCGGCTGGCGCTACGGTCTTCTCTCGATCGTCGAGATCGTCTCGGTCATGGCGCTCATCATGATCGCCGTCGTGGTGATGAAGCTCGATGCAGGCACTGCGGCAGGCCTGCTCGCGGGTGCCGCGACCGAATCGGCCGTGATCGGCACGGCAAGCGAAGCGATCACGCGGCTCGGCCTGACCGACGCCCAGGTGAGCACACTGCAGGCGCACATCGTGACCGCGTACAGCGTGAGCTACCTCTTTGGCCTCATCACCATCGTGCTCTTCACGAGCCAGATTGCGCCGCTCATCCTGCGCGTGAATCTGCGCGAAGAGGCCGCGCGCCTGTATCGCAAGCTCGGCGGCGACGGTGCGCTCGACGAAGGGCAGCGGCTCGCGCTGCCGCCGCTCGTTGGCCGCGCGTTCAAGGTGGGGCCTGCGGCCGGCGCCGCAGTCGCGGCTTTCGAGGCGCGCTTTGGCAACAACGTCACGATCGAGCACGTGCTGCGCGACGGACGCCAGATCGACGCCAACGCGCAGACCGTGCTGCAGGCGGGTGACATCGTGCTAATCGCCGGGCGCCGCGAAGCTGTGATCGACGCCGCAAGCAGTCTGGGCGAAGAGCTGCCGGGCGAGGGCCTGTTCAAGGTGCTCGCGAAACGCGTGGACGTGATGATCACGCAGCGCGACGTCAACGGCCTCACGCTCGCGCAAATGCGCGAGCGCGCCTCGCCGGAAGCGGGCCGCGGCATTTACGTCGGCGCGATCACGCGGCAAGACACCACCGTGCCCGCCTTGCCCGGCACGGTCGTGCATCGCGGCGACGTGCTCACGCTGGTCGGCACGCCCACCGACGTGGCGCGCGGCGCGAAGCGTCTTGGCTACGTGATCCAGCACACCCAGAAAACCGACTTCGTCTATCTCGGCCTGGGTGTCCTGGTCGGCATGATGATCGGGCGCTTCGGCGTGAACGTGGGCGGCGTCACGCTCGTGCTCGGTACGGGCGGCGGGTGCCTGCTCTCGGGCCTCTTCTTCGGCTGGCTGCGTTCCCATTTCCCTGTGGTGGGCTCGCTGCCCTCGGCCGCCGCGCAGGTGCTCAAGGACTTTGGCCTTGCCACCTTCATCGCGGCCGTGGGGCTCTCCGCCGGCCCCGACGCCATCAAGCTCGTGCGCGAGTACGGTCTCGCGCTGCCGCTCGCCGGCATCCTGATGGTGCTGATTCCCGGGCTCCTCTCACTCTGGATCGGGCACATGTTCCTCAAGCTCGAAGCGCCGATGCTGCTCGGCGCGATTGCAGGGCAGCAGTGCAGCACACCGGCGATCAGTGCGCTCGTCGGCGTAGCCGGCAACTCGACTCCCGTGATCGGCTACACGATCACTTATGCGCTGTCCAACATCCTCTTGCCGCTCATGGGCCCTGTGGTGGTGGGGCTCGCGGCGAAATTCGGTTGACCAGTTTGGCTGGCGTTTTTTGCTGGATCTGGCCGGCGGTGATTCCCGCTTCCCGGCCATCCCCAGCAGCAACGGGTGGATCTTTCCCAAAGCGAGGACACGATGGAATGGCTACATGACATCTTTCACAAATCCCCGGAAATCGCGCTATTTCTCTCCCTGGCCGTTGGCTACTGGATCGGCCAGATCAACTTCGGCAAGTTCCAGCTAGGCGGCGTAGGCGGGTCGCTGATCGCCGCCGTCGTCGTGAGCCAGGTGGGCGTGACGGTCGACAACGGCGTGAAGGCGGTGATGTTCGCCGTGTTCATCTACGCCGTGGGCTACGACTCCGGGCCGGGATTCTTCAACTCGCTCAACCGCAAGACGCTGCGCGAGATCGCCATGTCCGTATTCATGGCGTTGGCGGGTCTCGTCACGGTGATCGTCTGCGCGAAGCTCTTTCACCTCAACAAGGGCCTCGCCGCCGGTCTCGCAGCGGGCGGCATGACGCAGTCGGCCATCATCGGCACGGCCGGCGACGCCATTGCGCGTCTGGGCCTGCCTGCCGACCAGGTGAAGGCCATGCAGGCCGATGTCGCCGTCGGCTATGCCGTGACCTACGTGTTCGGGTCGCTGGGCGCGATCATCGTCTGCGTGAACATCCTGCCGAAGTTCATGGGCCGCAGCCTGAAGGACGCCTCCGCGGACGCCGAGCGCGAGATGTCGGGTGGCGCCGCCGTCTCGGGGCCGGGCCAGATCACGGCGCTGCCCGAGCTCTTCGGCCGCGTGTTTCGGGTCGAGGCGGGTGCGGGCAAGACCGTCAAGCAGATCGAACTGGCCGAGCACGATTTCGTCGCGATCGAGAAGATCCGCCGCGCGGGCAAGGTGATCGACGCCACCCCCGACTTCGTGCTGAGCCGCGACGACCTCGTGCTCATCGTGGGCCGTCGCGAGCAGATGGTCGAAGTCGGGACGCTGATCGGGCCGGAAGTGCCGGACTCGGGCGGCATGAGCCTCGTGATGCAGACGCGTCAGATCGTGTTCACGGCGAAGGGCATGAATCACACGACGATCGCCGAAGTGCGCAAGAACGTGGACCGCGATCTGCGCCACGGCGTGTACATCGAGAAGATCGAGCGTGTGGGCCAGCCCGTGCCGCTGCTGCCAGAAACGAAGCTGGAGCACGGCGACGTGGTGACGATCTACGGCACCGCCACCGATACCAAGCGCGCAGTCAAGGCGGCCGGCTATGAACTCGCCTACAGCAACAAGACCGACTTCATCTACATGGGCGTGGGCCTCGTGCTCGGCTTGCTGATTGGCCTGATCGTGGTGAACGTGGCCGGCATTCCGCTCACGCTCGGCTCGGGCGGCGGCTGTCTGCTCGCGGGTCTGCTGTTCGGCTGGATGCGCGGCAAGCATCCGATGTACGGCGTGATGCCACCCGCGGCCTCGCAACTGCTCAAGGACTTTGGTCTCGCGGCGTTCGTCGCCGTGGTGGGCCTGAACTCGGGCTTGCAGGCGGTCGTGACGATCAAGCAGAGCGGTATCACGATCTTCCTGCTGGGCGTGGTCGTGACGCTCGTGCCGCTCTTCCTCACGATGCTGTTTGGCCGCTACGTGCTCAAGTACAACAACGCGGCGATTCTCGCGGGTGCGCTGTCTGGCGCCCGCAGTGCGAACCCCGCCTTCGGCGGCATTCTCGACAAGGCGGAAAGCGCGGTGCCCACCGTGCCGTTCGCCATTACCTACGCGATCGCGAACGTGCTGCTCACGCTGCTCGGGCCGCTCGTGGTCGGTCTTGCATGACATGAACCCATCGTGTGCTGCGCAACGACGCGCGGCACACGCAACGTCTTCCAATGGAGAACACCATGGCAGCGAAAGCGAAGAGTAACGGCGCGAAGGAAAAGTCGGGCCTCGAGGCACTGAGCCCGTTCGAACTGAAGGACGAACTCATCAAGGCGGCTGGCGGCGGCGCGGCCGAGCGCCCGGCCAACCTCTCGATGCTCAACGCCGGGCGCGGCAACCCCAACTTCCTCGCCACCATTCCACGCCACGGCTTCTGGCAACTCGGCCTCTTCGCCATGCGCGAGTCGGAGCGCTCGTTCTCGTACATGCCGGAAGGCGTGGGCGGCTTCCCGCAGCGCGCGGGCATCGTCGAGCGCTTCGATCAGTTCCTGCGCGAGAACAAGGGGCAGGCCGGCATCGATTTCATCGGCGGGGCGGTCTCGTACGTGCGCGACCAACTGGGCCTCTCGGCTGGCGACTTCCTCTATGAGATGTGCGAAGGCATTCTGGCCTGCAATTATCCCGTGCCGGACCGTATGCTCAAGCTTTCGGAGATCATCGTCGGCCAGTACCTGCGCCGCGAGATGATCGGCAAGCATCCGTTCGTCGGCGAGTTCGACGTGTTCGCGGTGGAAGGCGGCACGGCGGCCATGACGTACATCTTCAACACGATGCGCGAGAACTTCCTGATCAAGAAGGGCGACACCATCGCGCTCGGCATGCCGATTTTCACGCCGTACATCGAGATTCCCGAGCTCAACGACTACGAGCTCAATGTCGTGCATCTCAACGCGACCGTCGAAAACAACTGGCAGTACTCAAAGAAAGAACTCGACAAGCTGCGCGACCCGAAGGTGAAGGCGTTCTTCCTCGTGAACCCGAGCAACCCGCCTTCGGTGAAGATGGACGACGAGAGCCTCGCATACATCGCCGACATCGTGAAGGAGCGTCCCGACCTCATCTTCCTCACCGACGACGTGTACGGCACGTTCGCCGACAACTTTGTCTCGCTCTTCGCGCTCGCACCGAAGAACACCATTCTCGTGTACTCCTATTCAAAGTACTTTGGCGCGACGGGCTGGCGTCTGGGCGCTATCGCAACGCACCGCGACAACGTGCTCGATCATCTGCTCGCCAAGCTGCCGAAGGACGAGAAGAAGGAGCTGCACAAGCGCTACGAGTCGATCACGACGGACCCGGACAACCTCAAGTTCATCGACCGCCTGGTGGCGGACAGCCGCACCGTCGCGCTCAATCACACGGCGGGCCTGTCCACACCGCAGCAGGTGCAGATGGTGCTGTTCTCGCTGTTCTCGCTGATGGATACGCCCGACGCGTACAAGAACGCGCTCAAGCGCCTGATCCGCAGCCGCAAGCGCGCGCTGTACGAGGCAATGGGCGCGATCTACGACGAAGACGATCCGAACCAGGTCGACTACTACACGATTCTCGATATGGAGTACCTGGGCGAGAAGCGCTTCGGACGGGATTTCGTCGACTGGCTGCTCAAACAGGTGAAGCCCAACGAGCTGCTGTTCCAGCTCGCGGCAGAGGCCCGTGTGGTGCTGCTGCCGGGCAAGGGCTTTGGCACGGCGCATCCGTCGGGCCGGGTGTCGCTTGCGAACCTCAACGAGTCGGACTATCGCAAGATCGGTCGTGCGGTGGCCAAGCTCACCGAGGAGTACGTGCGGCGCTACAACGAGGCGACCGGCAAGAAGATCGATACGGCTGCCGTGCAGAAGTAGGCAAGGGTAGGCGCGGCGGCGAAAAGGCCGCCGCGTTCAGTCTGAAGTCCGGGCCGCATCCGGTGCAGTTTGCCGGGTGCGGTTTTTTTTTACTCGGCTTGTTGTCCGGCGGGCGTGCTGGCGCCGCTTGCGTGTTGCGCACCCTGCGCGGCATGCGAGCGCACGCTCTTGCGATGAAGCGACACCGAAAGCGCCACGGCGCTAGCCGCCGCGATGGCGGCGAAGAGAAACACCGAGCCATACCCGAACAGATTCGCCACATAACCGGCGAGCGGGCCGGTTATGCCCAGCGAGAGGTCGAGGAACACCGAATACGCCGAGAGGGCCGCACCGCGGCTGGCGGGCGGCACGAGCCCGACCGCCTCGACGCCGAGCGCCGGGAACACGAGCGCGAAGCCGAAGCCGGTGAGTGCCGCGCCCGCGAGCGCGACTTGCGGCGTGGGCGCGAGCCACAGCAGCAAGAGGCCCGCGCATTCGCACGAGAACGAGACGATGGCCACGCGGAAGCCGCCGAAGCGTTTGATCGTGTTTGCAAACAACAGGCGCGCGCCGATGAACATCAAACCGAACACCGTGAGCGTGAAGGCGGCGTTGGGCCAGTGGCGCGCGGCGTAGAACAGCGTGATGAAGGTCGCGATGGAGCCAAAGCCCGCCGAGCCGAGCGCGAGGCCGATGCCGTGCGGCAGCACGCGCGTGAAAACGCTGCGGTACGACATGCGCTCGCCGTGTACGACCGGCACCGGCGCGATCGGGCGCGCGAGCCAGAAGCCGAGCGCGGCCATCGCGACGACCGAAACGCCGAGCATCCAGTAGCCGATGGCGTGCGCCATCACCACGCCGAGCGGCGCGCCGATCGCGAGCGCGCCGTAAGTGGCGATGCCGTTCCACGAGATCACCTTCGCGTTGTGAGCGGTGCCCACGCGGCCGATGCCCCAGAGGATCGCGCCGGTACCGCAAAGGCTTTCGCCGCAGCCGAGCAACAGGCGACTCACGACCAGCAGCGCGAGCGAGAGACCCGGCCAGTGATCGACGAGCGTGCCGAGCAGCAGCAGGACGCCGCTCGCGCCGCAGATCGTCAGGCCGATCGTGACGGTTTGCTTGGGGCCGAGCGTGTCCGCCGAGCGGCCCGCGAGCGCGCGAGAGCAGAGCGTGGCGATGTACTGCACGCTGATTGCCGCACCTGCCACCACGGTACTGAAACCGAGGTCGTTATGCACATAGCCCGGCAGCACCGCGAGCGGAATGCCGATCGTCAGGTAGCAGAGGAAGGTGAAAAAGACGACCGGAATGATCTGCAGGGTCGTCGATGCGGCGTTGCGCCTGGGCGCCAAATCAGCAGACATGGGGAAAACGCGGATGGAAAACGGCGGGAAAGGCGTGATTGTCCCATG
Organism: Paraburkholderia flagellata; assembly: GCF_021390645.1. Classification (GTDB taxonomy): domain Bacteria; phylum Pseudomonadota; class Gammaproteobacteria; order Burkholderiales; family Burkholderiaceae; genus Paraburkholderia; species Paraburkholderia flagellata. The sequence continues at coordinate 594,876 of NZ_JAJEJT010000001.1, forward strand.
GAACCGGTTTTTATGCAGAAATTGAAAAGCTGTTCCAACCGGTGGAACACGCGTTTTCGGCGGTTATAACGGGCTTTTGCGTGCGATTGCCGCGCCGCGAAAATCCCGCGGTATTGCGCGACGTTGGCCGCAATTCACGCAAGCGTGGCACCTTGGTCCGACCGTTCGTGCGGAGACATCGGCATTTGAACGGGGCAATGTTCAGTCAAATATGTCCGATATTCACAGATCGGCACCAGAATCGCGCAATCGAGACACATCAACATAAGCACAGCCGCACTGCAACACGCCGATTTATCGATTCAACGATATATCCCCCATGCACCTCTAGCTATGGGTTCTCAATATTGGCGGTGATAGTTTTCGAACCGTCCACTCGAGCGGCATACGCCTTTTGCGAGCCGCATCCAACGACGAGCCAGAAACCATGAGCCAGCCGATCCGCTTTTACCACCGCAACGCGATTCGCGAAGTCAGCGACGCGGGCGTCACCCGCACCGTTCTCCAGTACCTGCGCGAAGATGCGCGCTGCACCGGCACCAAGGAAGGCTGCGCCGAAGGCGACTGCGGCGCCTGCACGGTCGTGGTGGGCGAGCGCAACGAGGCGGGTGGCGTGAGCTTCAAGGCCGTCAATGCCTGCATCCAGTTCCTGCCCACGCTCGACGGCAAGGCGCTTTTCACCGTCGAAGACCTGCGCCAGCCCGACGGGTCGCTCCATCCCGTGCAGCAGGCCATGGTCGATTGCCACGGCTCACAGTGCGGCTTCTGCACGCCCGGCTTCGTGATGTCGATGTGGGCGCTCTATGAAAAGCATGGCCACGAGCACGCGGGCCACGCCGCGCACGTGGGCCAAAGCGCGTGCGCGGGCAAGGGCGCCTGCAGCGTGCCTTCGCGCGACGAGATCGCCAACGCGCTCACCGGCAACCTGTGCCGCTGCACGGGCTACCGTCCGATCCTCGACGCCGCCGAGCAGATGTTCCAGGCCGACGCGCCGAAGCAGCCCATCGACGTGAAGGCGCTCGCACAGACGCTCGCCACGCTCGAGCGCACGGACACGTTCCACTACGAGAGCCGCGGCCAGCACTACGACGCGCCGCGCACCGTCGAGGCGCTCGCCGCCATCAAGGCCGAGCGACCCAACACGCGCATTCTCGCGGGCAGCACCGACATCGGGCTGTGGGTCACGAAGCAGATGCGCGAGCTTGGCGACATCGTCTACGTGGGCCAGGTCGACGCGATGCGCCGCATCGACGTGAGCGACGCGTGGATCGAGATCGGCGCGGGCGTGAGCGTCGAGCGAGGCTATGCCGAACTCGCGAAGCATTACCCGGAACTCGAAGAGATGTGGCAGCGCTTCGCCTCGCTGCCCATCCGCAACGCGGGCACGATAGGTGGCAACGTCGCGAACGGCTCGCCCATCGGCGACTCGATGCCGGGGCTCATCGCACTCGGCGCGCGCGTGGTGCTGCGCGGCGGCGACGTCGAGCGCGAAATGCCGCTTGAAGACCTCTATCTCGCGTACCAGAAGAAGGACATGGCCGAGCACGAGTTCGTGCTCGCGCTCAAGGTGCCCACGCGCACCGGCGCGCGTGCGAACCTGCGTTTTCGCACCTACAAGGTCTCGAAGCGCTTTGACTCGGACATCTCGGCCGTGTGCGCCGCCTACGCGTATATCGCCGATGGCGACGTGATCCGCGAGCCGCGCATCGCCTTTGGCGGCATGGCCGCGACACCGAAGCGCGCGACCCACGCAGAAGGCGTGCTCGCCGACGCGCAATGGCACGAAGCCACGGCGCAGGCCGCGATGATCGCTCTCGGCAAGGACTACGCGCCGCTTTCCGACATGCGCGCGACGAGCGACTACCGCCTCGAAGCCGCGAAGAACACGATGTACCGCTTCTGGCTCGAAACGCGCCCGCACAACCCGCTTGCGCCGCAGGCGCTCAATGTGCGCAACGTAGCGGCAGAGACGGCTTGAGACATTCAGGAACCGGAAAAGACATACGGAGAACGAAACAATGAACCAGCAAGCCGAACCGTTCCTGGACGAACTCAAGGCACGCGAGCCCTTCGCGCAAGTGCACGTTTCGCGGCCGCACGAATCCGCGCATTTGCATGTGAGCGGCCGCGCCACCTATACCGACGACATTCCGGTCGTGGCTGGCACGCTGCACGCCGCCCTGGGCCTCTCGCAGAAGCCGCACGCGCGCATCGTTTCGATGAACCTCGCGAAAGTGCGCGCGACGCCGGGCGTCGTGGCCGTGCTCACGGCCGAGGACATCCCCGGCGTGAACGACTGCGGCCCGATCATCCACGATGATCCGGTGCTCGCCGATGGCGTCGTGCAGTACGTGGGCCAGCCGATGTTCATCGTCGTGGCGACTTCGCACGATACGGCGCGCCTGGCCGCCCGGCGCGCCGAAGTGCAATACGAAGAGCTGCCCGCCGTGCTCACGGCGCAGCAGGCGCGCGCCGCGCAGCAGTCGGTGCTGCCGCCGATGAAGCTTGCACGCGGCGAGGCGTCCACGCGTGCCGCGCGCGCCGCGCACCGCCATGAAGGCGAGATGCTGCTGGGCGGCCAGGAGCAGTTCTATCTCGAGGGCCAGATCGCCTACGCGGTGCCGAAGGACGACGACGGCATGCACGTGTGGTGCTCCACGCAGCACCCGAGCGAAATGCAGCACCTCGTTGCGCATGTGCTGGGCGTCGCGTCGCACAACGTGCTCGTGGAATGCCGCCGCATGGGCGGCGGTTTTGGTGGCAAGGAATCGCAGTCGGGCCTCTTCGCGTGCTGCGCGGCGCTCGCCGCATGGAAGCTCCTGTGCCCCGTGAAGCTGCGCCCCGATCGCGACGACGACATGATGGTCACGGGCAAGCGCCACGATTTCCACTATACGTACGAAGTCGGCTACGACGATCAGGGCACGATCGAAGGCGTGTCGGTCGACATGACCTCGCGCTGCGGCTTTTCCGCGGACCTTTCCGGTCCGGTGATGACGCGCGCGGTCTGCCACTTCGACAACGCCTACTGGCTGCCCGACGTGTCGATCGCCGGATTCTGCGGCAAGACCAACACGCAGTCCAATACGGCGTTTCGCGGCTTCGGCGGCCCTCAGGGCGCATTCGCGATCGAGTACATCATGGACGACGTGGCGCGCTCGCTCGGCCTTGATTCGCTCGACGTGCGCCGCCGCAATCTCTATGGCAAGACGCAAAACAACGAGACGCCCTACGGCCAGGTCGTGGAGGACAACGTCATTCACGAGCTGATCGACGAGCTGGTGGAAACGAGCGGTTATCGCAAGCGGCGCGCCGCGATTCGCGAATTCAACGCGAACAACGACGTGCTCAAGAAGGGCATTGCGCTCACGCCGGTCAAGTTCGGCATTGCGTTCAACGTTACGCACTTCAACCAGGCGGGCGCGCTCGTCCACATCTATACCGACGGTTCGGTGCTCGTGAACCACGGCGGCACCGAGATGGGCCAGGGCCTGAACACGAAGGTCGCGCAGGTCGTGGCACACGAACTGGGCATCGAGTTTGGCCGCGTGCGCGTGACCGCCACGGATACGAGCAAGGTGGCGAACACGTCCGCCACGGCGGCGTCGACGGGCACCGACCTGAACGGCAAGGCGGCACAAGACGCCGCCCGCCAGTTGCGCGAGCGCCTCGCCGCGCTGGCAGCGACGACGTACGGCAAGGGCGAAGTCAACGCCGCCGACGTGTGCTTTGCCAACGAGTCCGTGATCGTGGGCGAGACGATCGTGCCGTTCGAAACGCTGGTTTCCAAGGCCTATCTCGCGCGCGTCCAGCTCTGGTCCGATGGTTTCTACACCACGCCCAAGCTGTACTGGGATCAGGCCACGCTGCGCGGGCGGCCGTTCTACTACTACTCGTATGGCGCGGCGGTATCGGAAGTCGTGATCGATACGCTCACGGGCGAAATGCGCGTGCTGCGCGCCGATGCGCTGCACGACGTGGGCGCGTCGCTGAACCCCGCGCTCGATGTGGGACAGGTGGAAGGCGGCTTCATTCAGGGCATGGGCTGGCTCACCACGGAAGAACTGTGGTGGAAGCCGGACGGCAAGCTCATGACGCACGCGCCGTCCACCTACAAGATCCCGACCGTGAACGACACGCCCGCCGAATTCAACGTGCGGCTCTTCAAGAACCGCAACGCGGAGGACAGCATCCATCGCTCGAAGGCCGTGGGCGAGCCGCCGCTGTTGCTGCCGTTCTCGGTGTTCTTCGCGATTCGCGACGCCGTCGCGAGCGTGGCCGACTACCGCTTCAATCCGCCGATGAATGCGCCGGCGACCGCCGAGGAAATCCTCAAGGGTGTGCGCGCGGTACGGACGATGGCGCGCGAGGGGTCCGCAAAATGAATCGCCATCCTGAACATTGCGTGCGCGTCGATGAAACCGGGCGCGTGATCATCGGCCGCCGCAGCACGCCGGTGCCGCATTACGGGCCGATGCACATCGTGCTGTTCGGCGCGGGCCACGTGGGGCACGCGCTTATCACGCTGCTCGGCATGCTGCCCTGCGTCGTGCAATGGGTGGATGAGCGCGACGAACTGTTCCCCGAAGAAGTGCCCGCCAACGTGCAGATCGAAGCGACGGACACGCCGGCGGCCATCGTCGACGAAGCGCCGGCGGGCGCGTACTTCCTCGTGATGACGCACAACCACGCGCTCGACTTCGAGCTTTCCGAGCGCATCATGCGCCGTCGCGATTTCGCGTGGTTCGGCCTGATCGGCTCGAAAACAAAGCGCGTGAAGTTCGAGCGGCGGCTCATTGAGCGCGGCGTGGAAGAGGAGCGCATGGACGAGATGACGTGCCCGATCGGCGTGACGGGTATCGTCGACAAGGCGCCTTCGTCGATTGCGGTGGCGGTCGCGGCGCAACTCATGCAGATGCGGGTGGCGCAGCGCCCGGCTGCGGTGAGGACGGTCGCGCTCGAGCGCGCCTGATTCGACGAATCGTGTGAGTAAAACGGGCGCCTCGAAGACGAGGCGCCCGTTTGCATTTCAATGCGCTGCGAGCGGCGGCGTGGGCGTCGCTTCGCTGGTCACGCTCGCGGCCTTTTTCGCGGGCACGCGCTTCGTGCCGCGCTCGGCGGTCAGCGTCCCCGATACGTCCTCGATCAGTCCGCGCAGCCATCCCACATCGCTCGGCCTGTCCGGCTGCGGATGCCACATCTGATAGCAGTGAATGCGCGGAAACGCGATCGGCGTTTCCACGACGGCAAGAGGCATGAGCTTCGCGTAATGCTGCGCGAAGCGCCGTGTCGTCGTGAAGATCAGATCCGATTGCAGCAGGACCTGCGGCACGAGCCCGAAGTAGGGCAGCGTCGCGACGATGCGCCGCTCGGCCTTCGCCTTCGCAAATCCCAGATCGATCGCGCTGGCATGCGCGCCCGTATAGGGCGTGGGCGCGAGATGGGGCGCTGCGAGATACGCCTCGCGCGTGAGTTCGCGGCGTGCGAGCGGATGATCCGCGCGCATCATGCAGACGACCTTGTCGGAGAAGAGGTCGCTGCGCGCGAAACGCGGCTCGGGCTTCGGCCAGTTGCCGATCACGATGTCGAGTTCGCCCGCGTCCAGCGCGCCGTGATGGTCGAGCGTGGGCGAGAGCGAGAGGATTTCCAGCCGCGCTGCCGGCGCCGTCTCGCGAAAGCGTGCGATCAGCGTGGGCATGAAGAAGTCGTTGAGGTAGTCGGGGGCGGCGAGGCGAAACGTGCGCTTCGAGCGCTCCGGGTCGAAGTCGCCGTGCGGCGTGGCCACGAACTCCACGTCGCGCAGCACGCGCTGCGCGTGCTGCAACAGCGACTCGCCGTACTCGGTCGGCACCATGCCGGCTTTGCCGCGCACGAGGATGGGGTCGCCCAGTATCTCGCGCAGACGGCGCAGCGCCGTGCTGATCGCGGGCTGGGTCTGGTTCAGGCGCAGCGCTGCCTGCGTGACGCTGCGCTCGACCAGCAGCGTGCGCAGCACGCGCACCAGCCAGATGTCGAGGGTGAGGGCGTTATCGTCGTCCATGGGGCGTGGCGGGCAAGGGCGCGTGCGCGATAGAGACCTGCGCGCGCACGCGTTCAGCCATAACCATAAGCCGCCTCGCGCGCCGCCGCCATAGGGTGCGCGGCATGACGGGGATCAGAAGGATACTTCTGGAGCGTGGCCGCTCACTCCGCCGCGGGCTTCCCGAGTCCCGAAGGCAGCGTGCTGATGCGCTTGACCTCGCGCGAGTCGAGCCAGTTCGGGCTGCGCGCGCAGTAGAGCACCATCGGCAAGGCATCCTCGCCCCAGAAGAGCTGCTTGTTCATCCAGAACGTCGGCACGCCGAACACGCCCATGGCGATTGCGTCGTTGGTGTTGCGGCGCAACTGCGCACGCACGACTTCTTCCTCGATCAGCGACACGCCGTGCGCAATGCCCACACGCTCGCAAAGCTGCTCGAAGCCTTCGTCGCTCGACGGGTCGCGTCCCTCGCGCCAGATGAAGCGGAAAATCTCGCGCACGCACGCGAGGTCGCCGCCCGCCGCGATGGCGAGCAGCATCGGCCTGACCGAGTCGAACGGGTGAGCGGGCGGCATCTTGAACGGAATGCCGAGCTGCTCGGCGCGAAAGAGCGCGTGCCGGTAGGTGAAGATGCGCTTGGCCGGGACCGCGGAGCCGAACGGCTGGCCCCAGTGGCGGTATAGCTCGGACAGAAGCACGGGCGTCGGCACGAAGTCGAAGCCGGGCCACTTCTCGTGTTGTTCCAGCAACAGGTACGAAAACGGCGACACGAAGTCGTAGAACCAGGCCGGCTGGCTGGCGTCGATGCCGTCGATCATGCTGTTCCTCCGCTCTTGGGCGATATCCGGGCCATTGATTGCATGGCCGATTGTTCGGTTCAAAATGCGTGCAGCGGCGCTAATGCGTGCGCTCGCCTGTTTCATTGCCGCCGCTTTCGTTTGCATGGCTCGCCTCTGTACCTGCTGTGCCTGCGTCGTTGCTACTGCCTTCCGGCGCCTCTGCCTCTTCGGCGCTTTGCGCTGTCTGCTCCTCTTCAGCACCAACGCCTGCGTCCGGCGCTTCGCGCGTCCCGGAGAGTCGCGCGCGCACGAAGCCGATATGTTCGCGCAGCACGTAGAACTGTTCGGCGTAGGCGAGCGGCATTTTCATGCCGTTCACTGATTCCTCGATCTTGTCGAGCTGGCGGATCAGCGCGCGGCGCTCGGTGGGCGAGTTGTCGGCCATCGCGGCCCGCTCGAGTGCGATGAGCGAGCCGTACCAGCGGTAGATCCGCGATTTTACCCGCCAGGCGTACAGCGAAGGCACGATTCGCAGGCCCGGAATCAGCACGACGATGATCGGCACGAGCAGCACCACGAGCCGGTCGGCGAGGCTCGCCACCCAGAAGGGCAGCACGCGGTACAGGAAGCTCTTGCCCGACTTGTAGTAGCGCGCGGCGTCGGCGCTGATCGGGAAGTCCTGGGCGCGCGGCGCGGGGAATTCACCGGCGCGCTGCAGGAGCGTGGAGCGGCCGTGCACTTCCTTCGCCGCTTCGATCAGGAGATCGGAGAGCGCCGGATGCAGCGAGTCGCGCGCGACCAGCTCGGCCGTGGGCGCGATGAAATGCAGCGGCGCTGGCGGCAGGTTGCGGCCGAAGTCGAACGCGCCCATCGGGATCGTGATCGCTGTGAGGTACGGGAAGCGCCGCGCATAGGCGTCGGCCTGCACGAAGTCGAAGAAGCGTACGCCCGGCATGCGCATGAGGCGTCCCATGACGGGCGGCTGCGCGGAGTCGCCCGCGAGAATGGCGACGTCGATCTTGCCTGCCACGAGTTCGCCCGCGGCGTCGTCGCCGGAAAGCGGCAGGAGCTTGGTCGCGCCGCCGGGCTGGATGCCGTTGGCCTTGAGCAGCGTGAGCGCGAGTTCGCGCGTGCCGCTGCCCTCGGCACCGATGGCGATGCGCTGGCCTTCGAACTGCGAGAGCCGCGTGGCGACGGGACCGTGATAGAACACCACGAGCGGTATATAAGCGACGCTGCCGAGCGAGACGAGGCCGCCAGGCACCTTGCTCGCCAGGCCGTCCTGCACGAACGCGACGTCGACGTTCGACTTGGGATCGGCGAGACGCTGCAGGTTCTGCGCCGAGCCCTCCGATTCGAGCACGTTCAGCGTGATGTTGTTGCGCGCGAGGATGTCCTTGTACTTGACCGCGGCGTTCCAGTAGGTGCTGCCCTTGGGCCCGGCGCTCATGGTGAGCGTGTTGGGCGGCGCGGGCTGGATGAGCCGCACCGCGAGCCAGATGGCCGCCGCGCTCAGGAGCAGGATCGGGCCGAACGTGACTGCCAGGTCGCGCCACGAGATCGCCACGAAGCGCGCGACGAGACGGGGAGGAGGTTTGCGGCCGGTGCGGGACTTCATCAATGTGGGGCGGGCCTCGGGTGGTTCGGGAAGTGCGGGTCAGGTCCGCGTCGGGTCCGGCGCTTGCGCCGGATGGACTCAGGCGCGCGCGCCGCGCGGGCTCTGTGGAGCCGATGGTACATGAGAATCGGCGTTGCGGCGGCATGCTCGCGTGCCTCGCCGAACACCTTAAGCGCATGCCACATGCGCCTGCGCTAAACTCTTTGCGCTCGCGGCGCAGCCAGGCTAAATTGTGATTCGACTGGCGCGCCGGGCCCCGGAAGTTTGACCGAAGTATGGCAAAGCCATGTCGACAGCGGGCTCGCGCGAGCATCAACGCATCACCGATGCATAACAAACAGGAAACGGGCGATAGACCTGTCCCGGCGGGCGTAACAAGCAGTGTAATTCGACGTCCTTTCATCCTTGCCTCTCGCATCGCGTCCAGACCCTGGCCGTGTACGCGCGCATTGCGTGCCGTGCGCGGTCATCGGTAGTGGTAACGAAGCCGTCAGACCGTGGCTGACGAGCGGCCTTCGAGCCGTCCGCCGGCAAGGGAGGCGGTCCTATTCCAGGCAACAACCCGCAACAACGCGAAGACACAAGGAGAAAACATGAAATCGGTCGCTATTCTGAAGACGCTGGGCGCGGCACTGTGCCTGTCGGTGGCTTGCAGCGCGTCCTACGCGCAAGACACGGCGAGCGCACCCGCGGCTGCGATGGCCGCTCCGGCGACGTCGGCCAAGAAGGTCGACCGCAAGCTGGGCTACTCGGTGCGCAAGGCGCTCTCGAAGACCCAGGGCGTCGACGTTTCGAACATCGCCGTGCGTTCGCACGGCGGTGCGGTCACCCTGGAGGGCACGGTGCCGGATCAGGGCCAGATCGACAAGGCTGGCGAGGTCGCGAAGGGTGTGGCTGGCGTGACGTCGGTGTCGAACAAGCTGACGGTCATGCAGCAATAAACGCTGCTACGCACCCGGGAAGCAGGGTGCTTGCGGCAAGCAACAGGAAAAAGCCCGGCTGGTGGAGGCCGGGCTTTTTTTATGCGCGTCTGTCTGGCAGGCGTAGGATTGATGTGTGTTTCGGGGCTGTTATCGCGCGAAGCCGTCAGCTTGTACGCGTAGCGCCTGGGAGCACGGGTGGCATGCGATTCCGTCATGTTGCACCGCAGCCGCCAAAGTGTAGTTTGACACACAGTCTTCCCGCCGTTGGGCGTATACCGTAGGTATCGCGCGTCTTTCCCGAGGTCGAGCGCGGCCTCATCGCTGGAAAGCAGGAAATCGCCATGACCATTCATACCTACACCGACTTGCCGCTCATCGACCGGGCGGCCTTCGAGCTGGCCTGTGCGAGGCACGGCTTTGCGCCGATGCAGTTCGACATTCGCGGCGAAGCCGATCCCAACGATCCGGACCACGGCGACATGCTGATCGTGCGCCGCGGCGCCTGGGCGCAGGCTTACCGCATCGATGCGCGCGGCCAGTGGCTGCGTCAGTTCGAGGTCGATCTCAACGGGAAGTTTTTCCGCCAGGCGCCGCACGCCTGAGCGGCATGAGCGGCCAACTGAGCGCGCACGAGGTGCGCGGCATGCCTATGACGTGCGTGGCGTTCAGGAGAGCACGAGCCGCACGCCCACGAGCGTGAGCGTCGCGGCGAGCAGCACGCGCAGCAGCTTTTCAGGCGCTTTCGAAGAAAGCAGGCTGCCGATCGCGATGCCGGGCAGCGAGCCGCACAAGAGCGAAAGCAGCATGTGCCAGTCGACCGAGCCGAGCAGCCAGTGGCCCGCGCCCGCGAGGAGCGTGAGCGGCACGGCGTGCGCGACATCGGAGCCGACGATGCGCACCGTGGGCAGCGCCGGGTAGAGCAGCAGCAGCACGGTCACGCCGATGGCGCCCGCGCCCACCGAGGTCAGCGAGACGAGCACGCCGAGCACCGCGCCCGTGAAGATCGTGAAAAAGAGCGTGCGCGCTTCGCCCGGCCCGTGGCGGTGACGCGAAGCGAACGCCGCGAGCTGCGGGCGGAAAATGAGCGCGACGGCCGTGATGAGGAGCGCTACGCCCAGCACGGCCTGGATCAGATGCCCTGCGCGCGGCGTGTCCATGCCATAGCGGTGCAGCAGGATCAGCGTGATCGTGGCGGCAGGCACACTGCCGGTTGCGAGCCGCAGCGTCACGCGCCAGTCCACCGAACCCTTGAGCCCATGCACGAGCGTGCCCGCAGACTTGGTCGCGGCCGCGTAAAGCAGGTCGGTGCCGACTGCCGTAGCGGGGTGCACGTTAAAGACTAGGACCAGGAGCGGCGTCATCAGCGAGCCGCCGCCCACGCCGGTCAGGCCGACCAGAAATCCGACGAACAGGCCGGACAGCGAATACAGCAGATCGATATGGGGGAAGGACATCGCGCGCGAGGAGGCCGGTTCGGGGGGCTACGCCATCGCCTGCCGCGTTGAGCACAGCGCGCGCCGTAAGCGGCGCGTCAGGCTGGACAACGGCCAAGGCTGGCGGCGAAAATCCGCTATTGTCGCAAAACCGGCGGCTTGGCGCAGGGTTAAGCGAAATCGGACAAGTTCCGTCTGGCTTTCAATTGCCTTCGCACGGACCCCGGTCTTGCGCAAGCACGCGCCGAACGGCGCCGCGCAGGACTCGCGCCTCCATAACCAGAACCGCACATGAATCCCGGCATCCTCTACGCGTTCGCTGCATTCGTTCTCTGGGGGCTCTTCCCCATCTACTTCAAGACGCTGCACCAGATCCCCGCGCTCGAAATGCTCGCGCACCGCATGGCGTGGTCGCTCCTGTTCGTGATCGTCGTGCTCGTCGTGCGCCGCCATTGGCGCTGGTTCGGGCCCGCGCTGCGCGACCGCCACCTGCTCGGGAGTTTCGTGGCGAGCGCCGTGCTGCTTTCGGCCAACTGGGGCATCTATATCTGGGCCGTCAACGCCGGGCACATCGTCGAAGCGAGCCTCGGCTACTTCATCAATCCGCTCATCAACGTGCTGTTCGGCTATGCGTTCCTGCGCGAGCGCCTGCGCGCGCTGCAATGGGCCGCCGTGGCGCTGGCCACCGCGGGCGTCATGTGGCTCACCTGGCAGAACGGCGCGCCGCCCTGGATCAGTCTCGCGCTTGCCGTGACCTTCGGCGGCTATGGTCTCCTACGCAAGACCGCGAAGCTCGGCGCGCTCGAAGGCCTGGCGCTCGAAACCGTTCTGCTCTTTCCCGTGGCGATCGTATATCTGACGATCGTGAGCCTCGCCGGCGAGAGCCACTTCTCGCATGCCTCGCGCGGGCTGCAACTGCTGCTCGCGGCCTCCGGACCGATCACGGCGATCCCGCTGCTCCTCTTCGGCGCGGCCGCGCGGCGCATTCCGCTGTCGATGCTCGGTCTTATCCAGTACGTCACGCCCACGCTGCAACTGCTCACAGGCGTGCTCATCTACGGGGAGCCGTTCGGCGCGGTGCGCGCCGTGGGCTACGGTGCGATCTGGCTCGCGCTCGGCGTGTATTCGCTCGAAGGCGTGCGTAGTCTCGTGGCCGCGCGCCAGCGCCGTGCGGAGTGAGGGCTCTGGGCGGCGGTGCGCTGTCGGGCATTGGCTGATCTGCTGACGGCGCGGTAGGATGCCAGCACGAGGCGCTGCGCGGTCGCGACCGGCAGCGCCTTAACCCGCAGTCAATCCTCCGTGGAGCGCCCCGCGCATGAGTATCGAAGCCGTTCGCCGGTTCGAGGAAGAATTCGCACCGCGCATTGCGGCGAAGCTGGCGAAACAGTTCGGCCCTTCGGTGCACGTCGATGTCGTGCCCAACGCAGGGCACGGCCATCCCACGCGCGTGCGTCTGCGCGGCGTCGCGAACGAGCACCGGCATCCGTATGGGTATCCGCTGAACGTCTCGCTGACCTGGGACACCGAGGAGATCGAGCGCCTCATGGAGCCCGGCGGCGAAGCGCGCTTCGAGCACTACCTCGAAGCGACCGGGCGCAAGCTGACGTCGTGGGAGTCGGCGCGCCCTGTCGATTTTGCATCGCGCACGCAGGGCGAGCCGGAGGTGTTGCTCGGCGGGCTCGATTTCGAGGGCTGATTTAGCAGTCCTCTCCTCGCATGGATCTCATCAACCGCGCGAAGCCCGCGTGAGCCACTCGCGGCCCTTGAGCATGCCCCACCAGTAGAAGCTCGGCAGCACGCTCGCCTTGAGCAGCCACATGAGGCGTCGCGGCCGCGTGGGGTCGAGCGGGAACGTGGGCAAGAGGCGCCCGCCATAACCGAACTCGGCCAGCACGACCTTGCCTTTTTCCACGGTGAGCGGGCACGAGCCGTAACCATCGTAGCGGTAGGCGAGCGGCGCTCCCGCGCGCGCGGCGAGCAGATTCTCGGCCACAATCACGGCCTGCTTGCGCGCGGCCGCGCCGGTCTTGGCGTTCGGCGCGGAGCACACGTCGCCGAGCGAGAACACGTTCGGATAGCGCGGATGCTGGAGCGTGGCGTGATCCACTTCGCACCAGCCGGCTTCATCGGCTAGCTGGCTGTCGCGGATGAAGTCGGGCGCGACCTGCGGCGGCACGGCGTGCAGCATGTCAAAGCGCTTCTCCACACGCGTGACGTTGCCGTTCGCATCCTTCACCTCGAACGTGGCGAGACGCGCCGGGCCGTCCACGGCGACGAGATTCGACGAGAACGCAAGATTCGCGTTGTAGCGCTTCACATACTCCATGAGCGGCGGCACGAAGGTCGCCACGCCGAACAGCACGGCACCCGCGAGATTGAACTCCACGTTGAGCTTGCCGAGCACGCCCTGACGTCGCCAGTGGTCGCAGGCGAGATACATGGCTTTTTGCGGCGCGCCCGCGCACTTGATCGGCATGCCGGGCTGGCTGAAGAGGGCGGTGCCGCCCTTCATCTGCTGCACGAGCTGCCAGGTGTAGGGCGCGAGGTCATAGCGATAGTTCGAGGTCACGCCGTTCTTGCCGAGCGCTTCCGTGAGGCCCGCAATGCGCTCCCACGCGAGCCGCAGTCCCGGCGCCACGATGAGCTGGCGGTAGGCGACGCGCACGCCGCTGTCGAGCTGCACGACGTTCGCGTTCGGTTCGACGCGGGTGGCTGCGGCGCGGAACCACTTCACGCCCGCGGGCATGACGCTCGCCATGGGGCGGCGCGTTTTCGTCACGTCGTAGGCGCCGCCGCCGACCAGCGTCCAGGCTGGCTGATATTCGTGATGATCGCTCGGCTCGACGATGGCGATCTTCAGGTTCGGCTCGCGGCGCAAGAGGCTCGAGGTGACAGCGATGCCCGCCGTGCCGCCGCCGATCACGACGACGTCCCAGGTCTCGCCCTCCCACGCGCAGGCCGCCGTTGCGGCGCGCGCGGCATTCGCGCTTTGCGCGGCCGCCTGCGCCGGCGCGCCTTGCTGCGCGAGCTGATAGAGGCTCGTGGCGCGGTTGCCGCTGCGGCAGTACGCGAGCACGGGGCCGGGCAGGTCGACGAGCAACTGGGCGAACTGCGCGGCGGCATCGGCGGTGATCTGGCCGGGCTTCACCGGCAGATAGGCGAACTGCAGGCCGAGTTGCGAGGCTGCTGTGCGCAGCGCGTGCGACGTGGGTTGCGCGTCACCGCCTTCGCCATCGGGCCGGTTGCAGATGACCGAGCGATAGCCTGCCGCATGGATGGCGGCGAGGTCGTCGGGCGTGATCTGGTCGGCGCTTGCGAAGCGCGCGTTGTGTTGCGTGATTTGCATGTTTTTTTTGGTCCCGAGGCAGGCGCGGATTAGTGTGGTTTGGTGCTGCTTAGTGTGGTGTCTTGCGAACGGCGGCGCTGCTCCAGCGCGGCGTAAATCGCCATGCCCGCGAGCATGGCGGCGACGAAGAGCCAGGCGCGCGGCTGGCCGCCGCCCGCGGCGACGAGCGCGGGGCCTGGGCAGAAGCCCGCGAGCCCCCAGCCCGCGCCGAACAGCAACGCGCCGCCGACCAGCCGGCCATCGATGCGCCGCGACGTGGGCAACTGAATCGGCGCGCCGGCGAGGCTCGACGTTCGTGTGCGCGCGAGCCAGAAGGCGGGCGCGGCGATCGCGATGGCGCCCGCCATCACGAAGGCAAGCGAAGGGTCCCAGTTCCCGGCGAGATCGAGAAAACCGAGCACCTTGGCCGGATTGGCCATGCCCGAGACGAGCAAGCCGATGCCGAACAGCAGACCGCAGGCGAACGCGCTGAGTTTTCGCATTTCAGCCTCCGATCAAGTGACGCACGGCGAACACGGTGACGAAGCCCGCCGCCATGAACGCGCCCGTGGCGACGAACGAGCGCCGCGAGCCGCGCGCGATCCCGCACACGCCGTGGCCGCTCGTGCAGCCCGACCCGTAACGCGTGCCGACGCCGACCAGCAGGCCCGCCACGACGAGCGTGAGCGTGGATGCGTCGATCTGCATTGCCGGCAGCGCCGCGCGCAGCCGCCACAGCAACGGCGCGGCCACGAGGCCGATGACGAACGCGGCATTCACCCCGCGCTCGCCGCCCGAGCCCGGCTGCGATCTGCTCAACAAGCCGCCCAGCAAGCCGCTGATCCCGGCGATGCGGCCGTTCACGAGCACGAAGAGCGCGGCGGCCGCGCCGATCATCAGGCCGCCCGCGAACGAGGCGTAGGGCGTGAAGTGGGCGAGGTCGAGGCTCATGGCGCTTGTACCTTCAGCCGTCCGCAATAAAGGCTCGACAGCGTCTGCATGACCTGGATGACCTCGGGGCTCGCGAGGCGGTAGTAGATGTACTTGCCTTCGCGGCGCGTATCGACGAGGCCTTCGTCGCGCAGCTTGCCGAGGTGCTGCGAAAGGCTCGGCTGATGCACGCCCACCAGTTCCTCGAGTTCGCCGACGTTGCGCTCGCCTTCGGTGAGCTGGCAAAGCAGCAGGAGACGATCTTCGTGGGCAAGCGCCTTGAGCAGCGCGCAGCACTTTTCGGCGGATTCGCGCAGGGCCGCGAGCGCTTCGGGAGTGAGTGGTGAGTTCATTTGTCGCCTCGATGGACGAGGTTAAACGGCGATCCGTCGAATTATACTTTGTCTAAAAACATTATATAAATTTATAATATATGTTTCAATAGAGGATCGCTTTTACGGAGCCGTTGATGTCCAACCCAGCCCAGCTACACACACCCGAACCCATCGTCGAGCCGTTTTTCGATCCCGTCACGGCCACGGTCACCTACGTCGTGCACGCCGGGCGTCGCACGGCCTGCGCGATCGTCGACCCGGTGCTCGACTACGACCCCAAATCGGGCCGCACCTCCACGGAATCTGCCGAGCGCGTGATCGCGTTCGTGCGCGAATACGGGCTTCGCGTCGAGTGGCTGCTGGAGACGCACGCGCACGCCGATCATTTTTCGGCGGCGCCGTATCTGAAGGCGCAGTTGGGCGGGCGCATTGCGATTGGCGAGCATATTCGCGCGGTGCAGGGCGTGTTTCGCGCGGTGTTCAATCTGGGCGAGACCCTCAACCCGGATGGCAGCCAGTTCGACGTGCTTTTCCGGGACGGCGAGACGTTCCAGGTCGGCAATTTAGAGGCCCGCGCGCTGCACGTGCCCGGCCACACGCCCGCCGACCTCGCTTACCAGATCGGCAACGCCGTGTTCGTCGGCGACACGCTCTTCATGCCCGACGTGGGCTCGGCGCGCTGCGACTTCCCGGGCGGCGACGCGCACACGCTCTATCGCTCGGCGCGCAAACTGCTCGACCTGCCGGGAGACACGCGCCTTTTCATGTGCCACGACTATCCGCCCGCTTCTCGCGGACCGTGCTTCGAGACCACGGTGAGCGCGCAGCGCAGTGGCAACATCCACCTGAACGAGACCGTGAGCGAAGAGGCGTTCGTGCAGATGCGCACCGCGCGCGACCGCACGCTCGCCATGCCGAACCTGATCCTGCCGTCGATCCAGGTGAACATCCGCGCGGGCCGCATGCCGGAGCCTGAAGGCAATGGCGTGCGTTATCTGAAGATTCCAATCGACGCACTTTGAATCGTTGCGGTACGCGTTGCGCAATGTGCTTCAGGAATCGCGGGGAAAACCGTCCTTGATCGCGCGCTGCCTGTGTGCTGCGCTGTTCAGTTCGCGTCCTCGTTGACTGGCAAGTCGTCGGTCGGTGCCTGGCGGGCAGCCGTGCCTCGATTGCCTGCGTCGGCGAACGGAGATCTGCGCATCCGTATGGGCGGCACAGCGTGCAACAGACGACGCGCGTGCGTGTGCAGCGGCCAGTCGACGAACTGGTAGAGCGCGGCGCCCATCGCCGTAGCCACGATCATGGTGAGCGTCACCCCGAGCGGGGCAGTCGGGTCAAAGCCGTCGATAGCGTCCGGCAGCAGTTTGCGCGCAGCTTCAACGCAGTATGGATGGCTCAGATAGATGGCATAACTCGCGTTGCCGATGAATATCGCTACGCGAGTCATCCAGCCCGAGCCCATCGCCGGTTCCAGGCTCAGTGTGCTGGCGATCAGCACGAAAGCGGGAAGGCCGTAATAAAGCAATGGTGCATTGGAAAGGTCGTGCCAGTTGATGTAGGCCATCCATGTATAGGCTGCTACCGCCATGCATCCCGCTAGCGACAGATTGATACGGACTCCGAACCGCCAGAGCTGGTACGCGATGAAACCAAGCGGAAACTCGAACATCCGCTGATTCGTATAGAACGCGCCAAACACGCCATGCGAGTGCAAAGCTTTCGCCGCGCAAAAGATCACAAAGAGCAGCACAGACGTGAACAGCAGCCGGTGACGGCGCACCAGTATCAGCGAGACGGCCGTGGCCGCGTAAAACAACATCTCGTAGTTCAGCGTCCAGCCGACGAACAACATCGGGAATATGTTGCCACTTTCCTTGCGATAGGGAATGAAGAACAGCGATTTCAGCAGATTGCCGAGGTCGGCAGTGGTCGAATTCAACAACTCAGGAGCGACGAGCGCGCCGGCGAATACGCCAAACGTCAGCACCCAGTACAGCGGCACGATGCGGGCAATGCGGTCCGCGAGAAAGCGCTGTGTGGTTATTTTGGGGTTATCCAGCACGAGCGCGATGACGAAACCGCTTATCACGAAGAAAATGTCGACGCCAAACTCACCGAACGTGTGTCCGGTCGGCGACATGATGTGAAAGAAGATGACCGTTGTCGCTGCAACAGCGCGCAGCACAGTAAGCGACTTTAGCTTTTGCATGTTGGGTGGCGCGGTCAGCGCGTTCGCCGATGGCGGCCGGGAGGGATGGACTGACTTTGATCGCTGCGTTTGATCGCGGTTATTCTGACATTGCTGAAAAACACGCGAGTGCGTAGTTTTGTGGGCGGCCGTACAGAAACCAGCAATTAGTTAAAGAGTTAACTTGTCCGAAATTCGAAAGTCTCTGTCCGCACGACCGCGCTGCAACACATTACATTGGCTTCCAGTTCGATACCGCGTTTGCGTATGCAGTTGCGCGAAAGCCGACCCCACGGAGTGAAGCGATGAAAGCCATCCAGTTCAAGTCCTTCGGCACGCCCGATGTACTCGAGTACGTCGATCTGCCCACGCCCGAGCCCAAAGCCGATAGCGCGCTCGTGCAGGTGCGCGCCGCCTCGGTCAACCCGAGCGACGTGAAGAACGTCTCCGGTCATTTCGAGCACACGGTGCCGCCGCGCGTGCCTGGACGCGACTTCAGCGGCGTGGTGGTCGCGGGCCCCGAAGCGTGGCTTGGCGCTGAGGTCTGGGGTACGGGCGGCGACATCGGCTTCACGCGCGACGGCACGCACGCCGAGTTCATCGAGGTGCCTGCGGCCGCGCTCACGCGCAAGCCCGCGGCGCTCTCGCACGCGCAGGCCGCGTCGATTGGCGTGAACTTCGTCGTGGCGTGGCTTGGCACCGTCGATTACGCGCGCGTGGCCGCGGGCGAAACGATCGCCGTGATCGGCGTGTCGGGCGGTGTGGGCGGGGCGGTCACGCAGATCGCGAATGCGCGCGGCGCGCGCGTGATCGGCGTGGGCCGCGAGGCGCCGCTTGCCGCTTCGCCGGCCGCGCGTCTCATCGACGCTTTCGTGCCCATGAACGAACACACCGCCGAACGCGTGCGCGAACTGACGGGCGGCGCAGGCGCGGACGTGGTCTACGACGCAGTCGGTGGCGTCGCGTTCGAGCTGGCGCTTTCGCTTGCGAAGCGGCGTGGCCGCGTGGTCGAAATCAGCGCAACGGGTAAGCGGCGCGTTGAATTCGACCTGATCGACTTCTATCACAACGAGACGCAGTTGCTCGGCGCCGATAGCGCGAAGCTCGGCGTGGCCGAATCCGCGCCGCTCATGCGCGCGATTGCCGAAGCGTTCGACGCGGGCCAGTTCGAGCCGCCCGTCGTGGCCGCGCACTTTCCGCTCGCGCGAGCACGCGAAGCCTACGAGGCGGTCGCGGCGGGCACCGCTGGGCGCGTCGTGATCGACATCGCCTGAGCGCCGAAAGACGAACGGGAGATGACGATGAAGGGGTATCTGGTGTCGTTTGCGGTCGGCGCGCTCGCGGGGCTGCTCTACAACGTGCTGCAGGTGAAATCGCCCGCACCGCCGACTATCGCACTCGTCGGGCTGCTCGGCATGCTGGCGGGCGAGAACGTCATCGGCGTCGTGCGCGCGTGCGTCGCGCATCTTGCGGGGTGAGCGGGCAATCCTCGCTCACCGCGCCCTTTTACGGATCGCCTGGCTCACGCCTCGGCGCGCACCAGCCGTTCAGGCAAACGTGCGCGTAGCGCACGCGCGTCGAGCGCTGCGAGATCCTTGTCGAGTTCGAGCGTGACGAGGTTGCGCGTTTGCGCGTCGATCGCCTTGCGCAGCGCGCCGAGGAATGCGGGCGGCGCCGCGAGCACGAGCGTGCCGTAGCGCGCGTCGTTGCGCGCCTTCGTGAGCGTCGTTGCGATTTCCGCCGCGAAGACGCTGGCTTCGTGATCGTGCTGGCTGGTGTCGGGATCGGTCGCGCTGCGCCCGAAGCCAACGCGGTCGGTGGTGCGCCCCGGTTTGTCGGTCACGAGGTTCTCATCCAGCATGCGGCCCTGCAGATGCAGCAGCGTCTCGATCTCGTCGATGGCGCCCAGCGGGCTTTCTGCGGCGAAAATGCGCGCGGTCACACGGTTGGCGACGACAATCCAGATCGTTTTCGACATGTTCGACTCCCTGCCATGACGTCCGGCGCATGGGGCCGCCGGGCGGTTGAGTGGACTCGCGCCACGCGGCGTGAACACCAAGGGTAGCGCGCTTCGGGCCGCGCGGGGCGGGAAGTGCCACCGCGCTCGTTTGCGTGCCGCTGGCGTTCGCGCCGGGCGCGAAGCATCGGGTCAGCGAGCGGCGTGCCCGCTGGCCGCTTGCCCTCCCGGAATTCGGGAGGATGATTCTCGCTGCTGGTGGATTATCTTTTCTGGCGGAAGAACCTAGTCTTTAGACTCCGCAGCGCGCTGCAATGGAGTCCGACATGAGCCCGAACGCCTCGAACGCCGACCGCATCCTCCGTTACCCGAGCGACGTCGCCTTCACGCCAACGGTCAAGGCGATGCAGGAGCGCCTCGGCTCCCGCGAACTCTATGCGCGCGTGGAGCGCGATCACGCCTGGGGTGTGGCGCTCACGCCAGAGATCCAGGCATTCATCAGCGCGCAGACGAGCGTGTTCCTCGGCACCGCGAATACCGAAGGGCAGCCGTACATCCAGCATCGCGGCGGTCCGGCGGGCTTTCTGCACGTGGTGGACGAGCACACCATTGCCTTCGCCGATTTCATCGGCAACCAGCAATACATCACGCTCGGCAACCTCGCCGACAACCCGAAGGCGCATCTGTTCGTCATCGATTATGCGCGTCGGCGGCGCGTAAAGATCTGGGGTCGCGCGCGCGTTGTGGAAGACCCGGCGCTGCTCGCGGAACTGATGCCCGAGGGCTACAAGGCGCGCGCCGAGCGGGTGATCGTTTTCACGGTGAATGCGTGGGACATGAACTGCCCGCAGCACATTCCGCGGCGCTTCGAAGCTGCAGACGTGAAGTCGGCGTTAGACGAGCGCGAGGCGCGCATCCGCGAACTGGAAGAGGCTGCGACGCAACGCGAGGCGCGTGTGCGCGAGCTGGAGGCGGAGGTCACGCGCCTGCGCGAAGGCGCCGCGGCGTGAGCGCTCGCTCGCACCGCGATGTGCCCGCAAGCGGGTTACTTGGCCTTTTCCGCCGAATTGGTGATGGCTTGACCGCCCTTCGAAATGTCCTCGCCAGCGCCAGCGATGGTGTTGCAGGCGGCGAGCGTCACGGCGAACAGCGCAAGTGCAAACGCGAGATAACGGCTCATTTCGGCTCTCCCTGAATCGAATCAACGTCGAGTGATCGTCGAATGTAAGCGGCGGCGGGCATGAGGCATGCGCGCCGCCGTTCTTTTCGATTCTACGCGCGAAGCGGGGCCACATGCGCCGAGGCTGCGCGCCAGACCCGCAAAGCCGTTTTCAGCGCCTGCGCGTCTTGCGCACGACGAGCCACTTGGGCGAGCGAAAGCGCACGATGCTCACGTAGAGCCACACGTAGGTGAGCGCGAACAGCACGACGAAGCAGAACAGGTGCAGCGTGTGGCGCCAGAACAGCGTGGCCGGAATCACGGCGATCAGACAGAGCAGCCACAGGTACGGCGAAGTGAACGAATTGCGCCGCGTGAGTTCGCGTGCGTTGCGCGCGCCCACGACCCAGCGCATGAGGCGCTTGTAGACGAGCATGTGCAGGTGCACGCCGTCGGGAATGCCGGGCGACATGCCGCGCACGAACTTCTTCCGGTAGATCGAGAAGCAGGTCTCGAAGATCGGATACATGAAAAGCAGCACGGGATACCAGGCCGACACGTCGCGGTTGCGCATGACGAGCAGGATCGCCAGCTCGGCGAGCATGAAGCCGATGAAATACGCGCCGCCGTCGCCCAGGAAGATCAGGCCCGCCGGGAAATTCCACATGAAGAAGCCCAGCACCGCGCCCATCATGATGAACGACGCGGAGAGCACCACGGGGTCGTGCACCTGGAAAGCCACGTAGGCGAGCGAGGCGAACATCATGAACGCGACCATCGAGGCAAGGCCGTTGAAGCCATCGATGATGTTGATCGCGTTGGCGAGTGCGGCGACCGCGAGCACGGTGATGACGAAGGAAATCGCCGCGTAGGAAAGTAAAAAGTCGAGCGGCGGCACGCTGATGCGCGTGACCGCGATGCCGAGGAACCAGAACGCGAGCGCGGCGGCGGCCATCGTGGAGATGAGGCGCGCAAGCGGCGAGACGCGCTTGGTGAGATCTTCGATCAGCCCCGAGCCGAACGCGGGCAGCCCGCACGCGACGATGCCGAGTATGCCGCCCGAAACGGCCGGATACGTCCCGTGCAACTGCGCAGCGCCCACGATGAGTCCCGCGAGAATGCCCGTTCCGCCGATGCGCGGCACTGGCCGCACGTGAAATTTCTGCACGCCCGCGAGATCGGAATCGACGGAGAACCTTTCATGCAGATGCGCGTAACGCACGATCAGCAGCGTGACCAGCAATGAAACGAGAAAGCCGAGGGCGAAACTGAGCATGAAAGGAAACCGCGACCGGAAGGAGGAATGCGCGATTATACAAAGGCGGACATGCCGCACCCGCGGAACCTCCTGTTGGCGGCGCCGCACGTCCACTCCGGTCAGGACAACGCGTTGCCTCGCGGCGCGCTCAGGTTCCCGGCGTGTCCGCCGGTGTGATCTCGAGCAGGATGACGTGGTCGGGCACGTTCACGGTCAGTTGGCGCACGTCGCGATGGCTTTCGAGCGGCTGCGCCGAAGCTAGCGGATCGTACAGGTCGACACGTTTTGCTTTTCCGCCAAAGTCGACATCGACGCGCGCGGGCGGGCTAGTGAGTGGCACTCCCGTCTCCCGGTTCCAGATAAGTGTCTCGTTCCAGAGCACCAGCAGGTAGCGACCGTCCTTCTTCTGCAGCAGCAGGCTGTTTGCCGATACCGGCATTTCGGAAAGCGTATACGCGAGCGTGCTGCGCGCCGCGGCGTTTGCGCGTCGCGTCGTGTTGGCGCTCAGGATCGACGTGAGATTGCGAATAGCGTAGGCCACCGGCTTGGGGCTGTTGTCGTTGCGAAAGAGCCCGTAATGCATTTCGTCGTTCTTGCGCGTCGGATCGGGTTTTTCGTCGAGCAGTTCATAGACGTACAGGCGCTTCACACCCGCTGCCGCAGCGTCCATATAACCGTTGAGAACGCCTTTGGCTTGTGTCTGCTCGTCGACGCCGAGCATGTACCAGCCTGCCTGGGGCAAAGAGAAGTAGCCGAACTCGGTGATGACGAGCGGCAACTGAAATCTCTGACCGAGGTGAATGGCGGCAAGCATCCACTTGTCGCCGTTCGCGTTCCAGAGCGGTTGCTCGCCGTTTTGCGGGTAGACGTGCTGATTCGCGTAGTCGGCCGATTTCGCGCGCGTCTCGACTGACTTGGGGTCGAAGCCGGTCGCGTCGTATACGGGCACGTCCTTAAGCTCCGGCATGCCGTGCACGCGTGCATAGAGGTCGCGCTGCACAGCGAGTCCGGCAGCGGCGCCGGTAAGACCTTGGTAAGCGACCGGAAAGTTGTTGAGTTCGTTGGGGCCTTCGATGGCAGCAACACTGCCAGGCACTTCGGTGTTCAACGTTGCAACCTGTCCGATTTGTTTCTCAAAGTCCGCGCCCATCAGAAAGTTGAATTTCACACCGCGCTGCGCGAGATAGACATAGCTCGAGAACGGGATGGACGAGCCGGGCGCGTAGTCGCGAACGTGGTGGATGCCGAGCCATGCCATATCGTCGGCGACGTTGTGCACGTTGACGTACGCGCCGTCGGTGTAGCTAACGTGGGTCACGACCGCGAGCGTCTGGAGGAAGTCCTCGGCTGGCATTGCCTGCGCAGCGCCGCTCGCGTGCGCCGCCGTTGCGCATGCGAGTGCGCAGAAGCCTGTCGCGAGGCTTTCGGCGATACGCGTGGCAAGCCACCCGCGCGGTTTCGTCTGCCCCACGCGTCGCAAACGCTGTGAGTCGGCTCGTCTGGCGAGCAGGATAGGGCTGAGTGCTACGGGATGCTTCACGGCGTATTCCTCACGTGGGGCGGCCGCCGGATGCGCGCGCCTTGGCACATGCCGGCGTCTCGATGGTTCTGCCCCTGTTGGAGCGGCATTCACGGCCCATTGTGATGCGCAGTTACCGCCTTTGTGTGTGCGACGGCGAACGGATAGATATTCCGCGAAAGATTAAGTTTCCGTTACAACGCATGCGTTATGTAAAAAATAAGGAATCCTTCATATCAATCGCCCCTGCATGGGGCACATCTGCGAACCGACCGCATCGGCAGGACAAGAAGTCCTGATTCCACGCACCTTCACACTCTCGCGAAGGACGTTGCCATTGCGCTATGTGCGCGAACGCACATAGCGCAATGCTCACATGCGCCTCGCCGTGCGGCTCCCGCATGGCGTGCCCGGCGTGCCGGCGTCGATCACAGACATTTGGTGGGATTGCGCACGGTCTGCCTGTTGCTCACGCCGTAATGTGTTGTCGTGGCCTTCGGGCGGGCGGCGATTGCATGGATCGCCCGGGTCATGGAGTCCGTGTGTCCGCGCGAGGCGGACGAACGCGCCGGACACAAACGTCTGACGAACACGACACGCACTGGGGCAGGGACATGTCTGAGTTAACGCAACGGTCAGAGCTTTCGCAACGTACGGTCGACATCGTGCTGCAACGTACGGTCGATGTCGTGCTGATCGTGCTGGGCGCCGTATGCGCCGTCCACCTGAATCTGAATTCCGGACAGGAGGCCGCGGTCCATCACCCCGATCCCACGCTGGTGGCTTTTTGCGCGGCGCTCGCCCTCTCTGTCTTTCCCGCTTGCGGGACCTATGGCACACGTGGCAGCCGATCGCCTTTCAGCGTCGCGGGCCGCACGGCGTTCGCCTGGCTCGCGGTGCAGCTTTGCGGACTCGTGCTGCTCTATGCGATTCATCACGATCATCTGCTGGCGCTGCCGTGGTTCATGTACTGGACATTGACGACGGGTATTTCTCTGCTGCTGTCGCACACACTGTTCTTTTCGGAATTGAGCGTGTTGCGCGTTACGCGTGCGTGGTGGCGCCGGGAGGATCTCGAGGTCGGTACGCGCGATACGGTTCGCCGTGCCGTCGTCGGGCATGCCCTGAAACGCCTCTTCGACGTCGTCGCGGCAGTGAGTGCGATCGTCTTGCTCTCGCCGCTGCTCGTCGTGCTCGCGCTGCTGGTCAAGCGCGATGGCGGCCCGGCGTTCTTCGGCCATACGCGCGTAGGACGCCATGGCAAGAAGTTCCGCTGTCTCAAGTTCCGCTCGATGGTGGTGAATTCGGAGCAGGTGCTCAAGGATCTGCTCGAACGTGATCCCGAAGCGCGCGCCGAATGGGAGCGCGAATTCAAGTTGAAGAACGATGTGCGCGTGACGCGGATCGGTCACTTTCTGCGCCGCTCGAGCCTCGATGAATTGCCGCAGCTCTGGAACGTCCTGCGCGGCCAGATGAGTTTTGTCGGCCCGCGCCCGATCATCGACCAGGAGCTCGAGCGCTATGGCGAGGCGAGAAAGTACTACCTGATGGCCACGCCGGGTATCACGGGCCTATGGCAGGTGAGTGGGCGCAACGATCTCGACTACGCGACGCGCGTTTTTCTCGACGTCTCCTATGTGGAGAACTGGACCTTCCGGAAGGACATCGGGATTCTGTTCAAGACGGTTTTCGTGGTGATCCGCGGTGACGGCGCGTATTGAGCGGCAAACGAGTTAGGGCGAGACGCGGTTGGGATATCAGGTATCCGGTTCACACGGCATGACCCGGAACGCGTGTAACGGATTGGGGGTGTTGCAATGGGACTCAATGCGATGGACTGGATCGGGAGTGCGCACGCGTGTATCGTGCGGAATTTAGGACTGGCGGGCGCGCTGCGCCGCGGGGCTACGTTTGCCGTTTGCCTGGCGCTCACGGCGCTGAGCGGCTGTGCCCTGGCGCCGGGCATGACTTACACCGGCGGGGGTAGCGCCGGGGCGAACACGGGCGCCCATGCGGCATCCGGCACGGCGGTGCCCGATAGTGTCGTGGCCAAGGGAATCGCAGGCGCGCCGTCCGGCAAGCTCGTCGAGATCACGCGTGACCTGGTGGACAAGGAGGCTGCGGAGCGGCCCAAGGGCATTCCCACGGACGTGGAACACATGTTCGCCAAGGCCACGCCGTATGAAATCGGCCCGGGCGATATTCTCACCATCGTGGTGTGGGATCACCCTGAGCTCAACCTGCCCGGCGGGGCCGGTGCCGGCGACGCTCCATCGGGCGCCAGTTCGGTTGCGTCCGGCTACACCGTCGATAACAACGGCTTTATTCAGTATGCCTATATTGGTCCGCTGAAAGTCTTGGGTCTGTCGGAGATGGGCGTGCGCGACGTCCTCGCGCAGAAGCTTGCGAAATACGTGCGTCAGCCGCAGATCACCGTGCGCATCGAGACCTATCGCAGCAAGCGCGTGTATCTGGACGGCGAGGTCAAGACGCCGGGCGTGCAAGTGCTCAACGACAGACCGATGACGTTGCCCGAGGCGATCAATCGCGCTGGTGGCTTCACCGCCAATGCCGACCGCTCGCATGTGTCTGTGACACGTGGCGACACTACCGTGGATATCGATATGCCGGCGATGATCCGCAAGGGGTTCAATCCCGACCGGATCGTTCTGCGCGATGGCGACCTTGTGCGGATCTTTGCGCAGACAGACAGCAAGGTTTTCGTGGTCGGCGAGGTCGAACGTCCTGGCGGCGTGATGTTCAACAACGGACGTATGTCGCTCAACGAGGCGATTGGCAATGCGGGAGGGATCAACCAGTCGTCGGGCGATGCATCGCAGGTGTATGTCGTGCGTGGACGCGATACCAGCGAGCCGGTCGTGTTCCATCTCGACGCGAGTAGCGCTTCGGCGATGGCCACGGCCGACTCGTTCGAGCTCAAGCCCAACGATGTCGTGTTCGTCGATACATCTGCTCTCGTGAAGTGGAGTCGTGTCATCAGCCTGATTCTGCCGACGACGCAGGCCGCGGCCACGAGCCGCGCGATTGGATACTGATGCCCACATGAACTATACAAAACACACGAACCGAGTCAGTCGACCTGTTCGCAATCGGGGGAACAATATGAATCACCGCGACTACCTTCTTGAAGGGCCTGCGGAGACGATCATGCCGATCGCCCCCGACGGCGGGCACATGGGCAATCTGCTGGACACGCTGTATGCGGGCCGCAAGACGATCCTGATCGTCACGATAATCTTTACGCTTATCGGCACCCTCTATGCGGTGCTGGCGTCCCCTGTCTATCAATCGGACATGCTCATCCAGGTGGAAGAGAGCCCGAGTGCGGCGAAATCGGCACTGGCCGATATTTCCTCTCAATTCGCCGTCAAGACCCAGGCGTCCGCGGAAATGGAGGTGTTGCGTTCGCGGATGGTCGTGTCGTCCGCCGTCGATGCGACCAAACTCTATATCAAGGCGACGCCGCGCTATTTCCCTGTGGTGGGCCGCTGGGCCGCGCGACATCTGAGCCTCGATGGCTGGTCGGGATGGGGCGGCTACGCATGGGGCGACGAGGCGATCGAGGTGACGCAATTCGACGTGCCGACGCGCCTGCAAGGCAGACCGTTCGTCTTGACCTACCGGGGCAAGGGGGTCTATACGCTCGAGGGGGGCGGCATCACGCTCGAAGGGCATGTGGGAGAAGTGCTCCACGCGCCGACGGTGGGCGGCTCAATCGAACTCCTCGTGGGCCGGATTGATGGGCAACCGGGCACGGTCTTCAATGTGATGCGCCTGTCCGAACTGAGCGCGATCCAGGGGCTGCAGACGGCGGTCGCCATTACGGAGAAGGGTAAGGAATCCGATGTCATTGGTGTTTCGCTGGATGGCGAAGACCCGGTGCTCACCAGCACCATTCTCAACGCGATCGGCAACGAATACATCCGGCAGAACGCCCAGCGCACGCAGGAAGAAGCGGAAAAGCAGATTGCCTTCCTCGATCGGCAACTGCCTCTGCTGAAGGCCCAGCTCGAAAAAGCCGAGAACGAGTTCAACTCATTCCGATCGGAGCACGGCGCCGTTAATCTGGATGCCGAAGCTTCGGCACTGTTGCAGAGTTCGGCGCTGGCGCAGCAGCGTATCGCCGATCTGCAACAGCAGCGCGCGCAAGCGATGGCCCGTTTCACCGACGACAATCCGGCACTCGTGGCCATCAACGGGCAACTGTCCGAAGCGCAGAAGTCACTGGAACACCTGGCTGGGCAGACTCGTGCGTTGCCGCCGGTGGAGCAGCAGCTCGTGCGCCTGCAGCGGGAAGTGACCGTCGATACGAACATCTACACGAATCTTTTGAACAGCCGCGAGCAGTTGCGTCTGATCAAGGCAGGGCGCGTGTCGAATGTGCGGATGATCGACGCGGCGGTGCCGCCAGAAGGACCGATTCGGCCCAAGCGCGCCATCATCGTGGCCGCGGCCGTGTTTACCGGCTTGTTTGCCGGCGCTGCGCTCGTGCTGCTGCGTCAGAGGCTCAACCGCGGCGTCTCCGTCGTGGACGAGATCGAAGCGGGCACCGGACTCGCAGTCTTCGCGGCCGTACCGCGCAGCCGCATTCAGCACTCGCTTACGCGTCGCCTGCCGCACGGCGCGCCGGGCGCGAACACGGTGCTCGCGCACAAGGCCGTGTTCGACCCGGCGGTCGAGAGCCTGCGCAGCTTCCGCAGTGCGCTCGAACATTCTCTGGAGGAGGCAGCCAATCGTGTCGTGCTGCTGGCGGGGCCGACGCCGATGGTGGGCAAGTCGTTCGTCTCGGTCAATCTGGCGGCCGTATTCGGTGGGGCGGGCAAGCGTGTGCTCCTCGTCGACGCGGATCTGCGGCGGGGCTCGCTGCACCAGCATATGGCAGTGCCGAGTAATCCAGGCGTCACTAACATCTTCGACCAGTGCCAAAGCTATGACCACGTGGTGAATCGCGATGTGATGCCGGGCGTCGACTTCGTTGCGACCGGAGGCTATGTGACGAATGCCAGCGAACTGCTGCGAACAGACGCTTTCAAGAATTTCGTGGCCTGGGCCAATGTGACGTATGACCTCGTGCTGATCGACGCGCCGCCAGTTTTGCCGGTAGCCGACGCCGGGATCATCGGGAAACTGGCTGGCACCGTGTTCGTGATCGCGCGCCAGGGCGCGACGAGCGTGGCTGATCTGCGCGAGTCCGTGCGTCGCTTTGAACAGGTTGGCGTGCCAATTCGCGGTGTGATCTTCAATGACATGACGTCGCGTCCGGGACGCTATGGCAACGAGTATGCCGCGTATGGCTATTCGAGCTACGGCTTTGCCAAGGATACGGGGACTGCGAAGGCGGAGTAGCCGGTGACTGCCGGCTGACTCGAACTTCTGTCGATGCAATATCGCCCGATCTTTTCGTCAGTGGCCGCGCCGCGGTCCATTGAATTGATGGTCAAGCTGCGCCTCAAGGGCTGGAGCAGATTCGACCTGCTTCAGCCCACGCCTTCACCTGCGATCTCGATGCGTTGCGTGATCGACGGTGGCGCCAGGTCGGGCCCGGCAGGCTGACTTTCCGCCTGCGCGAGGCGCGAACTCATCCCCGTCACGCGTTATTCGACCGGATCCGCCAATCGCACTAGCGGTTCCTTTCCACGGGAATTCGCAATCGATCCTTCAAAACCGGGTTTGAATGTGTGAGTTGGCGCCACATGAGCGACGGCGAACATTCGCCGATGCGAAGACCGGCGACACTTCAAGACATATGAATTGCATGGCGTGGCCCGTCGAATCCGGCCGTGAGCGATGCCTTCCACCTTGAGATGAAACACGTGCTTGCCCCCAATCTGATGATCAATGGCCGCTTCCTGGGTCGCCGTGCGACGGGTGTCGATCGCTTTGCGTTCGAGACGATCCGCGCGCTCGATCAATTGATCGAGTTGCGCGATCCACGCGTCGCCGGATTGCGGACCGAAATCATCGTGCCCGAAGCGCTGGCCGCCATGCCGAATCCATTCCGGCACGTCGCGCTGCGAGCGAGCGGAAAAGGCGGTGGCCTGCGCTGGGAACAACTGGCGCTTCCTCAAGCTGCACGCGGCCGGCTGCTGCTCAATCTCTGCAACTCCGGGCCGCTGATGTATCGCAGTCAAATTACGGTGCTGCACGACGCGGCGCCCGCGCGCGTGCCGGACAGCTACAGCAGGTCCTTTGTTGCCTGGTATCGGCTGATGGCGCCGCGTCTTGGACGCATATCGCGCCGGGTGATTACCGTGTCCGAATTTTCGCGGCGTGAGCTGTGTGACGCTTACCGGATTCCTGCGGACAAGATCGGCGTCGTGTCGGAGAGCGGCGAGCACATGTTGCGTGTGCAACAGGATGGGGGCGCGACGGCAAACTCGTTCGGCGAGCGCCCATTCGTACTTGCGGTGGGCAGCCTCAACCGTCACAAGAATTTTCAGCTTGTGGCCGAGGCCGCGCGACTCATCCGCGACGCGCAGTTCGACATCGTCGTGGTGGGCGGCGGCGATGCACGCGTCTACGGAACGGGCCAGGACGCGTTGCCCGAGTTCGTGAAGCACCTCGGGTACGTGACTGACGGCGAACTCGCGGCGCTCTATCGGCGCGCAGCCTGCTTCGTTTATCCGTCGCGTTACGAGGGCTTCGGACTGCCGCCAGTCGAGGCGCTGGCGCTTGGCTGCCCCGTCATCGCTTCGCGGTTGCCGGCTGTCGAGGAGGCGTGCAGCGACGCCGTGCTCTACACCTCACCGGACGATCCTGCTGAGCTCGCGAGCCTGCTTGAACGAATCACGAGCGATGCCGCGTTGCGTGACAGTCTGCGCGAGCGAGGCCGCGCCCGGACTGCAGAACTCACCTGGCAAGCGACTGCCACCAGGTTGATCGAGGAGATCTCACCGTGGCTAACGTAACGCTTGCATCCAATCTAGCCAACGATACACGCCGGTTCGGCCGTGTCGCGCTCGTGCATGAGTGGCTCGTCACCTACGCGGGATCGGAAAAGGTAGTCGAGCAGATTCTTCAGCTGTTTCCCCAGGCGGATCTCTACAGCGTCGTCGACTTCTTCCCGGACTCGCTGCGTGGGGTGCTGGGTGGAAGACATGCCACGACCTCGTTCATTCAACATTTGCCGCGGGCGCGCAAATCGTTTCGCAGCTACCTGCCGCTCATGCCGCTGGCTATCGAGCAGTTCGATCTCTCGTCGTACGATCTCGTGATTTCTTCGAGCCATGCGGTGGCGAAGGGCATCTTGACGGGGCCCAACCAGGTGCACGTCAGTTATGTCCATTCGCCGATTCGCTACGCGTGGGATCTGCAGCATCAGTATCTGTGCGAGGCCGGGCTGCAGCACGGCATGAAAAGCTGGATCGTGCGCGCATTGCTTCACTACATGCGTATCTGGGACCAGCGCACGGCGCACGGCGTAGATGCCTTCGTCGCCAATTCCGTGTTTGTTGGGCGGCGCATTCGCAAGGCCTACGGCAGCGAAGCCGCCGTGGTCTATCCGCCAGTCGACGTGGAGCGGTTCGAATTGAGTAGCCACCATGAAGACTTCTATCTGATCGCCTCGCGCATGGTGCCATACAAGCGGATACCGCTCATCGTCGAGGCATTTGCCGCGATGCCGTCGCGGCGTCTCGTGGTGATCGGCGACGGCGCCGACTTTGCACGCGTCAAGGCGTGTGCGACGTCCAATGTGACGTTGCTTGGCTATCAGCCCGACGGCGTTCTGGTGGACTACATGCAGCGTGCGCGGGCGTTCGTCGTCGCCGCGGAAGAGGACTTTGGCATTTCGGTCGTCGAGGCACAGGCCTGCGGCACGCCGGTCATCGCTTTGGGTCGTGGCGGGTCACGGGAGATCGTGGTGGATTCGCCGGACCCCGAACGCGGCACGGGGCTCTTCTTCAGCGAGCAGAGCGTGGAATCGATCGTCGATGCGGTCGAGCGTTTCGAGCGGCAACCACCGCTCAAAGCGGAAGTTTGCCGTCGCAATGCGATGCGCTTTACGCAAGAGCGATTCAAGCAGGAGTTTTTAAGCGTGGTGGAACGCGCAATGGATGCCGACAAGGGGTTTGCCGATGTGCCGCCAGTGGTGCGGCGCTGGCATTCAGCCTGAGTTGGCGCGATAACGAGACCGTTCACGCATGAATGCTGGGTGAACGGATAGGGGTTTCGGCAAGTGGAACTGACGATATTCGGAGTCATCGTGTTCGTCGCCGGACTTGCGGCGCTCTACGCGTCGTATCGCGGCGCGATTTACTGCATGGCGGCGTTTGCCCTGTTCGGATGCACGCTCGCGTTCGGGCTGGGCGGCATCGGCATTTTGCCGGCGCAAGCCTTTCTCGCGTTCTTCGCACTCAGGGCATTCAATCTCGTAGGCGGGAAGGGGCTCGCTGACGCGGTCGCGCAGGGCAAGCCCGGCTTCTGGCTGCTGTGCACCTGCGTGTGGGCTGTGGTGGGTGCCATCCTGCTGCCGCGTTTGCTGGGCGGCGCGACACTCGTGTTCCCTGTCGACCGCAGCAGCCAGTTCATCATATTGCAGCCACTTGGCCCGGTCTCCGGCAATCTGTCCCAAACGATCTATTGCATTGCCGACGTCGTGGTGTACTGCTCCATGTTCGCATTCCTGAAATATCGTGGGGTGTACCGGACACTCGCAAACGCCATCTTTTTGCTCGCCGCGCTCGACACGCTTGCTGGCGTGATTGATATCGTTGCGCACGCGGCGGGCCTCGACATCCTCTCTTCCATCAAGACAGCGCAGTTCGCCGACTTGACTGGCCAGGAGATGGCCGGACTGGTTCGCATCAGCGGCACGTTCAGTGAAACCTCGGGTTTTGCCGCTTTTACGCTGCCGATCTTTATCTTTTGCCTGAATCTCTGGCTGGTCGGCTATCGTCCGAAGTTGTCCGGTCCCCTTGCGATTTCAACGGGATGCCTCCTGCTGTTGTCGACTTCGGGAACCGCGTATGTCGGTTTAGGGGCGTATCAGTTCGTATTGCTAATCAGCCGCCCCGGTGTGATCTCACGTTTCGCTACCGTGCGCAAGCAACGGCTATGGGTTGTCTCGGCATGTGCGGGCTTGTTGGGCGTGCTCTACGTGATCGTCTTTTTGCCCGGGGTGGTGAAAGTGCTCGGGGATTTCGTCGACGCCGCGATTCTGAGCAAGGCAGGTAGTGACTCCGGCGTTGAGCGGATGGGGTGGAACGCCCAGGCTATCACCAACTTCTTCGACACGTGGGGAATAGGCGTTGGGCTTGGCAGCATTCGTGCGTCGAGCTTTCTGGTGGTGCTTTTGGGAAGCCTCGGTATCGTGGGCGTGGTGTGTTATGGGATGTTCCTGGGCAAGACGCTACTGGTACCGGTGCCTGCCCATTACCCCTTCACGGAGCGCGCCGTCTGCTACGCGGCGCGGCACGCCATGATCTCGACGCTGATCGTGGCTTCGGCCTCGCTTAGCGTCTTCGAATTAGGTACATGTTTCTACATGTTTGCGGCCGCAGCGGGCGCACTCTCGCCGCGTGTGCTGCGACGTGTGCCCGCGCGTGGCGGATGGGTTGCCAGGGGGGCTCATGAATAAGGTTCACGCGTCGCTATCAAAGCTTGAACTGCTAGCGGTTTACTTTTCGTACGCGGTACGTTACCTGTACCCGCTCATCCTGATTCCTTATTACGGAAGAGTGCTGGGTTCGAGTGGTTACGGCGTGGTGTTGGCCGGGTTGTCACTTTCCAGTGCGCTCTGGCTGCTAGTCAACTTCGGGTTCTCTACCATCGGGGGACGGGATATCGTCCACACCGAAATCGCGAGCGAACGCGATACGATTTTTCGGGATCAGTTTACGGCCCGGCTGCTGTTGTCCATTCCCGGCGCGATCATCGGAGGCATTGCGGTTAGCCGGTCGGAAATTATTGCGAATGTGCCGCTTGCGGGCTTTTTCGTCGTCGCCGGAGGGCTGCTGTCCGCCTTTAACATTGGTTGGTATTTCACCAGCACGGGACGTCCGCGGACGAATGTCCTGATCGAAGTCCTGGGGCTCGTGCTTTCGCTCGCAATGATATTTGCCTTCATCCGGAAGCCGGCTGATGTCGACCTGGCATTTCCCGTGATTTTTGCCTCCAGCATGATCCAGACGCTGGTGGCCTACTGGCTGGTTCGAAAAGAATACACCGGCTTCATTGCTCCCCTGCGTGCGGCCGTGGGTCTGATCAAGCGCTCGGCTACGATCTTCATCTACAGTGGAACGGCGGTATTGGTGCTAGACGCATCCACCTATATCTTGTCGCTACTTGCCGCAGCTCCGGAAGTGAGTGCCTTTGGTCTTTCTGAGCGTCTGGTTGGCGCCGCGTTGAGCATCATGTCTCCCGCAGCCCAAATCCTGGCACCGAAGGTCATGTATCTGGTTACCCGTAACCCGGCCCGAGCCAATCTGCTTGCCCGGCGCACATTCGCGGTCTTCTTTCTGGGAGCGGTCGCGGGTGTGATCATCACGAGATTGCTCTCTGAATGGCTCATACCGCTAGTATTTGGACCGGAACTCCGTCATGCCGTCCCGGTTCTCAATATTATGGTTTTCATCCTGCCGCTTACCGTGTGCACGCGCGTATTGGGTATGTATTTCCTGATTCCCCGCAAGCTCGAGAGGCTGCTTGCATGGAGCGGCGTGATCAGCGCGGCGGTGAACCTGGTGGCGGCTATTCCGCTTGCCAGCCACTGGGGGGCCGCAGGTATGGTCTACGCGCGGATACTGGCGGAGGGTTCGTTGCTGGTGATGTTGATGATCGGAATCTGGCGCCTGGGACTGCTCCGGGAAATTCTCGGAATCAACGAAGGTTTCTCATTGCCTGCGAGATTCGGAAGATGGCTCGAATAACGCGGTCAACGAATCGTTTTGCACATGCGTCGTGGGGCGCGTGTGAGGTCTGTGGGCGCGTGCGGCAGGCAGAAAAGCGATGCCTGTCGTACCGATACCGCGTCAGTCACATTCCTGCGGGCAATGATCGATGAGGTCAATGATGGAATCGAGCTTCAGTTCGCGAGTCACGATGGCCGAGCCAATGAGTCAGCCTTCATTTCGCAAAGAACCGAGAATCTGCCTGATCTTCGCCACGCGTGGTCGCCCAGATGTTCTCAAAGACGTCGTCGCCTTCGTCGACTTGCAGAGGGTCAAGCCTGATCTGATGATCGTGTCCTGCGTCTCGGATGAGGACGTTGGCGATTTGTCCGTCCGACCTGGAATGATCGTGTTGAAGGGGCGGCCTGGGCTCACGACGCAACGTAATCACGCGTTGAATCATGTGCCGGACGACGTCGACGTCGTGATGTTTCTGGACGATGACTTCCTGATGCATAGCGAGTGGATTGCGGAAGTCCTCAAGGCCCTGGATAGCGATCCATCGATTGCCTGTGTCACCGGAACCGTCATCGCAGATGGCATTCATGGGCCAGGTTATTCCTTTGAAGAAGGGCGCGCCATCGTTGCCAGGATCGGTGATCTTCCGGAAAGGTTGATCGTCGCGCCGACCGGTGGTCCCTACGGGTGCAACATGGCGTTCCGCGCCAGCAGCATCGCTGGCCTCCGCTTTGATGAGCGCCTCGTTCTCTATGGCTGGCAGGAGGATCGTGATTTCGGAGGCCAGATCTGGAATCGGGGCGGTCTTGTCGTGCGCATCAATACTGCGCTCGGCGTGCACCTGGGCGTCAAGCGCGGCAGGGTGTCCGGTTGCAAACTTGGCTATTCGCAGGTCATCAATCCGTTCTATCTGGTGAAAAAGAAAACGATGCCTTTGCGCCCGGCCGTCGATCATGTCATACGCAATATCGCGAGCAATATCGTGCGAAGCTTTGCGCCGGAGCCATGGATCGACCGGCGAGGGCGCCTGGTTGGCAATTTGATCGGATTGTGGGACTTCCTTCGAGGAAGGCTGACGCCTGAGCGACCCGAGAGTTTTTAGAAATTGCCAGGTACGAGGCAGAACGCATTGAGAGCCGCTGGCATTGTGCCTGACCGTACACAATCAAGAAACAAGCGCTAGGGGCGCGTCCAGTAGCGCCCTACGCTATGCACAAGCCTGTGAAGGCAAAGTAGAAGGTTGCCCAAAAAGTTGGTGTTAGTTGCTTGCGATGAACAAAGACTCCCATTTGGCAGTGCCAGATTGCCTGCGCGGCCTCGCAGCCATATCGGTCCTGCTCTTTCACCTCAATCACTGGCTTGGGATCCCTTGGCTGGCCCCAAACGCGGGCATTGCTGTCGACTTCTTCTTTGGCCTGTCGGGTTACGTCCTGTGTGTGGCGTACCACCGGCGCTTCGAAAGAGGAATGAGCGGTGCGCTTTTTGCGCGCATCAGACTCATACGGCTGATGCCGATGATCGTGATCGGAACCCTGTTGAGTGCATCGTATCTGGCAGCGAGAGTTGTTCTGCTTCACGATGCCGACATTTCTCCAGGCTGGCTCGCGGCCGCCACGCTCCTCGGTCTGTCGTGCATTCCGTCCTTCGGTGCTCCGCATGCCATTGGAGGGCCGCAGGTGTTTCCGCTCAATGGCCCCCAATACACGCTTTTCCTCGAGCTGGTCGTCAACCTGTTCTGGATGCTCACACGCCGGTTCGACGGCATGAAATTCGCACTCGTCGTGGCGATCGCGGGCTATGCGCTTACCGCGGTGTCCGGCATGGGAGGCGATACGCCGCAGACTTTCCTTTCCGGCTTTCCACGTGTATTTGGCGCCTACTATCTGGGCGTCCTGATTTATCACGCTCATGCGAAATTCGGACTGCTTTCGTTTGAGATCTGGAAATCGCTATTTCTTCCCGCGTGCGTGGCGACAATCGTCATTATGGGGTGGAATGGCCAGATCCCCTTCTTCGTACAGTGGCTGTGGGCTGCAGCCGTGATGCCGTTGCTGATCCTCGGCGGGTCTTCGATTGCGCTCACCGGGCATGTGCGGACGGTCGCGCTGGTTCTTGGCGAACTGTCGTATCCGGTGTACGCGTTGCATTACCCGACGTTTGTCTGGCTCAACGGCACCTATCAGGAGTTGATGCACAGAAAGGATCCGATTCTGGAGGCCGCCGTATTCCTGCCCGCGATCCTGTTGACCAGTTATCTCATCATGCGCTTCATCGATACGCCCATACGCGCCTGGCTCGTTTCCCGATTTGGCCGGTCGACGCCTAAAGCGGTGCTCGACTCCACGGCGGCCGATACCCCCGTTTGAGCCGGTGCGCAGCGATCGCCCGCTTGCACGCTGGATATGCACGCGTTTGCGTGCGGTATCCAGCAGTGTCGCGCCGGCTGTGTCGATAGCATACCCGTCGGAGAAAGCCGCATGGACCCGCGTCAGGACCGAAATCGCGTGGCGCCAATACTGTTCGGAAACTCTGGGGCTATCGTCGCGGCCATCTCAACGATTGCCGGGACATTGTGTGAAAAGAGATGACGCTTGAGCGTGGGGGTTGGCTATGAAAACGATCGCGTCGAAGACGATAGCTTTCAACGGCAAGTTCTTCGGAGCAGCGCCGACGGGCGTGCACAAGGTTGCCGAGCAACTCGTTGCCGCGACCGATGCGCTGATTGCCGGGCAAGCCGGCAACGGTGTCGATTGTGCACTCGTCGTCAGAGACCGCGTCGAGATTCCGCCCTACCGCAATATTGCGTGCGTTCGCGAGAGTCGCTGGGTTCGCAGGATTCACCGAATCGCGTGGGAGCAATGCTATCTTCCGCTGGCTCGCAGAAGGGATTTCATTCTTAATCTATGCAACCTCGGGCCACTGATGCATCGAGATTCGGCGACGATGATTCACGATGCACAGGTGTATTCCGCCCCTGATTCCTATTCGCTTCCTTTTCGGCTTTGGTACAAATCGCTCTACTTTTTCATCGGCAAACGGCACAAGATCATCTTTACCGTATCCGAGTTCTCTAAAGCCGAGCTTGTGCGCTACGGCATTGCCAATGCCGACAAGATTGTTGTTGTGCATAACGGCTGTGATCATGTTCTGCAGGTCCGGCCCGACGCGCGGCAGCTTGCCGCATTGAACCTGAAGCCGCGGCGCTACGTGCTGGCGCTCGCGAACACCCAGAAACACAAGAACATCGGCATCTTGCTCAAGGCCTTCGCCGGCGCACAGCTGAGCGACGTCGAACTCGTGCTCTTCGGTGGTGCGACGCAGGCCGACTTTGAAAGTCTCGGGCATGTCGTGCCTTCCAACGTGCGATTTACCGGCCGCATTAGCGACGCCGAACTCGTTGGGCTGATGACCCATGCCGGCGCGCTGGCCTTTCCCTCGCTTACGGAAGGGTTTGGTCTGCCGCCGCTGGAGGCGATGGCGCTCGGTTGCCCGGTCGTAGCTGCGCCGTTTGGCGCGCTTCCGGAAGTTTGCGGCAAAGCGGTGCTTTATGCCGATCCGTTCGACCCGGACGCGTGGCGGCTGAATATTCTGGCCATACTCAATGATGAATCGGTGCGGGAATCCCTGATATCCGCCGGACTCCGGCAGGCTGGCGGCTTCACCTGGAGACAGGCGGCGCGCAGCGTGTTCGATGCCGTGAAGGCCGTGAGCGGCTGAATTCCTTATAAAGCGATATTGGGGGCACGCAATGTCTATTGATGTCGACTTCTCATTGGCGCTCAATGATCGAACCGGCAAGCTCTTTTTGGGGAAGGACATCATTTCAACGCTCGGCCCCAGGGTGACGAGGGTCCACTACGGACGATTTCACGAATTTCCCCACAGTGATCTGATGCGCCGGATCGCGGGCCGCTTGACCCACAAGGAAACCATTGCGCGGGTACACCGCTCCCGGTTGGTTTCAATGTTGCCGGTGATCCGCGATCCGCGCCCTACGCTGCATCTCGACCCGCTCAGCGTTGTGCGTCATCGCCTGGAAGCACGGGACATTGTGCTCTGCCACGATGTGGGTCCGATCACCCATCCCCAATACTTCGCGCCGGGTGTGGAAGATCTGTATCTCCTGGCTTATGAGCAGATCAGGCGAATGAAGCCCCATATGGTTTTTGTCAGCAAGACTTCCCAGCGGGAATTTCACGGGCTCTACGGTAATGACTTTGCTTCGTCGAGCGTCATCTATATTCCAACCCGTTTGGGGGTAAAGGAAGGAGAGGGGCGTCCGGTGGAGGGCGTTTCGCGCCGTTTTCTGCTGACGGTGGGGAGTATCGGTAATCGCAAGAATCAGGCACGTTGTATCGAGGCGTTCTCGGCAAGCGGACTTGTGGAGAAAGGGTGGCAGTACGTCATTGTCGGCGGGCGCGAGTCTGGCGCCGACGTCGCTATTGAACTCGCGAAGCAATCTCCGGGTGTCGTGATGCCTGGATATACGAAAGATGACGAGCTTCGCTGGCTTTACCGCAACGCATCCGGTTTCGTGCTGATGAGTCTGCTGGAAGGATTCGGAATGCCGGTGATCGAGGCGATAGAGCACGATTTGCCTTGCCTCGTTTCCCGCGCGAGCATCCTGACGGAAGTTGGCGGTGACGCGATGCTGTGCGCCGATCCGCTTGCTCGCGAATCCATCGCGTATGGTATGCATTCGCTAGCCGAAATGCCGGACGAGGAGCGTGTCCGGCGGATTTCTCAGGCACGCGCGCATCTCGAGATTTTTGCGCGTGAACCTATACTCGCTAGCTGGAGAGAGCTGGTTGAGAAGGTCGGGTGATTCGGCGGATCGTGCTGTACGCGATTGCGAGGGACGCAGCGTCGGTGGCCGCGCATTGCTCGCATGGCACGCTCGATTGCTTATGCGTACAACAACAAGGCCCGCCACGGCGGGCCGGGCGGGCCAAGGCAATTCTGGAAACGCGGTCGTGCCAGTTCTTGCTTTTCGCCCTCGCAGGAACTCCGGGCGAAAACGCAAGACTAGTCGCCTCCTGGTAAGGCCGACTTCGCAACGCGTCGCGCGGCATTCACCGCCGAGAACGCCGCGGCCTTGGCCCGATCCAGCACCGCGCTTCGTCCAGGCGGAGTGGGGTTGATGCCAAGCTTTCGGAGGTAATAGTTTGTCCGATAGACATCCGCCCGCAGCGTGTTGAGAAACTGAAAATTTACGCTTAACGTCACCGAGATATTGTCGCCGTTCTTCAACCAATGGGGGCAGTTGACCGGAACGTGAACGCCGGTTCCGGGGGCCAGTCTGTACGTCTTTGCCCTGTCCTGCAACTCGGGTCTATAGTTTGGCGCGTTGTGGTCGATCGTCCAGAATCGCTCGAGTTCCACCTCCGGAAGCACCTGCCGGTCTTCCCGATCAAAGACGTACAAGTCCTTTCGCCCGTGGATTTGAAGAATGAAATTGCATTCACGGTCGATGTGATACGCCGTCACCCGCTTCGGTGACGTCACGAAAATAATGAGGTCCTCCCGCTTGATACTGGATTCGATGTCGCCGCCGACCATTCCCTTGATTTCCGCCATCGCATGCCTGTACAGCTCGGCGTAGGCCGGATCTTGTTGCGGACCTCTGAAAATGAACCAGGCGTTGGAGTCTTCCAACTGCTCTAATGCATTCAGCGGTGAGAACGCGCGATTCGTATCTTTCCATTTTTGACCCGGCGCGACGTCACCCATGTCGTAGTAGAGGTCAGCTGGACGCGTTTTCAGGGTGCGCTCCGCCAATTCCATCAATTGAGGAAGTTGAAGGAGCGGATGGGACGCCAGATGGTGAGAGACGTCGAAACTCTTGCGCTCGAAATTCTCCCGAAACACCGAAGCATCCGCGTCGATCCACTTGTCAGGCAATGCTGCTTCGAGAACCGGGGGAACGGTGGTGGTCTCCATATGATCGCTCCTTTTAGTCTGATGGGGGGATATGCAATACCCTTTGACACCTGGGCACCCAATTGCGTGGATCGCACGAAACACGTACAACTAATTAACTAAAGCAAGATGCGGCCTTGGCTCTATTTGCCCACATCGGCAAACTTGTAAAGCCACGCGGGCGTTCCCTTGAGGGCCACCCACCCAGGACCGGGCTCAATATTCGGCATCGCCAGCGAAACGACCGCTCGCGCTCCGCTTTGATGGAACGCTTGCATGACGTCTTCACGCTGTTGCG
Organism: Paraburkholderia flagellata; assembly: GCF_021390645.1. GTDB lineage: Bacteria > Pseudomonadota > Gammaproteobacteria > Burkholderiales > Burkholderiaceae > Paraburkholderia > Paraburkholderia flagellata. The sequence continues at coordinate 635,407 of NZ_JAJEJT010000001.1, forward strand.
CCGTAAGCTGCGTCCAGAATGTCTCACTGAAATTCGGCCAGAGGACTTCGTCTTTGCGATCAAGGCGGTTACGGTCCTGGGGCTCGATACGATACGGGAGGCCGCCGAATTCGGCGACGATGCGCAAGCGTGACACATAGGCCCAGCTGACCCTGACAGTAGGATAGCTATCCCGGATCACGGCGACCGGGTCCCCCGGCTGCAACCCGGAGGCAGTAAGTGCATCAGCAATCCGCCATTTCGGGTCGTCGTGAAAGTCCGCCTGGCGAGCCGCAGCTACGAACGAAGGCCCATCGGTCATCACAAGTTCACCGAGCGCTCCTGCGCTATAGATGATGACGAGCGCTGTGGCGAGCAGGCGGCGCGATTGAAGCGTTACATCGAGCAACGGCGCCCATGTCAGAAGCGCAATGACCATCACGAACGCACTGAGATAGCGATCTTCAACGTGAACAATAAAAT